>NZ_JYNP01000068.1 GCF_000934755.1 Desulfonatronovibrio magnus
ATTGGATGAGAGAACTCCAAGGCAAGCCGACTGGACTGAAGGTGTTGCAGTGGGCTGCAAAGATTTTGTCGAAAAGGTCAAGGAAATGCTTGGCAGCAGAGCTTGCGGCCGCAGGGTCCATGAAGTAGGCAAGTCAGGGATGTACGCACTGAAAGAACCTGTATCGGCTTACAATGATGTTTTTGAGGGTAAAATGGGGCTTCTAAGCTCCGAAAATAGGCTGTTTTGGGATATTTATCCTGATATTTAAGGATGATGGTTAGGTCCGACCCTAAAGAAAACAAAGATTAGTTGCCAAAAACAACGATTACGCACTGGCTGCTTAGATCAGCCACGTTTCCTCTGGCCCATGCCTGATAAGCCTAATGGAAGCGACGACACCCCATCAGGTTGCCCATTCATAGCCCTGTCTCAAGGCGATGAATGGTAAGACAAGTTGAGACTGGCTTTGAAGATGCCTGTCCGAGGCTTACTTCATTGCGAGATATAAAGTCGGACTATGCCTGTAGAAGCTCTGTGTGGAACATTCCTGGACGCGGGTTCGACTCCCGCCGCAGCCATTGACCGGCTGGTTCACCACTGTGTTATCCTGGAACTTAATTTGCCAAGTTACCGGTTGGAAAAGTCCCAGCAAAATAAAGGAAGCAGGGAAAGCTAACATTTTTTGCTCCCAGAGGAGGCCCCCCGGGGGGCCTCCTCTGGGCCTCCCTCTGAGCTCGTCCAAACAGACAACTAACTTTGGACATTGAGGGTGATTAAAGAGTGATTATTTGGGAGTGGCTGATGGGAATTATAATTGTCGTTGACAGGGAAAGATAATTGTCGTTGAACACTTGGGGTATATTTTTCTTGATAGATATTATATACCCTGCTGTACCCCCCCCATTTTTTTTATGAATGGTTTGAAAAAAAGAGAGTAGTTTGGACTTCTGGTCACACACGAACTGTAAAGCAGAGATTCTTAAAAAATGCAGCACCGCTATTAAATAAGCATATTTCAGTGCTGCCCGGTTATGTTCAGGAGTATACCTTGTAACTATGACGTAACTGGTCGCACTGGGAAAAAATAATCAGACATGCATTGCATATTGGGGGCTAGAATAATCAGTTATTGAGAAAACCATCAATATCTTCGAGACAGCCTGTCTGTCGGCCAGTGTCAGCTGATGTTCACTCACTCAGGCACAACATGTTTCATTCGCTCCGGCCCAGCCTGCTATCCAGTCTTTTCTGCACCTCCCGCAGCCTGCCGTCAATACCGGACAGCTCATCTCTGAGATGCTGTACGCTTTTTCTTTCCTTGTCCGGCTTTATATTTTGATAAACAGATGGAAACAGGCTGGAGTCATGGCCAAGTATTTTGGTATTGTCCACCAGCATGGAATGTTTGCTGTCTGCTCTGTTGAAATATATCTCCAGGAATTTTTTCTGGTCAATGCTTCTGTCTGCCTTATTGCAAAGCGGCTCAGCATCAATAAAATTAACCTTTTTGTCCTGTTTATCCATTCTGAAAACAAGCAGGGCCAGATCCATGGTCAGGCCGGGAAAAAGAAAGCGGGGCAGGGTGGCAATGGTATCAACAAAGTTCATGGAAACCATGTAAGTTCTTATTTTGCGGGTATTCATCATGCTTAGGAATCTCTGGGGAAGAAGTATGGCGCCTCGTCCCGCTTTGGGCCGCAATACTTTCAGGGCATGGGCCAGCGTGACCAGTTCTTTGGAAAAACGATCAAAAAGAAGATCAGGGAAACGGCCATAAGGATCATTTCGCAGTTTCTCGGCCAGATCAGCGGAGATTTTACCCATATGCGGAATGCCGAATACACAGTCGAAAGTTTCAAGTTTGCCGTCTTTAACAAAAGCTGGCTGCTCAACAAAGTTCTGAGGCACGATCCTGGAGTGGTCAATATTGAACAAAGCCAGCAGGACCTTGGCCATAATGGCAAAACGGATATTTACGTCCTGGGCAAAAATAAGCGAACTCTTTTCATTGATGAAATAATCAAGGATACTTATGACCGGAGCACACCCGAAAGAGAAAACCCTGTCTTTTTCCTGGATGGACAGAACACTCCGTATCAGTCTGGGTATGGATACAGGTACGCTGAATTTTCCTTTAAGCGGACTATAAAAAGATAATTCTTCCATAGCTTCAACATATTCATGCGCTGATCCTCTTTCAAAGATGTTCTGTAAGGATATATCGTTCAGATAGTCCAGCAGTCTAATGAGCATGTTTCCATCTTCATTATAATATGAACCATGCTTCAGTATCAGATCGAACATCCCTTTTGTCTCATTCGGATATTTTTCTTCAAACCTGATCATGCCCTTGTGAATCAGTTCAGCAGCCTGATCTTTTACAACAGCCTTTGTCCGGGCCTCTGCAAAACCCTGATCCCCTGTTTTTTCTGAAAGTCTTTTCCACAATACAAGGGAAAAAGTACTCATATAAGTGTTTTCATCCTGGCCAGGACTGTTCTTGATATGTTCCAGGCAAGTGGATATCAGATCGTGAAACGGATTATCTTTCATCTGCGACGCTTTCCTCTATAGTGTCTTCTATAACGGCATTTACCAGTTCTTCTCTGATTTTGAGTCTTTCCATGGTCAATTCCTTTTCTTCAAGCAAAAGATTCCAGGTCTTAACAATCTGGAACTGATCACTGGGTTTTGGAAGGGGGATGTTCAGATTTTCAAGCGCGGCTTTGGTCACTACTCTTTGAGGCGAGTCCCCGGTAATCATCTGGAAATAGCGGACAGCACCTCTGGAATTAAGGAACCAGTTCAGATATTCAGGAAGCAAACGAGTTTGTCCTGAATGGACTGTCAGGACAAGAAAGCTGCCTGCTGCAACAACTCCTTCTGGAACCTGGTCAAGCAGAACAGAATAAATCTGACCTGACCGCCCCCAGAAAAGAATTTCACCGGACTTTAGATAGTGAGATTCAGCGCTTCTGGGACTTATGTCCATGATCTGAAGGCTTGTGTAGTCAACAGGCTGCCACATGGAGATGTCGGCCGGCCGGATAACCTTAATGCCTCCGGACCCGCTCCGGGTAAGCCGGGTTCTCGTGGAATAGCCGGATCTTATGTTTACAAGCTTCTTAAGCTCTTCTTTAGCCATATTATTTTTGCTTTCCGTGTTCATAGTCTGGGACTGCTGCGGCAGTTTATGTTCGGGGTATCAGGGAGCCGTTGAGGTGTTTATGTACAATGCCTGAAATGAGAGTTTGACAGGGTATGCCTTCCTCAAGTGCCTTTATTTGTATCTGGTGGTAGTCTTTTTGTGAAAGCCGAAGATTGATTCGCTTGTCCTTTTTCAGGGTATTCAGGGTATTTCGAGCAGCCTCCATTGCATGCTTTCTTTCCTGATCCGGATTTTCAACGGGCTGCCATTGGCTGCGCTCAATGGATTCCATTAGATCTTTTTCTTGCTGATCCACCGGCATGAATGCTTTTTCTCTTAATGTATTCATTGTTTCCCTCCCATTAACTGACAGTTGAAAATCTCCCAATTGCTGCGTCGCTGCAAAAAGTTCAAACTCTTACGTATCATAAATACGCTGCGATCTTGAACTTTTTTTGCTCCTTGCACTTGGAATTTTTGAACAGCCAGTTGAATAAGGACTTTTTCAACACGCTGATAAACCGTATTTTTTTGTGTATTTACGGCTTGGAAAAATGGATGCCTTTTGTCAATCATGCTGAATATTCAGCAGTCAGTTAAAGCCCTTTTTCCACAATTATCAAATTTTTCTTGACATTTTGAATTATTTAATATACTGTAATTTACATCATGGCAGTGAACAACTTCTGTAAATGCTGGTTTTTCCGGCCCTGTCTCTATTCTGCCGCCTGGCTCTGCTGTGCATAGTCACTATGTATTACAGGTTTTTATTGCGTGTCAAGCACTTCCTGAAAAAATAACCAGAAAGCAAAATTTTTCTTGACATTTCCAGCATTATATATAATACTGCATTTCAAGTTAGCCGGAAACGTCAAGTTCGCAAGCGGGTGTTGACTGTTTCCAGGCCCCCGGTAAATCTGTAGTTTCAAGGAGGAAGGATGAATTACATTCCCACGGTGGTTCAGAGTCAGGGCAGGACAGAACGGCACTATGACATCTATTCCAGGCTTCTCAGGGACAGGATAGTGTTTCTGGGCGTTCCTGTAAGTGATGACATTGCCAATCTTGTCTGTGCTCAGCTGCTGTTTCTTGAGTCGGAAAATCAGGAAATGGAAATAAACCTGTACATCAATTCCCCGGGCGGATCAGTCACTGCAGGCATGGCCATTTATGACACAATTCAGTACATTTCCGCTCCAGTGGCCACCTTGTGCATGGGGCAGGCCGCCAGCATGGGAGCTTTGCTCCTGGCCGCAGGAGAGCCGGGAATGCGCTACGCACTGCCCCACAGCCGGATACTTATCCATCAGCCCATGGGAGGATTTCAGGGGCAGGCTACGGATATTGACATACAGGCCAGGGAAATAATCAAGCTCAAGAAGAGCCTCAATGAAATCATGTCCAGGCATACTGGAACAGACATGGTTAGACTGGAGCATGATACTGACAGAGATTACTACATGAGTCCGGCTGAAGCCAGGGATTACGGGCTTATCGATCACATCCTCAATTCAAGATCTGAAATTGATCAGCTTCTCAGTCAAAACAGCAGTATCTCAAGTTCATAAGTTTTATTCAAATCTGAACCAGAATCTTTCTGCTTAACCCTTAAAAATGCTTCATTTAAGCTCTCTGCAGTGCCAGGGAGTATTATTTTCACCAATTGTCTATCAGTATAATATATACTGTATTTCGAAACCTTACAGGAGGATTGTTATGAAATCAAATGTTGCCGCCAAAGCCAGGCCTGTTGGCTTTCTGTCTCGAAAAGACAAGAGCAGTCAGCCGGCTGAACCTCAGTACCAGGACCGTGAAGCATTAATTACCTTTGACTCCGGATACAGTATATCCATGAAAGAGGCCAATCATAATCTTATGATTCTGGGCATAACCGGGTGCGGCAAGACATCCACACATACTTTGCCTGTTCTGGAAAAAGCTCTGAAAGAGACAATGGGCGGCCTGATAATTGACGTCAAAAATAACTTTACCGGATCTGTGCGAAAGCTTGCCGCTACCTGCGGCAGAGAGGCGGATATAATTGAAATAGGCACGCATGATACTGCTCAGCCAATAAATATTCTTAAATGCTACAGTCTTGATGAGCAGTGCCAGATACTGGAAAGCCTGATTATGGAAAAGGTGAAAAAGACCAACAACGTTGACTGGCATTTTAAGGGAACAGGGATGGTTCAGCAGGTGTGCAGGACATTATACTTTATAGAAAAAATGAGGCCGGGCAAAGGCTTTGCCCCGAGTCTGGCCCTGATTGCCAGGCTTATCAATGATCAGGAGATGGCCCAGAAGACCTGGAAATATTTTCTGAGCTGCATGGACCATTCAAATCCTGATCACCTGGGTCTGAAGGCGCGAGTGGAGTCTGACAATTTCAGCATACTTGTTCCAGCCAAAACTAAAAGCCACCAAAAAGACTGGGACCAGCAGGTGGCATGGAGACTGGCCTTGCCCAGGAAATTTCTGGAGGAATTTGCGTCAGGGTCTCTGGCTGATAATCTGTCTTCCGTGGACGGACCCGGGGTGGACCTTGAAGATCTGATTTTAAGACAGAAAAAAATGGTAGTGATCAGGTTTTCAGTTAAGAGCGGGGGGCCGGGCAACAGGCTGGCCAGGATGCTCAAGGAACGTTTTTACAGCGCTGTCTACTCACGCTTCGATCATGAAGATCAGATATCTGATCATGACTATGTACTTTGCCTCATGGATGAATTTCAGGATATTCTGCATCTGGATGAAAATTCATCCCTGGATGATTTCAGCTGGGTTTCCAAGGCCAGGGAATTCAAAGTTATCAATGTCATGGCTACTCAGAACATGTCCAGCCTTTATAGAAGCGGGTGCGAGCACGCGGTCAGGTCCATGCTGTCCAACTTCGGGTGCAAGATAATCATGCAGAACGATGATGCAGCAACAGATATCTGGGTTGAAAATTCATTTTCACCCGGCATAAAAGTCCAGGACCTTGGGCCTGGAGAGGCCATTGTGGTCAAGTATGCTCTGCCGGAGCGGCGGTTGACAGTAAGTATTGAAAATGCACAGCAGGTTCACGATTCAATAACGTCATTCATCAATTCTCTGCCTGTTCCTGAGACCTGCAGTTCATGGGGAGGATCAGGATTTGATCTGAGACCTGTGGAGTTATTTCTCAGGGGGCCTGAGTGGACCAGAGAATCAGAAATACTGGAAGCAATCTACAATAAAGCTCCAGAGGCATTTTCCCAGGACAGCAGGGTTGAGCTTGATACTGAAAATCCGCAACTGGCCGCCGGCTGGGCCGCAGTTATAAGCAAAGCAGCTGAAACGGCAGCAAGGCAGAAAATTGTTATATTGGAGCTCTCAGTGAGTACAAATGAGTCAAAAGTTAAAGTTGACGGCAGTGAACAAAAAATAACTCGTTTCAGAAAAACAGTTTACAGACAGCTGGCCGGATGCTGTCATATATGCGGCGGTCAGCATGGCTCTGCCTCAAGGGCGCAGGCCTGCTGTCTGGTTGATGATATCGATTTGGAGTTATTTGATGAAGAACTTGGAGAAAGATACGGTCAGATTCTTTTGAAACCTTTCGAGCAGGTAAGTTTGAATGCTGTCGGCTGGTCAGGCATCATATTTAATGCCCTGGACAACATCATTCAAGTTTCAGATAAGATTACAATAAAAAATATTGCCGAGCATGACAACAGGCTTGCGATAGAGGCAGACACCAGAGGCCTTGGCAGGGAAGAAGATCAGCTTGTGCAGGAGATAATCCGCAGTGCATCTCTGGCCAGTCTCAGCACCTGTTATTGCTGCGGGAAACCATGCCAGGGAAAATCAAAGCGATATTCTGTACCTGTATGTCCGGACTGCAGAAAGCTCAAATCTGGTGAACCGTCTTCCCGAACTCCGGGCATGTGCTCTACAGAAACAGTTACGGACGATGAACCTCCGTTCTAATGCATACATGTAAAATCATTCGCGGGGAGCATGCTCCCCGCGATTAATGAATCTGGCCCGGAAAAGTTTATATTTGCAGATGCTCAGACGGTCAGAATTATCTCAGTTCCCGCAGCTGGAGCAGAAGGGAATAATAATTACCGCTGCCACCAAAAATATCATTAAAATTCTGTAATAACTCATAACTCATAATTCGAAATTCGACATTTAAGGAAAATCTCATGAAAATTGTATTTATCGGCGATCCTCACGGACTTCTGGACCAGGCTGCAGCCATTGCAGCAGCAGAGCAGGCAGATCTGGCCATCCTTGCAGGAGATCAGACCCCTGAAGAACCCATGGATGAAGTAATGCACAGGTTTCCCTGTAAGGTACGCTTTATCCTGGGCAATCATGATACTGACCAGGACCGCTTTCTTAAGAACCATCTACCTGCCTGGGATAAAAATATCAACTGCAGGGTGATTGAGTTCGGCGGAGTGCGCATTGCCGCCCTGGGAGGCGTGTTCAGGGCTTCAGTCTGGCATTCCAGGCAGGAATCCAGCTGGCGGTTTTACGACCGGGAGGCTTTTCTGGAACATTCAAGACCGAACACCAGGTTTCAGGGCTGGCTGCCAAGAAAGCACTGGTCAACAATTTTTCCGGAAGATATTGAGACTTTGAAATCAAAGGGTCCGGCTGATGTACTGGTCTGTCACCAGCCACCCAGCACCCACCTGCACGGATTCAAGGACATTGACCATCTGGCCGGGCTTCTGAATGTAAAAATGATTATCCACGGCCACCACCATGAATTCTATGAATCAGTAATGGGAAACGGGGTTAAGGTTGTGGGCCTGGGGATTCTTTCAAGGGAAAGGCATTTTCAGGGCATGGGGTACTATGTACTGGATACTGAAGAGTTTTGAGAAAAAGCAGCTTCTCTTCTCAGCGCCCTCAGCGTCTCTAACGAGTCTTCGAGTGGGCTAGAGAAATATTTTATAAGGACATCACAATGAGCATATTATTCATGGGCGACCCACACGGCGATTTCAAGCCTGTCATCAAGGCTGCACAGGAACTGCACCCTGAGGCCGTGATCCTTGTGGGTGATCAGCAGCCGGAAACTCCACTTGACCGGATAGTACTGGATATACCCTGTCCGGTGTGGTGGATACTGGGCAATCACGACAGTGATCAGACGGTATTCTTAAAAAACCATTTTTCCCACTGGGATTTCAACCTTGGAAACAGAGTGGTTGAAATAGCCGGAGTGCGCATTGCCGGACTTGGCGGAGAATTCCGGCAGGAAGTCTGGCATCCACAGGACGGGGAAGGTAAGCCTAAGTGGAACAGGAGGCAGGATTACCTGACCCGCCTGGCCCCAGGGGAAGGTCTCGAGGGTGCACTTCCTGAGAACTGCATGCAGGCAGGTTTGCCCCTCAGAGGCTGGACAGCAATATTTCCCGAAGATTTCGATATTCTGTTTGATCAGGGTCCTGCAGATATTCTGGCAACCCACATGGCTCCTGACTGGCATAGTTACGGCTTTAAAGAAATAAATGATCTGGCCGAACTCCTGGAAGTAAAAACCATTGTTCACGGTCATCTGCACCGTGACCGGAAAATCTTTCTGGATAACGGCATAAAAGTCATCAGTCTTGATGGAGGGGCATACTGCCTCATTTAGCAGACTGAGAATCGCATATGTTGTACATTTTCAGCATGGCTGGGAATGTACAATATATGCCTTAAATTGTGCACTTTCAGCATGGCTGGAAATGTTAAGAGTGTAGCTGGGGAAGGGAGGCAGATTCGGGCTGGGGGGGTGAACAGCCTGGTGTGAAGAAGCACGGATTATTCCCATGAGATCATAACCAAGGGAGCATTGCCTGTGAGATTAGACTATTATCATGGCACACTGCCGGGGAATGTGAAATCAATCCAGAAAGCAGGCTTTAAAAATCTCATCTGGAGGAGCGAGCACGGTAAAAGGTTCGGGAGCGGAGAATGTCTGGGAGTCGGCACTTACCTTTCGCATGACTGGAAGGAGGCCCTGTTCTTCGGAGAGGCACTGTTCAGGGTTAAGCTGCAGCAGGGAACAAAAATTGTCGACATCAGCAAAGAGCCGGACATGAAGGTCATCAACTCCCTCGGACGGGAGTTCGGGCAGGCTGTGCTCAAGCGTTCGGCAGAGTTTCACAAGCTTATTCCGCGCAATAAGCATCTCAGGCAGAAAGAGCTTATTGAACTTACCAGATTTCATTATTTTCACACCTGGGGAGTTAGACCCAGAAGACACTGTCAAGAATATAAGCTGTCAAATGATCACCGCCCCAGCTTGAATAAATGTCTGAGCATGCTCCGCCAGTACGGATTTCACGGCTACGGCAATCCAGCCGATGACATCGGTCTGGTTATTACCTGTCAGGACAGAATTATCATCAAAGAACTGGTGACGGTAGTGGATGATTGTCTTGACCCGGTCTGCTACAGGAAGTCTCTGGATGAATTAAGAGTTGAATTTGAGAAAATGAAAAAAAGAAAAGGCCCAGGCTGGCTGGATGCCTATGAGGAAACCGAAGATATTTGTTTCTGAAGAGGCAGGGCAGAAGAGCAGGCCCTGCCTTTATCCCTTGAGCTCAATGCACTGCTGCGGTTCCCGCGTCAGAATTTATTGTCTGATTATATTTTTGTATTGATTTATTTTATTCCATAGGGTAGGGGAGAATTTGACTTTGTCTGCCTGTGAGAATGATAATAAAGATTTTGTTTGTTCACTTGCTGACCAGATACCACTCCTCCTGCTGCTGCCCCGGGAATTAGAAAGACAGAGTCTGCAGACAGACTTTTACCGCTTCCTTCAACATCTGAACCTGTACGTTGCATCTTATGGACATTTCCCTTCAGAATGAGCGCCGCAGTCAAGCAAGACTTGACCGTCCAAGGGACGAGAGAACCGACTCAGCCCGGGATCTTGCCCGTATAATTCATTCTTCCTCCTTTCGCAGGCTCCAGGCCAAGACCCAGGTTCTGGGAATAGGCGAAGGGGACTTTCACCGCACCCGTCTGACCCATTCCATGGAAGTAGCCCAGATCGGCAAGGGCATTGTCCAGAATATCCGCGGCCTTCAGAGCGAAGATGAGCATATTCTGGAAATACTGCCGGACAATGACCTCATGTTTGCCGCAGGCCTGGCCCATGACCTTGGCCACCCTCCTTTCGGCCACGGCGGAGAGATCGCCCTTAACTACTGCATGCGGGATCACGGAGGCTTTGAAGGCAACGGCCAGACCCTGCGCATCCTGTCCAGGATTGAGCATCATACCCTGGATCATGGGCTTGACCTTACCCGGCGCACCCTGCTGAGTATTCTCAAATATCCTGTACAATATTCAGAAATCTGCAAAAAAGAATCTCCTGCAGCAGACCAGGGCTGCATCATCAGATCATCAGACTGGAAGCCTCCAAAATGTTATCATGGTGATGAAAAGGATGTGGTGGACTGGATTCTTGAACCGTTTAGTGAAAGTGACCGCAAGCTTTTTATCAGACACTCTGATCCTGGGACTCACAAGCATGGCAAGCCCACTGAAAAATCTCTGGACACCTCCATTCTGGAACTGGCCGATGATATTGCCTATGGCGTACATGACCTGGAGGACGGAATCGCCCTGGGACTCATCACCAGGGACAAATGGACAGCGGTTGAAGAAAAGATTGATAAAGACTGGCTCGGGCAAAAGAGTCTTCAGGACCTGAGGAACCGGCTGTTCAGCGAGGAATATGAGCGTAAGCAGAGCATAGGCGGACTGGTCAATGCCTTTATGACCAGCATTTCCGTGCGGGAGAATCCGGATTACTCAGATCCTCTGCTGAAGTACCGGGCAGAGCTTGATGCTCAGACCGGAGCCATCCTGTCCGTCATAAAAGACCTTGTTAAGGACAATGTGGTCAAGATTCCCCAGGTCCAGACCCTGGAGTTTCGGGGCCAATATCTGGTGATTCAGATATTTGAGGCCATTGCATCTGACCCGGAGCGCTTTCTCACCAGAGAATCCGCCCGCAGGTTAAACAGCCGGATTTCAAAGAAGCAGGAATACAGAATCATCTGCGACTATATAGCCGGCATGACCGATGAGTACGCAACCCGTATCTATGAGCGTCTCTTCCTGCCCAGGCAGGGGACTGTGTTTCAGAAGCTTTGAGCTGAGGGCGCAGATTTTTGCGGCAGTATAAATCAAGTGGAGTGTTATAATGGAAAGCAGAACCGCTACAAAACAAAGTCTGATTGAACTGATCCTGCAGGCCAGGGACAGGCTTGCCTCTCTCGGCGTAACCCATATCGGTCTGTTCGGATCATTTGTGCGGGACGAACAGACATCTTCCAGCGATATTGACATCCTTGCAGAATTTGCTCCTGATAAACATACTTTTGACAATTTCATGGAAGTTTCATTCCTGCTTGAAGAAATACTTGGCCGCAATGTTGAAGTCGTCACCCCTGAGGGGCTGAGTCCCCATATCGGTCCTCATATTTTAAAGGAGGTAGAGCGTGTCTCTATCGCCGAGTGAATACATTCGTCACATGCTGGACGAAATTGATTATATCATGAGCCGGATTCCAGATACTGATTATGAATCCTTCAGCCGGGATGAGACCCTCAAGCGGGCGTTTGTCAGGAGTATCGAGATTATTGGGGAAGCTTCAAAGAAGCTGCCTGAAGACATCAAGGCAATGCAGCCGGAGATAGAGTGGCGTAAAGTTTCCGGAATGAGGGATAAGCTGATTCATGACTACTTTGGTGTGGACTATTTGATTGTCTGGGATGCTGCTCTCAACAAGCTGCCTGATCTGCGCGTAAAGCTTAAAGCACTGCTCAGGCAGGTCCAATAGGAAAGTAAAAAAACTATATCGGAATCATCTGTGACTATATTGCCGGCATGACCGATGAATACGCCACCCGCATCTATGAACGCCTTTTCCTGCCCAGGCAGGGAACTGTGTTTCAGAAGCTGTGAGCTGAGAATATTTCATCCATTTTCTTAACTTCAAAGGATAAGATTTGAAAAAAGCTAACGGAAAGATTCTTTATTCTGCTGCAGATATTCTTAATTTTCTTGACTGCGAACATCATACATCCCTGGATTTGACTGATCTGGAAACACCACTTCCAAGAAGCAGCGCAACTGAAGAACAAAAGCTCATTCAGAATAAAGGCCTGGCCTTTGAAGCCAGGTATGCTCAAAAATTAAAGGATTCCGGCCTGAACTTTGTTAATATTGATGAGCAGGGAAAAGATATCCACACCAAAGCACAGGCCACTCTAAATGCCATGCGCCAGGGCGCTGATATCATTTTCCAGGGCCACCTGATTAAAGACAATCTATTCGGCGTTGCCGATTTCATGCGCAAGGTTCCCGTGCCTTCTGCCCTGGGCGAGCACAGTTATGAAGTGATAGACACCAAGCTCAGCCTGTCCACAAAAGTCAGGTTTGTTATCCAGCTGGCCTTCTACTCCCGCCTGCTTTCTTTTATTCAGGAAATTGAGCCGCAAAACATGTATATTGTCCTGGGTGATCAGACTCAAAAGACCTATCCATATAAAGATTACAGCAGATACCTCAAAAACCTGCTGGACAGATTTTTTCAAAGTGTCAATTTATGGCATCAACCTCCTGACTCAACCTATCCTGATCCTCGAGATCACTGTTCTTTTTGCAGATGGCTGGATATCTGTGATGAAAGACGATTGCAGGATGATCATTTATGCCAGGTGGCCGGGATTACCAAGGCCCAGATGAAAAAAATGAAATCCTCGGGCATTACCACCCTTGAGCAGCTGGGAAGGCTTGACCCATCAGCAGGTGTGCCTGGTATTCTGCCCCAGTCTCTGGAAAAGATCGCCAAACAGGCATCTCTGCAGCTCAAAGCCAGAGAAACAGGCAAAAATTCCTGGGAGCTGCTTCCTTATCAAGATGGTGAGAAACGCGGATTTGCCAGGATGCCCAAGCCATCACCAGGGGATATGTTTTTTGACATGGAAGGCAACCCCATGGAAGAAGGCGGGCTGGAGTATCTTTTTGGAGTTTACCTTTTTGAGAACGGCAATCCAGAGTTCAAGGCTTTCTGGGCACATACCAGATCTGAGGAAAAAAAGGCCTTTGAAGACTTCATGGATTTTGTCCTCCAGAGACTCAAGGATTATCCTGACGCTCATATCTATCACTATGCCCATTATGAAGCCACAGCCCTGAAAAAGCTCATGTCCATGCATGGAACAAGAGAATCAGCTGTGGACAACCTTTTAAGGGCAGGCAAGCTTGTTGATCTTTACAAGGTTGTTCGTGAGGGGATCCGGGTTTCAGAACCAGGGTATTCCATCAAAAATCTGGAAAGTTTCTATATGGACAAGAGATCCGGAGATGTTCAGACAGCTGCTGGCAGTATCGTCTTTTATGAACAATGGAAAGAAACAGGCGATGATGGCCTGTTAAAGAAAATTGAGGACTACAACTATGATGATGTCCTTTCAACTTATCTCCTGAGAGAGTGGCTGCTTGAGCTGAGACCTGACAACATTCCATGGCATGGTGAAATAGAAGATGGCAGCACACATGATACCGATATTGGCGCTCTAAATGAACATGAAGAGCGCATTGAAGATTACCGGAAGCGCATGATTGATCCCTTGCCCGAGGATAAAAGTCAGTGGACAGGTCAGGATTACGCCAAAGAGCTGACCTGGCAGCTGCTGGATTTTTATCGCCGCTCGGAGAAGCCACTATGGTGGGCTTATTATTCCCGCCTGGAGATGGATGAAGATGAACTTATTGAAGATGTTGAATGCATCGCAGGGGTTACTCCGGATCCAGCCAGAGTTCCTGAACAGGTCAAGCGGTCCTTGCGCCACTTCTTCACTTTTCCGGAGCAGGAAACCAAGATTAAAAGCAGAGACAGTGTTGCCTGTCTTGATGACGGTCTTGCTCTGAGCAATCTGGAGGTTGATGATCAAAACCGGCAACTGAGCTTTACACTTGGAAAAAATAAAAACTTTGGACACGTAAGGTTCAATGTTGGTCCAAAAGGTCCAGTGCCCAGTGATCCCCTTAAAGAAGCAGTGTTTCGTTTTGCTGACAGCCTTATTGCAGATGATGAAAAATACAGGGCCATTAAGTCACTTCTTAATCGTCAGCAGCCGAACATCCAGGGCCATACCCCGGGGTCAGCAATTATTGATCAGAACCAGGATATTCTGCCTCAAATGAGCCAGGCAATCTCCAGCCTTGATCATAGTCATATCTTTATCCAGGGGCCTCCCGGTTCAGGAAAAACATACAGCGGATCAAGGACAATTGCGGACCTGCTCCAAAAAGGCTTTCGTGTAGGAGTGTCATCCAACAGTCACAAGGCCATAATAAATCTCCTTGAATCTGTGGAAAATGTTGCCAAAGAAAGAGGTTTCTCCTTCAAAGGGGCCAAAAAAAGCAATAAAGATCTTGAAAGTACCCATATAAAGGGAGAGTTTATTGAGGATCATTTTGATAATAAAAAGATTTTCAATGAAGAATATCAGCTCCTGGCAGGTACAGCCTGGCTTTTTTCCAGTCCTGCACTGGATCAGAAACTTGATTATCTGTTCATTGATGAGGCCGGGCAAGTAGCTTTAGCCAACATGGTTGCCATGGGGACTTCTGCCAGGAATATTGTTTTACTTGGTGATCAGATGCAGCTTGGCCAGCCCATCCAGGGAGTTCATCCCGGCAGATCCGGTGAATCAACCCTGGAATACCTTCTGGATGGCAAGGCAACCATCCCTCCGGATAAAGGAATATTCCTGGGTACAACCTGGCGCATGAACCCTGAAGTCAATGCCCTTATCTCAGACATGATCTATGAAAGCCGGCTTGAGCCTGAATCCAACAACGCCAATCAAAGGCTGATCCTGAATGGCAATGCTCACTCTGCCCTGCTTCCAGCAGGGGTCAGGCATATTCCTGTGAAGCATGACGGCTGCTCCCAGAAGTCACAGGAAGAAGCTGAGGTGGTTAAGGAACTGGTTGAGAGTCTGACCAGTCAGCAATATCAGGATAAGCACAAAAATATTCATCCTTTAGGGCTTGAAAATATCCTTGTGGTTGCACCCTACAATCTTCAGGTCAATCTGCTCAAGTCAGTTCTTCCACAAGGGGCAAGGGTAGGCACCGTTGACAAGTTCCAGGGCCAGCAGGCAGAAGTGGTCATTGTGTCCATGGCTACATCCAACGAAGAATACTTGCCCAGGCATATTGATTTCCTGTTCAGCAAGAACCGGCTTAATGTGGCTGTTTCCAGAGCTAAAAGCCTGGCAATTGTTGTCTCAAACCCGGCCCTTATGTCCATAAAGTGCTCTCAGCCTGAGCAGGTGGCTCTGGTCAATGCCCTGTGCTGGGTCAAGGAGTAATCGGAGAGCCTGGATGCATCTTAAAACTTTTTTGAGTTTATGGAGTTATAAATGTCTGTAAAATTTATCCATACTGCTGACTGGCAGATTGGCAAGCCTTTTGCCAGAATCGAGGATGATAATAAACGTTTCCTGGTTCAGAACCAGAGAATTAAGACTATTGAAAGTATTGCCGCTGAGGTTGAGAAAACCAATGCCTCTTTTGTTGTAGTAGCAGGTGATCTTTTTGATTCCAATACTGCAGATAAACCTACGGTATCGGCTGCCTGCAGTGCAATAGGTAAAATTAAGGTTCCGGTCATAGCTATTCCAGGCAACCATGATCATGGTGGGCCGGGTAGCGTCTGGCAGCAGGACTATTTCCTGCAGGAGAAAGAACAGCTTGCTCCAAACTTAACAGTATTGCTCGAATACGAACCATTCGAGATTGATGATGTTGTTATTTTTCCTTGTCCTTTGCTGAGGAGACATGAGTCTCAGGACTGCACTGCATGGCTTAGAGATGATCATATTTTTCAGAGTTTTCAAGGCAAGACCAGGTTAGTTCTTGCCCATGGCAGTGTGCATGGGTTTACATCAGAGTCTGACGGTGAAGAAGGTCCGACAGAATCAAATAGAATTAGCATTGAAAATCTGCCCATGTCTGAGATTGACTATTGTGCTCTTGGAGATTGGCATGGGGGCAAAAAGATTAGTGAAAAAGTATGGTATTCTGGAACTCCGGAACTTGATCGTTTTCCCAAAAGTGGAAGCCATAATCCTGGCAATATTCTTGTTGTTGAAGCATCCCGCAACAAAGAGCCAGTTGTTGAAATAGTTCAATCATCTAAACTGCAATGGTCATCCATGAGCTATCATTTTGCCAAGGATGATGACCTGGACCTTTTCCAAAAAGAGCTGAACCAATTAATTGAATCCCGCGCTAATGAAGACCTTTTGCGTTTAATTTTGAGCGGTTCCCTGGGTATTGAGGCTTATAGTAAACTGGTAAATATTCTTGATACTCTGGAAGCAAGATTACTTAGGCTAAAGCTCAGTAATCAGACTATGATAGCACCTACTGATGCGGAGATAGAGGGCTTGACTCAAAGATCAAATGATCCGGTTTTATCAATGGTGGCGAATCAACTTGTTAACAAGTTGAAAAATGAGACCGATCCAGATCCGGTTACAGCTACTGCTCTGCGTGAGCTGTATGGAGCTATCAATCAAAGGGGTGCTGTATGAAAATAAAATCTGCTGCAGTTAGAAATTACCGTGTCCATAAAGATATTTCTGTGGATCTAAACGATGACCGCCTTCTTTTTGAAGGCCCAAACGAATCCGGCAAAAGTACTTTTGTGGAAGCTTTGCATCGTTGTTTTTTTCTTAAAGCAAAGATTACAGGTGAAACCCGAGAGAGTATGGTTTCAAATATCTATCCTGGCCATCCTGAAGTAAAGGTTGTTTTTGAAGCTGAAGGCGACACGTACAGCCTGATTAAAATTTTTAGTGGGCAAACTGGTTCAATAAAGCTGAACAAAGAATCCGGCGAATCATGGAACGATCAAGAAGCTGAAAACCGCCTGTCAGAACTGCTGGCAGTAGAAAGTCAGTGCGGTGGAAGGGGAGTAGCGAATGATCTGGCAAAATCCTGGGCACATTTGTGGGTTTGGCAAGGTAAAAGTGGAGACAACCCGGCAAAAGAGGCTGATCAGGAAAGAGACCGGATTATTCAGAATATGCAGAAGATTGGCGGGGCAGCAGTTGTTCAATCTCAACTCGATACTGACTTGGCTGAGCATTTTAAATCCATTTATGAACAAGCATTCAGACAAGATGGAAAGCCAAAAGCAGGTTCTGAATTGGATAAAGCTCAAAAGGAATTAGCTGAGGCTGAAAAAAGATTTAAAGATGCCAATGAGAAATGCAGCAAACTGCTTCAGGCAGTAGAAGACTACCAGAATGCGGAAGATGAGATAAAACAGTGCAATGAGTGCATAGATAAGCTGCAAGGTGAAAGAGAAGAGAATTTATCACAAATTAAACAGGCCGAAAAGCTGGAAAATGACATAAATGAGCAGGCTGAACAACTTAAGATTGAAGTGGAAAAGCTTAATAGCCTTAAAGATACGGAAGAGACCATAGAAGGCTTCCGTAAAGAAATTAATGGGCTAAAACATAAACTAAAGCCCAGGGAAGAAAATCTGGATACTGCTAAGAAACACTTAGAAAATCTTAAAAAAAAGCAAGAAGCTGCTGAAAAAGAGGAAAATGCTGCCAGCGCTACTGTTGAAGGTCTTCGAGGAAAACTCGAGTTGGCCCGTGCCTGGAAAGACTACTTTCAACAAGAAGAAGAAACATCGAGGCTTAAGGAATTCTTCGACAGGAAGCAGAGTCTAAAATCACAGATTTCAGGTTTAGAGAAGGATTTCGCGAAGTTGCCGAATATTTCAGAGTCTGACCTGAAAGAATTGAAGGACACTCAAACAGAATTAAACGAGAACCAGGCTGTTTTAAACTCCATGGCAGCTCAAATATCTGTTGTTCAGTCTAATCAGCAGGTTCTGATCAACGATGAAGAAGCCTCGGTGAATACGACAAAAACCGTCACCGATTCTGTGGACCTTAAAGTCGGTCAGGATGTGTTGTTGCGCATCAAGCCTGGTGGTGGTGATGCTCTGAACGAGTGCCGCCAAAGATTACAGGATCTAAAGGATAAATTTTCTGGTCTTCTAGTAAATTACGGGGTTAATTCTATTGAGGAAGCAGAAGAGTGCTATAAAAAACGTGAAGAAATAAAAGGAAATATTACTGCCCTTAACAACCAGATAGCAGGATTTGACGATGGTACACTGGATGCCAAACTAAACGATGCAGAAGTAAAACTGACTGGTATCCATGAAGAGGTAAAGCGCAGAAAGCAAAATGTTGAAAGTGCACCTGAACCCGGCAATAAAGAAGAGGCGGAAAACACTCTAAAATCCGAAGTACAGAATGAGGCAAAAGCCAGAGAACATGCGGCTGATATGAGAAATGAGCGTAAATCAGTTGAAGATGCCTTAAAAGAATCACAACAAGAGCTGGACACACTTAACCAGGAATTGGACAGCTTAAAAAAAGATATTGCTGATAAAGAATCCAGACTGAGTCAGCTATTAAGACAGTCAGGTGAAGATGTTGAGCGCCAGAAGAAGCTAAATGATATTCAGGAGCTTGTATCTGAGTTGCAAAGAAAACAAAAAGAGACAACTGGTAATCTGCAGCACATGATGCCTGACTCTCTAAAACAGGCAAAGGACCGTATTGAAAGGGCACTAAAAACCCAGACTGATAAATTGGAAGCAGCCAAGGACAAGAAAAGCACTAATAAGGGGATCTTGAATAGCAGTGGCACTCATGACCCTAAGGCTGATGCTCAAAGAGCTGAGGCAGACGTAAAAAACCTTAAAGAACGACTTGAAAATATTAATATTAAGGCTCAGTCCATTCAGCTTCTTCACAGCCTTTTCCAGGAGCAACAGAAAGAATTGATGGAAACCATGACCAAGCCCTTGGAGGAAAAAATCACCTTTTATCTTCAAGCTGTCTTCGGGCCTCAAGCTAAAGCAAAGGTGAACTATGACGGCAGTTCATTCAGTGGTTTTGACCTTGTACGCCCTAATAAGCAAAATGTACCATTTGACGCTTTAAGCGGAGGAACTAAGGAGCAGGTTGCTGCAGCTGCCAGGCTGGCCATTGCTGAAATACTTGCAGCTGACCATGGTGGAAGTTTGCCGGTGGTATTTGATGATGCCTTTGTCAATTCTGATCCAGGCAGGATAAAGCTTCTTCAGGGCATGCTTGATCTTGCAGCCTCTAAGGGGTTGCAAGTTATTGTGCTGACCTGTAATCCATCTGAGTATGCTGGGCTTGGGGCAAAAGGCGTGAAATTTGTTTAATGAGTTTAAGGAATCAGAAGATTGGATCGAAAGCACGGAGTATATTGGTCAGGATAGTGAATTTGGCATAGAAGGGTAATAACCATTGCTTGAGATGTTGGTTAAAAACGGGTATCAGGAGCCATTTAATCAATTGAGCATAGGAACCAGGGAGCAGATATCTGTAATAACCCGCCTGGCTTTTGCTGATCTTTTGACTGAAATAGGCAGCCAGTCCCCGCCAGTCATCCTTGATGATGCTCTGGTTTATTCTGATGATGACCGCTTTGAGAAAATGACAAAAATCATCTCTAAATCAGCACAGAAATACCAGATTATTATACTTACATGCCGACCTACTTTGTATGCTGATTTGGGGGTTCCGGAGTTTAGGATTTCTTGATTAAACAGGACTGGGAAGTTCTGATCTCACGATTGGAGGATGAAAAATCATGAGTAAAGGTAGAATCTCATATACTTTTGAGGAATGTAAAAAGAAAGCATTTAATTTTAATGATAGAACCTCATTTAAAGTTCAGTCTAACAGTATTTATAGTTATGCATACAAGCGTGGCTGGTTAAATGACATCTGTAGTCATATGCCTGTTAAAAAAAAGACAAATGGATTTTGGACAAAAGAAAAGTGTCTAGAAGAAGCAAAGAAATATCAAACTAGAACTGAATTTAGTGATAACTCACCAAGTGGTTATTCTATCGCTAAAAGGAATGGTTGGTTGGAGGAATGCTGCGAACACATGATTGTAGTTGGTAGTAAAGTAAAAAGAGCGATATACGTATTTGAATTTTCAGATAAGTACGCATATGTTGGTTTAAGCTATAATTTAGAAGTAAGAAAGAATCAGCATTTAACTTCTACAAATAGTCCTGTATATAAACACTTACAGCAAACATTATCTTCATACATGTTTAAAAGATTAACAGAATATATTGATTTAGAAGAAGCTGTTCAACAAGAGGCACATTATATCGAAAAGTACTATAAGAACGGATGGATTCTTTTAAATTCTAGAAATGCTGGCGCTACAGGTGGTTCTATCCTAATTTGGGATTTTAACAAATGTTTAGAGGAGGCTCTTGAATATGAAGCCAGAAAAGATTTTAAAGAGAATTCGAGTAGTGCATATGGTTCAGCACTTAGAAATAATTGGTTAGATGAAATCTGTATTCATATGGATAGACTTCAAAATCCAAAAAACTTTTGGGATGAAGGAAAATGTGAGCAAGAGGCTTTAAAGTTTAAAAGTAGAACAGAATTTCATAGAAAATCTGGAAGTGCATATTCAGCTGCAAGTAAACTTGGAATACTTGATAGACTATGTTCACACATGAATAAGAAAGAACCTTGGAGAATTTGGACAAAAGAAAAGTGTAAGATAGAAGCTTTAAAGTATAGAGCAAAAAGTGATTTTAAGAAAGGTTCATCAGCAGCACATAGCGCTGCTGTTAAAGGTGGTTTTCTTGATGATATTTGCTCGCATATGACGAAATTAAGAAAGCCCAAAGGATTTTGGAATTTTGAAAAGTGTAAAAAGGAAGCAGCTAAATTTGCATCACGGTCTGAATTTCAAAAAAAAGATGTAAGTGCATATCGAGAAGCCTTAAATAATGGATGGCTAGATGAAATATGTACTCATATGAAATCGAAGATTAAGCCAAAAAATCATTGGACTAAAGAAAGATGTCATGAGCAAGCATTGAAATATGATACTAGAAGTGAGTTTCAAAAAAACTCAAATGCGGCATATTGTAAATCTGCAAGGGAAAAATGGTTGGATGAAATCTGTTCACACATGGTAGAGATAAAAAAGCCAAATAATTTCTGGACAAAAGAAAAATGTGCTGAAATATCAATTCAGTTTACTATAAAATCTGAATTTAGAAAAAATCATCCAAATATATATGCTCAAGCACATCGAAAGGGATTTTTAGATGAAATTTGTTCTCATATGAAGCCGGAAAGAAGACCTGCAAATGATTGGACAAAAGAAAATATTATTAAAGAAATGGAAAAATATAAAACAAGAACCGAATTTAATAAAAACTCGGGGGGAGCAGCAGTGGTAGCTCGTGGATATGGTTGGTATGATGAATTATGGAGAAGAACACATCCTGAAGATTAAAGAGTCCTGACCCAAAGGGCCAGGAATTGAATTAGCTCCTGGAAGGGGCAAACCGCCTTGCCTTCACAGGAGGCAATGAAAATCTAAGGGACAGGTTCATATTTACACTTTCAAAGGGGCCAAAAAAAGCAATAAACAGCTTGAAAGTACCCATATAAAGGGAGAGTTTATTGAGGACCTTTTTGATAATAAAAAGATTTTCAATGAAGAATATCAGCTCCTGGCAGGTACAGCCTGGCTTTTTTCCAGTCCAAATTTGGATCAGAAACTTGATTATCTGTTCATTGATGAGGCCGGGCAAGAAGCTTTAGCCAACATGGTTGCCATGGGGACTTCTGCCAGGAATATTGTTTTACTTGGTGATCAGATGCAGCTTGGCCAGCCCATCCAGGGAGTTCATCCCGGCAGATCCGGTGAATCAACCCTGGAATACCTTCTGGACGGCAAGGCGACCATTCCTCCGGATAAAGGAATATTTCTAAGCACAACCTGGCGCATGAACCCTGAGGTCAATGCCCTTATCTCAGACATGATCTATGAAAGCCGGCTTGAGCCTGAATCCAACAACTCCAATCAAAGGCTGATCCTGAGTGGCAATGCTGACTCTGCCCTGCTTCCAGCAGGAGTCAGGTATATACCTGTGGAGCATGACGGCTGCTCCCAGAAGTCACAGGAAGAAGCTGAGGTGGTTAAGAAACTGGTTGAGAGTCTGACCAGCCAGCAATATCAGGATAAGCACAAAAATATTCATCCCCTGGGTCTTGAAAATATCCTGGTGGTTGCACCCTACAACCTCCAGGTTAACCTGCTCAAATCTGTTCTTCCACAAGGGGCAAGGGTTGGAACAGTTGATAAATTTCAGGGGCAGCAGGCAGAAGTGGTTATTGTGTCCATGGCTACATCCAATGAGGAATACCTGCCCAGGAATATTGATTTTCTGTTCAGCAAGAACCGGCTTAATGTGGCTATTTCCAGAGCTAAAAGTCTGGCAATTGTTGTCTCAAACCCTGCCCTTATGTCCATAAAGTGCTCCCAGCCTGAGCAGGTTGCTTTGGTTAATGCCCTGTGCTGGGTCAAGGAGTACTCGGAGAGCCTTGGTGTATCTTAATTTTTTGAGCTTATGGAGTTGTAAATGCCTGTAAAATTTATCCATACTGCTGACTGGCAGATTGGCACAGGGACTGAATAATATCCCTGGTGGCGATGGTGCAATCCTCAGAGAGCAGCGTTTTAAAACCATGGATAAAATAGCAGAAATCGCCACAGAGAATAATGTAGATGACCATGAAAAAAAATCTCTTAATTTTTTACAAACAACAATAAGGAGGAATTAATGAACAACTGTGAAAGTATCGAGCCTATGACAAAATCTCAAACGGTAGCGCAAAATGAGAGGCTTGATAATGTTCTCACCAGAATTAAAGAGAAAGAGATAATTATTCCTGATTATCAACGCGATTCAGACCAATGGGATGCAAACAAAAAAAGCCTTTTTATTGAGTCGATACTGAATCGTTTGACTGTGCCGTCATTTTATCTTGCTGCTTCAGAAGATGATCCAGAAGTACAAGAGATTGTAGATGGACAACAACGGTTAACAACATTAATTGATTTTTATGATAACAAATTTGAGTTAAGTCAGAGTGATAAATGCCCATATTATGGCAGTAGTTCACATTATGCGGGAAAAACATTTAGCGAAAACAACTGTATAGAAGATAGCTGGAAAAAAATATTTAAATCATATAACATTACTTTAGTAAATCTGCCAAGTAATCTAGATATAAGCCTTCGCCTTGAAATTTTTAGAAGAATAAATGAGGGGGGTACGCCTTTAAGCGCTCAAGACATTAGACTCAGTTATTATAGTCAATCTGAAAGAGTAAAGTTTATTCAGGCTGTTGGCATATTTGATAAAGAAAGGAACGCAGCGAAAAGAATTTTATCTCGTTTGAACTGTAAATGGCCATGGGAGCCATATAAAGAAGCTGCTGAATTATGGCAATCATGGTGGTCAGGTCGTAAACTCAGTATAGGCCAAAAGGCCTCAGAAATGTTTTTATGGTATTTAATTTCAGAATACCAGAATAAGATGCAGGATTTAATTAAAGATATTAATTCTATTAGAAAGTTAAGGTTAAATTACCGTGGTAATTCAGATGACGTCTTAAATATTTTTTGTGCCCGCCTACAAGAAGAAGAGTTAACTAATGAAGAAAAGCTTATGCCTAGCCTAGATGAGATTAAAGATAAATTTATCAATTTCATGAACTGGTGGCATAAAATACGCACAGAGTGTGGAAAGAATGTTAGTGTAGATAAGCATCGAATAGTTGCCCTTATGATTGCGCCATTATCAAAACGATTTGTCAATAATGATCTATCTTCAGATCAATGGAATCTTCTGGGGCTTTTCTTAGATTCTAGCAGAAAAACAGCTGCAGATGAACTCGGTGTTACCCTTCCAGAGCCTAAAGGTAAGTGGGCATCTCAATCAAAACAATTCGCTGCCTTTGATACAGTAGCAGCGAAGATAGCTAAAAAATGAGCTCTCCAAAGTATATAAAACCATGTGACACAGACTCACCCTCTTTTCCTGACAACTGGAAGTGGTGTTATTACCGAATACACGGAGGAACTAAAAAGGGCTATAGATGCCCAGGAGCAATTGAGAAATGCAAAAGAGTCTTTAAGGGGCCAGATGATTTTGATGAGCTTCATGGTGATCATATTATACCTAGAGCAAAAGGTGGTAAGACTATTTGGGATAACCTTCAGTTACTTTGTGGCCCCTGCAATCGTAAAAAATATTCAAAAATTATTTAGATTAAATTAATACTGCGTATAATCAGTAGTGCCCGATAACTGATGTCCATTGAGCAATGATCTATGTTTTCTGACTCCTGTGCAGGTAGCCAGGCCTGGAGACAACTTTGACCTGGAAAAGCCTCATGTGCTGCCGGCCACGATGCGCAAGATCCACCTGGCCAGGCTTCTGGAAGAGGACCGCTGGGATAGAAGAAACAGAGCACAGGAAGATTTGGGGTCGGACCTAATCAAGTTATTGAGTTGATTGTATAAATATCCTCTATATAGTCTAAAATTGGCCTTAGAACGCCCATTTCGATGCTCAAAAACCAGTTGTAAGCAAATATGCCCAGAGCCAA
>NZ_JYNP01000069.1 GCF_000934755.1 Desulfonatronovibrio magnus
AAATCTCTTTTATCCTATTTTTTAATATTACAAGGGGCAGGAGTTATTTCAATGTCTTACTCTTTGCATTTTAAGGAAAATGTAGTCAAAATGGTACTTACAGGTTCTAATTCTCAAGCTCAGGTCGCCAAAGATATGGGAGTACCTGCGTCTACCATGCGATACTGGCTTAAAACAATCCAGCACCCAGGAAGTACCACGATGGCTAAACATGAAAAACGTCCCCAGGATTGGTCCTCTAAAGAAAAACTTGAGGCCCTGATTGAAGCAGCCAAACTATCAGATGAAGAACTGGGAGCTTGGTGCAGACAAAAAGGAGTACACACTCATCACTTGGATAAGTGGAAAAATGAGTTCTCCCAGGAACAGTCCAAAAATAATGACGGTAATGTCCGTCAGTTAAAAAAAGAACTTAAAGGCCTTAAAAAAGAGCTTAACCGTAAGGATAAAGCACTGGCTGAAACCACCGCCCTCTTAGTACTCAAAAAAAAAGTGGATGCTATCTGGGGGGACAAAGAGGACGATTAATCCATTCCCAGGAAAAAAGACGCATCCTGACACTTGTAGAAGAAGCATGTCAGTCGGGAGCCAGGTTGAAAAAGGCCTGTGCCATAATCGGGTTAACTCCAAGGACCATTCAACGATGGCAAAACGCTGAAAAGCTTGAAGATAAACGTAAGCAATCAAGCCGAAAACCACTCAACAAGCTGAGCAAAATGGAACGTCAAAGAATACTCAAAGTCATCAACAGTCCGAAGTACAGAAGCTTGAGTCCGCATCAGATCGTTGCTGACCTTGCCGATAAGGAAATATATCTGGCGTCCGAGGCGACCATTTACCGAATACTTCGGGAAGAAGGTCAAAACACTCACAGGCAGCCCTCAAAAGCCAAGAAAAATATCAAGCCAGAGGAACTGAAAACTACGGCTCCGAATGAGGTCTGGACCTGGGATATTACCTATCTTCCAAGTCCAGTTAAAGGTGATTTTTTTTACCTTTACATGGTCATTGATCTTTACAGCAGAAAGGTTATCACCTGGCAGATACACACCCGGGAAGATTCCGACTTTGCCAGCGCCTTGATCACGGAAGGATGTCACCTGGAAAACGTAGGCAAAGACCAGCTGGTTCTGCATTCGGATAACGGATCTCCCATGAAGGGAGCAACCATGTTGGCCACATTGCAGCGACTGGGGGTTATGCCATCCTTTTCAAGGCCAAGCGTAAGTAATGACAATGCCTACTCAGAAGCCTTGTTCAAGACTTTGAAATATCGCCCTTGGTATCCTCAAAAGCCCTTTGCAAGCTTGACTGATGCCAGAACATGGGTTGAAGGTTTTGTTAATTGGTACAACCATGAACACCGCCACAGCAATCTGGCATACGTGACTCCCAATGATCGGCATGCTGGCCGGGACAGGAGAATCTTAGCCAAACGCAAGATGGTTTATCAAAGAGCAAAGATGGCAAAACCTGAAAGGTGGTCAGGTCGTACCAGAAGTTGGACCGCGCCTGCTGAAGTTACCTTGAACAAAAAAAGAACCTCTAACACAGAAAAAATCGCGGTTTAGATGCGACATCTTTCTTGACATCTACCGTCACCAACGTAAGGATGGAATCTCCTTTGTCGTTGAAATCAGCACTAACGGAGCTGTGATCGGCGGACAAAAGCTCGTTTTTTGCGTCTGTCGTGACGTAACCGAGCGCAAACAGGCCGAAGAGGACATCAGGACCATCAATAAACAGCTTCAGAAGGTTAATGCTGAAAAGGACAAGCTTTTCTCCATCATTGCTCATGATTTGAAGTCCCCCATGGCTGGTGTATGCGCCACCTCGAAAATCCTTGCTCAGGAAGCAGAAGTTTTGTCTCGTAAAGACATTAGTATCATATCGGCTGAAATGCATAAGAGTACGGAAAATGCACTTGATCTCCTAAACGATCTGATGCAATGGGCGCGCATCAGTCAGGGGGGCATGGATTTCAGTCCTGAAGAATGCAGCCTTGATGAGCTGGCCAGATCAAGTCTTTATACAGCTCAGGATGTAGCCAAAAAAAAAGGCATTACTATAAGTTGCAACGTCCCCCAAGACATTGAAGTGTTGGCTGACCAGCCCATGATCAATGCTGTTATCCGTAATATAACCTTCAACTCGGTCAAGTTTACAAATCCTGATGGGAATATATCTGTAACCGCCAGGAAGGCTGGATCAAATGTTGAAGTCTGTGTCCAAGATGACGGAATAGGCATGGATGAAGCCATTATTTCCAAAATCTTCTCTATAGATAAAAGCAAAAGTCAGTATGGAACTAATGGAGAAAAAGGAACTGGCCTTGGGCTGATTTTGTGCAAAGAATTCGTGGAGAAGCATGGAGGTAAAATCTGGGTTGAAAG
This sequence comes from Desulfonatronovibrio magnus, assembly GCF_000934755.1. Classification (NCBI taxonomy): domain Bacteria; kingdom Pseudomonadati; phylum Thermodesulfobacteriota; class Desulfovibrionia; order Desulfovibrionales; family Desulfonatronovibrionaceae; genus Desulfonatronovibrio; species Desulfonatronovibrio magnus. The sequence goes on from NZ_JYNP01000069.1 coordinate 2,394, forward strand.
TGGGCCGGGCAAAGGAACAAAAGTGTTTTTTACTTTGCCTACAGCAACATAACCAAACTGACAACAACGGCTATGTTTCTGCAGTAGTCCAGCCCACTGAATTTTGAAGACTACCTGCCTCCCGGCGCTGCTGATCCAGGCTCACGATTCGGGGACAGGCATACTATCCATTATGCCACTGTCAGCAGGATCATCAAAAAGGAACGAGATAAGTTGAAAAACAAGACCTGACCCTATCCAATTCGAACACGACACCGGAACAGCTTCCGGACATCTCTCGGATCGCCAAGAATCCTGGCAGTGCCAACCAAGTGGGCGCAAACAGTGCGGCTTTAAGCGGTTGGCGTTTTCTGTAATATATTGGATTTCTACAGTTTTATTCATGGCATGAATAGTGCTAAAAGAGATGCAAGACCATAACTGTCCAACCTCAACAGGATAAAAAATCATGAAAAAGCTTTACGCGGTTGCAACCATGGCTTTCGTACTCTGCCTGACCGGGCTGGTCCTTTCAGGCACGGCCTTTGCCGACAGGTGCGTGGACAATGGAGACGGAACAGTAACGGATAACGGAACCGGACTGATGTGGCAGAAAGCAACGGCTGGACCAATGAACTGGGATGCGGCCATGAGCTATGCATCCGGCCTTTCATTGGCTGGGCATTCCGACTGGTGGTTGCCGGGCAGAGATCGACTAGAAGAGCTGTACTATTCTCCCTGTAAAGGTATGATTGAATTGTCCTTCCCGGCCTACTGGTCGTCTACTACCAACGCCAACAATACGAACAACGCGTGGCACGTCAACTTCAACAACGGAAACGTGAACAACAACAATAAGTCGAATAGCTACTACGTTCGTGCCGTGCGTAATGCACATTCAAAGCCGAGATCCAGGGTTATAAGAAAATTTTAATTACTGGATGTTCCTCCGCAGGCTGATTTGGAGCCTCGACACTTGCCTGGATTATCTTTGTCCCTGGGTCAACTCATCTCCCCCCTGCTCAACGCCGCCTGTCCCTTTCGGGATGGGCGGCGTTGCTTTTTCTGGATCGTGGTCAGCACAAAGCCGAGACGCCACTCTCCAGACTTTGGTCAGGAAGAAAGGACGGAGGCGGCCCGTCGCCATGGCGCTTGCTGAGCTTGGTGTGGCGGGCTTGAGGGCGGGGCATCCTGGGAAATCGAGGGCAGGGCTTGTATTTTTAATTTTCTTTCAGGTAAGGTGTGCGCATGGCCAGACCGCTTCGGATTGAGTTTCCCGGCGCCCTCTATCATGTGACTGCCCGGGGGAACGCTCGATCAGAGATCTTTCTGGGGGGAAACGACCGGTTGTTGTTTCTCTCCATCCTTGCCGATCTGGTTGAGCGGTACAACTGGATCTGCCATGGATATTGCCTTATGGGCAATCACCTCTTGGCTCTTCGACATTAGCCGTGGATTTTGTTCAAATTCACTCATTGTGTCGAGGAACCAGAATTAATATTTCTCTTATCAGCGTAGATCTGCGCAATCAGCGGCAAAAAACTTTTTATCTTTGCCTTGATGCTTGAAGAATCAAGCCAGAAGAATTTTACCGCTGATCTCGCAGATCTCCGCTGATGGGAGTCGCTTAACGCACGTAAAAAAACGCTGAACTATTTGTTCAAATCCACTCATTGTGTCGAGGAACCTCACCTCTTGATCGAGACACCGGATGGAAACCTCTCGCAGGGCATGTCTTTCAGGGACGTTTCAAATCCATTGTGGTCGAGAAGGACTCCCTCCTGTTGGAGTTGTGCCGCTATGTCGTTCTTAATCCGGTCCGGGCCGGGATGGCTCGGCATCCCAAGGATTACCCGTGATCCAGTTATTGCGGCACTGCCGGGTTGAAGAAGAAGTTGGACTTCGAATCCGCAGGCCCCCCGTTCGAGTCGGGGCGGGCGCGCCAATAAATTTAGGGTTTACAGGGTTTTTCCTGTAAACCCTTTTTTATAGGTAGGAAAAACTAGGCTTTTTGTACATTTTTTGTACATTTTTTTGAAAAGTAGTTCACAGGGGGGTCAGCTTTTCACCCTATGCCAAAAAGTTGAAGGGGGTCTATATATAAACTGGGACTTTCGGGACAATCGGGACAGACAGCCCTTTAGCCCTTGCCAGTCAAGGCTTTTCAGTGGCCCGCTTTTGAATTTTCAAAAAACAAAATCGGGACAATCGGGACAGTTCCCACTTGTGGACAGGTCCAGCGGTTTAGGTTATGGGAAATTTCAGGTAGCTTTGGGAAGCTTGTCTAGTTTTCAAGGCCCGGTTAGGGTCTAGGCAACAAGGGAATGTTCGGCTTGTTTTTTTGTGTAAAACTGGAGGTATTTTTCATGGCTTTAATCAACTGTCCCGAATGCGGAAAAAGTGTGTCAACGTCCGCAGTAGCTTGCCCTAATTGTGGCAACCCTATTTCTTCCGCCATGGACACAAAGGCAGTAGGCACCCCACTGACAACAGTCCAGGAAACGAGTAAGCGATTAAAACTTCATACCCTAGGTTCGGTTTTTCTTTTGATAGTTGGACTTGTATGGCTCATTATTGCCATTCAAGCAGAAAGTGGAAGTAACAATGTCAATACAACTATTCCAGCCTTTATGGTTTGGATTGGTTTTATCTGGTTTATTGTTACGCGGTTTAGGATTTGGTGGCACCATAAGTAATTGGTTTTGCTTTTCGTTATTGTCCTTGGTTTCATTGTTAGCCCCCTTGTGGACAGGTCGGACCCACTTTATTTTTTAAGTTAAGCTTTTCAAAAGGCTTCATGAGCCTGGTTCATTTGATTCCATTCAGGGCAACGGCCACCTCAAGCTTTACGAAGGCGAGCTTCCGGAAGAATTCCGGGCCGTCCAGGATCGTCTGGCCCGTGCCGCCCTGGACAGGGCCATCCGCGAAGAAATGGACGTGGAGGATGAATACCTGGATCTGCTCAAACGCAAGGAACGTTCCCATGCCGAGGCCCTGGAGACGACCAGAAAGGAGCTGGAAGAAGCCAGGACCAGAGAGGATGAAGCCAGGATGAAAGAAAAAGAAGCCAGGGCAAGAGAAGAAGAGGAGCGACGGCAGAAGGAATATGAGCGACGGCAGAAGGAACAGGCATTTGCAGAACTAGCCGATCTGAAACGCAGGCTGGGGAAAATGAAGAAATAATGTTCAGTCCGGAAGTGAAAGCAGGTGACAGGCACCTGTGAACCTGTTTGCGCTACCCATCCCTGCATTTTTTATTTGAGATATTTTAGTCGACCTCAAATGCATCAGAATTTTTAGGATTTAAGCCACTCGCCTTGCTGGGCACAGCCAGACTAAAAGCTTGTATAAACCCTCCACACAGGTATGTTATAAAAAGTATATTGCAATATATGGGTATATAAGATAAACATTTCTAAAAATTAGGGGCAATATATGTTTTTTAACCACCTCACAGAACAAGGCTGGTCCCTGCACCAGGCCTTGGATTTATCAGATAACTTGGTGCTTGTAGATTTTTAAGCCCGTTTCTGCCTTTTATGGCAGAGATGGGCTTTTTTGTTATTTCAAACCCAAAGGAGTTACCCGCTATGCCTTCCAACAAACCCTTCTTATCAGCCGTGATTACGTTTCTTTTTATTTTCATAGCCATACCTGCCTATTCCGGAGTGCTGTATGTCACAGAGGACGGTACAGGTGATGGCACAAGCTGGGCCAATGCCTTTGGCGATCCCCAGGAGGCTATTGAACTGGCTGCTGTGGATGATCGCTATTCACAGGTTTGGGTTGCTGCTGGGACTTATTTGCCTACGGGGCATCCGAATAGCACTTTCAGGACAAGAGAGGTTCACTTCAGCTTGAGAAATGGAGTTACTGTGTATGGAGGGTTTATTGGTAATGAGACTAAATTAGAAGAGCGGGATTTTGAAGCCAATGAGACCATATTCAGTGGGGATATTGGTGTAGAAGGTGATGATAGCGATAACACATATCATGTATTTTATCATCCGGAAGCAACGGAGATGAATGAGACCGCTATCCTGGACGGGGCGATAGTTACTAATTCAAGTTACAGTGGTTTTTATAACAACAAAAGCAACCCCAATTTAATCAACGTTATCATAAATATGAACAAAGGGGGTGGAATTTATAACATAAGCAGTAATCCCATTTTAACCAACGTTACTATAAGCAATAATAGCAATATAAGTAGAGGTGGAGGAATGTATAACTCAAACAGCAATCCCACCTTAAAAAACGTTATTATAACTGATAATGAAGCATCCGGTATGGGCGGTGGTATTTATAACTCCGACAGCAATCCTACTTTGATCAATGTTATTATAAGTAATAATAGCAGTAATAGTGAAGGAGGTGGAATTTATAACTACTCCAGCGACCCCACTCTTACAAAGGTTACCATACGTGAGAACAATGCATTATCTGGCGGCGGTATTTATAATTTATACAGTAATCACATTCTAACCAATGTTATCGTGAATGGAAATGAAGTGTCAAATAATGGGGGCGGAATTTATAATTCATCCTGCAATCCTACTTTGATTAATGTTACTATAAGCAATAATAAAGCATCAATTAGTGGTGGTGGAATATATAATGGTCCTAGACCTGTATGGCAAGCTTCCCCGAGTAACCCTACTATGACAAATGTCACTATAAGCAATAATCATGCTGAAGAAGGCGGAGGTATATTTAATACAAGAAATAGCAATCCTATACTCATGAATACCACAATCACAAATAATTCTGCTACTTACGGTGGAGGAATGCTCAACGAAGACAGCAACCCTGTAATCAAAAACAGTATTTTCTGGGGTAACTCAGCAACAGGCTCTGGAGATGAGCATATTAATGCTGGAACATCCTCACCAGAGGTTTCCTGGTCTATCTTTGCCGGGGGCTACCCAGACGGCACAAACATAATCACAGACGATCCGCTCCTCCAACCCCTGGCAGACAATGGCGGCTTCACTAAGACACATGCCATACCCTCAGACAGCCCTGCCTATGCAATTCCTGAAAGTGCTGGAGATGGAGACTGGAATGATGCTCCTTATATAGACCAGAGAGGTATGCTTAGAGCTACAAGTGGCTACAGAGCTATAGGTTCTTATGAGGATGCAGACCCTGATGAAGAAAAGCAGAATGCAATAGCTATTTTTAACGCAGCTGAATCACTTTATCCAGACTGGTTTTACCCTCAAGGCCAATCCACTCAGGAATATGATGGATATGAGCACAGGATGTTTTACCGATATTACCCCGAAAAGGATATCTTTCTGCTGACCTATGATGCGGTGGTGTATTATCATTATGCAGGCAGATACTATCAATGGGGAACGGTTCAGGAATGGTTGGAGTGGATGGAATAGTGTACTTAAGTTAAAGAATAAAAATAATCATAGTAATTTTTAATCAACGGAGGAGCACACATGAAAAAACGTTTAATCTCAATTCCAATGAGCATACTTGCTTTATTTTTACTCATGATGTTTACTGCACCCTCTGTTATGTCAGAGGCCTACTACCCCTTCCCGGACACAGGCCAGTTCTACTGCTATAATTCTGGCCATAACGAAACATATTGCGATTCAATTCAACCAGGGGAGTTCATGTATGGACAGGATGGACACTATCAACCGAGACTACCTCGCTCATATTCAAAATTAGGCTATGGCGGGGTCGAGCTGTCAGATGATGAACGTCATGTGGACCATGGAGGTCGTTGGATCATGACCAGAGATAATATCACTGGACTAATTTGGGAGGTCAAGACCAACGACAACAAGGATGAGACATATAACTGGCAAGATGCCAAGGACCAGTTTATTCCCCGATTGAACAATGAGGAATTCGGGGGATTTGATAATTGGCGTGTGCCCAACAGACAAGAACTTGCCTCTCTGGTTAATCGCGGACTGAGCTATCGGGCTATTAATACTGACTACTTTCCTAATACAGTGTACAGATACTGGTCGGCTACTACATCCAGCAGCAGCACAAGCGATGCTTGGGTGGTAGGTTTTTTAACTGGCTCAGTGAATACAACTTATGAAAAATCAGATAGTTTTTACGTTCGAGCTGTGCGTGGTGGGCAAATAACAAGCAACTTTGTTGACAATGGCGATGGTACAGTGACAGATACAACTACAGGCTTGATGTGGCAGCAGAATACTGCTCCCGGGACTTATCAGTGGTCTTCTGCCCTTTCGTACGCTGAAAACCTTGAATTAGCCGGATACGATGACTGGCGACTTCCAAACATCAATGAACTGCAAACTTTGGTGGATGATACTGCCTATAGACCTGCTACATACAGACTTTTTCTACCTTATACGAGTTCGTCTAATTATTGGTCGTCCACTACCTATGACTCCAGAACTGATGGTAAGTGGGTGGTTGGCTTCACAGGTGGGGGTGTAGGTTGGAGTACCGTGCGCAATACTTTTCGAGTGCGAGCCGTGCGAGGGGGGCATTCGACAATTGGGGCTTTGGTTGTCAACTCTACACGAGTAAATAACGTAGACATCACTGCAAGTCCTTCAGACTATGGAGGCACGACCAACTACACCCACACGAACATCCCCAACGGCACGCAGATCACCCTGACTGCACCAACCACCCACGGTAGTGCGAGATTCTCGTCCTGGAGCGGATGTGACTCAACGAGTACGGCTGAAAGGACTTGTTCTGTAACCATAGATGGGGATCAGGCTGTGACTGTGAATTATGTTTGGGATACCTACACCATTTCTCTTTCGGCCAGTCCATCTGAAGGAGGAGCTGTCTCAGGCGGTGGAACCTATGATGCTGGAGAACAGGCAACAGTCAGCGCCCAGGCCAATGACGGATATGAGTTTGTGAATTGGACTGAAGGTGGCAGCGAGGTCTCTACAAGTAGCAGTTACAGCTTTACAGTAAGTAGTAACCGTACTCTGGTAGCTAATTTTAACGAGATACCCTCTGACACCTACACCATCTCCCTTTCAGCCAGTCCTTCTGATGGAGGAACAGTCTCTGGTGGTGGAACATATGAGCAAGGTCAGAGAATTACAGTCAGGGCACAGGCAAATGATGGATACACGTTTGTGAACTGGACTGAAGGTGGCAGTGAGGTCTCTACAAGTAGCAGTTACGGCTTTACAGTAAGCAGTAACCGTACTCTGGTAGCTAATTTTAACGAGATACCCTCTGACACCTACACCATCTCCCTCTCAGCCAGTCCATTTGAAGGAGGAACAGTCACTGGTGAGGGAACTTTTGAAGATGGCCAGAGAGTTACTGTCAGCGCCCAGGCAAATGATGGATACACGTTTGTGAATTGGACTGAAGGTGGCAGTGAGGTCTCTACAAGTAGCAGTTACAGCTTTACAGTGAATGCAGATAGATACCTTACAGCCAATTTTAACCAGGCAGGAGATGATTTCGGTTCTCTGCGAGTTAATATTCTGCCTTCAGAAGCCGTAGAAGCTGGAGCCCAGTGGCGCAGAGTTGATACAGGTACGTGGTATAATAGTGGCTATAGAGAGGCAGGGATACCCTCAGGTACTTACTATGTTGAGTTTAGGTCCATTGAAGGATGGCAAACTCCTGACAATCAAGAGGTGGCAATTAGTGAAGGCAGGACCACAGTTATATGGCCTGAGTATACCAGGGAAGAACATCATGCAGCTTACATCATAGGCGCATTTCCTTCAGGCATACGCTATTTTAACCCACAAAGCAGAGCATGGGTGGACTGGTTCCCATTTACTGGAACTACTGCTATTGTAGCAACAGACCTGGATAATGACGGTACTGACGACCTCATAGGTGTCTGGCCTGGCTCTGGCATGTGGGCTTATCAGTCAAGCATTGATGACTGGCAACTGCTCACAACCTATTTTCCTGAAAAGATGTCCACTGGTGATATGACTGGAAATGGGCAGGAAGATATCATAGCCAGCTGGTCACAGTTTGGAGCATACTATCGAGACAGTGTTTCTGGCAGTTGGCCTCAGCTTGTAGGTCTCGCTCCTGATACTTTTGATGCAGGAGACATAACTGGAGATGGTTTTGATCAGTTCGTCGGCTCCTGGGAAGGATACGGCATTTATACCCGTGACAGAAATGACAATTGGGTCCACCTGACAACAGTTCATACCCCGGTTCTTGCAGTAGGCGACATGACAGGAGACGGCAGAGCAGATATCCCCTGCAGCTGGCCTGAATGGGGAGTGTATTACATGAATAGCACTACAGGTACATGGGAGTGGCTGCATGACAACCACGCAGAACTTCTGACCACAGGCGATATCTCCGGAGACGGAAACGAAGAGCTTGTAGCTGTCTTTGATGACGGAGTCTGGGTATATTATCAGGAGGCAAATACTTGGGAAAGGATATCTCAGGACAGGCCATCAGCCATTACCACTGGCATGGTTTTCACTCAGGATGGGCCTTTTCAGGAGTAAGAACATATAACAATCCAGGCAATGGTGGTTTGGCCACATTCCCTTTGTTTCAGGTCAGCAGTAGCAGTGGAAGCAGGCAGGGGGGTGAGGAATGGAAGTCGGATGAGCCTGCATTAAGTAGTCCTGGATAAAGATATATAACGGCTTAACGTCACATTCATGGGGCAGGCAGTTTACGAGATATTCATACTGTCTGCCCTTTGATATTATTTACCTTAGCAACATAACCCAGTTCACAACATAACGGCTATTTTTCTGGAATAGTCCACCCCCTGAATTTTGAAGACTACCTGCCTCCCGGAGCTGCTGATCCAGGGGCCATGCTTTGGGGCAGGCATACTATCCATACGCCAAAATGATCGCCTATGACTCTGAGGGGAAAAGCCCTGGGCAATTTTGGGAAAAACCAGAAAACAATGGAAAGCCAAAGAGTCTTGATTACTCAATCACTCAGGAAATGAAGGATCACTCTATGGCCGAGCTGCTTATTGAAAAAGTGTTTGGGTCAGAGGAATAATCAGAATTTTTAGCTTATGATAATCGTGAAGACTGACAAAAGAAAGCTTGACAATTCAGGCAGTTTTGGACTTCTCTTAGTGAATGCACGTAGTCTTCAGTTCCATTTTTTTTAACTTGAATAAAATAGTATTTTTTTCTTGACTCGAAATTATTATCATGCTTTAAATCATGTGAAGCATTTCACGATAGATCCATCCCCTTAACAAAAAAATGAGCAACGGATGAAAGAAAACTGTCCACCTCAGATATTTCAGCTTGATGCCTGGTTTCATGTGCCGGGTTGTAATGTAGCAGTTGTGGCCTGGTCATCCAGGTCTTGATTATATGCGCCCATCTCTTGCCTTTATGGCGGGGATGGGCGTTTTTGTTTGAAACGCGTTTGATATTCCTCACGCAAAGGCAGAAGATTTTCTCACGCTGAGGCGAAGAGGACGCAGAGATGAGTGCTTTTTATGAAAGCAGGTCTTCCCTGCTTTGAAAAATCTTTCCCTGGCGATGTTGGCGCCTTGGCGTGAGGCAATTTCTTTAATGCTTCCTGGCGTGAGGAAAAGAATTGTTCTCACACAGAGAAGCCCCGATTTAATCCGCTCCACTGAGGCTTTGTCCCCTGATTATACCAGCTCTCGCTCCACAGCCAAAGGCTGTGTTTCATGGGGTAAATATTTTCTGGACAGGCTGGGTTCGCAGGGAAAAAATTCAAAGAGGGCAATGATTTCAATCTGAAGTTCTCAGCATTTTTCGGCAGGAAATATCATGGTGTGACAATACGGACATGTCCATAACTGCCCATCTGCAAAAGGCTGGAACATTTATCGTCTATGACCAGAAAATCAGCCCTGACCATCCAGAGGAATCCCGCTGGAACCCAGGATTGCTTTATTCAGGCACTGGAATCAGAACTTACGGCGGATATGAAGTGAGCGTTACGCGTTTCTGACAACTGAAAAAATTGATGTGTTTGTCACAGCTTTTTTTGCGTTAAAATCGGTTTATCATGGCTTGGCACAGGGACTGTCCCTGGCTTCGGGACTGTCCCCTATCTGGTTTTCAGAAACGCGTAATGCTCCCGTGATATGAACACCTGATGATTTATCAAGATTATCCATAAACAAATATCTTTCTGTTTATTTATGACAGGGTGGTGTATTACCATTATGAAAATCGCTAACAAGACTGGTTTACGGTTGATAAGTGGCTTGAGTATCTGATTGAGTAGCAATAACAATATCGCCTTGAGTACTTTTTTCATATTAATTTTATTGCCGTGGAGGCTAACATGCAGAGCAAATTAAAAATTGGAGACAGAGTTGTTAATGGTGTTTATTTATCTTTATATGAAAAATACAAAAGTTGCATTTATCTTACAACAGCCATAAGTCTTATTTTGCTTGTTTGTCTTGCAGATATGAGTCACGCTGAAACGGAATTTTCAGGCAATATCCAGTCAGACATGACTTTGACTCAGGAGAACAGCCCGTATCGAGTGACGGCATATGTACGTGTTTTAGATAATGTGACCTTGACCATTGAACCAGGAGTCGAACTAAGGTTCAACTGGAATGTTGGAATTGATATCAATGGTTACCTGTCCGCAGTAGGCACGGCCGCCAATCCGGTAATTTTTACTGGTTCGGAAGAGACTGCCGGTTATTGGAGGGCCATCAACATTCAGAATCAGGGATCAGCCAGGCTTGAGCATTGTCAGGTGACCTATGGCGGGTCCTTAGGCAATGGGATCGTTAAAACCGGCAGTGGAAATCTGACGATGAAAAACACAACTGTTGCCAACACTGGCGGTATTAGCGGTATCGGACTGCTTATTTCAGCTAATACAGGCGAAGTTCTGGTGGAAGATTCGGTTTTTGAGAGCAATGTTGAAGGATTAACTTTGAGAGATGGCGGCCCGGTTACCGTACGCGGCAGCCTGTTCAAAAACAACACCCGATATGGAATTATACTGCAAGCACAGGACGCTCCTCCCACCGATCCCAGCAACAGTTTTTCTGGTAACGAACTGGCTGACATCGGGGTGTTGAGAGGCTCTATACCGGCCGACCTGACCTGGCGGCCTGCCGGCGCTCCCATCCGGATCGTCGGTTATGTCACGGTTGATGAAGGGGCCACTTTAACCATTGAGCCGGGAACCCGGGTGAAACTGAATGGTAATGTTGGCCTGGAAATCAATGGCCATCTGTCCGCGGTAGGTACGTCCGGCAATCCCATAGTTTTTACCCGCGGCGAAGAGGCGGTTTGGAGGGCCATCAACATTCAGAACCAGGGCTCGGCCCGGCTTGAGCATTGTCAGGTGACCTATGGCGGGTCCTTAGGCAATGGAATCGTTAAAACCGGCAGTGGAAATCTGACGCTGAAAAACACAACTGTTGCCAACACTAACGGTATCGGACTGATTATTCAGAACAGTACCGGACTTCACACTGTTGCAAGTAATACCTTTTCTGCCAATACCATTGGTGTTGATGTCAGCAACCAGGAAAACGACCTGATTCTGACAAACAATATCATTGAGGACAACGAAAACTTCGGGGTGCGAAATCAAAGTGCTGCAGACATAATTATTGACGCCCGGGACAACTGGTGGGGCCATGAAACCGGCCCTTTCCATGCGGAACTCAATCCTGGTGGCCAGGGAGATACTATAAGTGACGGAGTGCTGTTTGATCCATGGAAAACCACTCCAGTTGAAGGGACTGCAGCAGGAACTCCGTCATCTATCCAGGTCCCACCCACCAGCACCACCGGCAGCTACACCGTATCCTGGGGAAGTTCATCCACCAGCGGTGTAACTTACGTCCTTGAAGAAGCTACGAACTCAACCTTTACCTCAGGACGGCGAACAGCTTACACTGGCAGCAACCTGAGCGCTTCCATCACCGGACGATCAGACGGTATTTATTACTACCGGGTCAAGGCCACCAAGGATGGATATGAGGACAGTGATTGGCGTACAGGAAGTAACGGGTGCACAGTCAATGTCGAATCAGCAGAAGTGACAGTCAATCCTGTAACCTCTAATACAGTCAGTTTCGGAGACATCATAAACGTTCCTGAGGAAATCACCTGGGTCTGGCTGTGGACCGGAAATGAGGTAGATGGAAAATATACTGGAAGTCTTGTCAACACAAGCTCATTTAACATTTTCGGTGAAGGCTGGATTGAGGTTGATGATCTGTACAATCTGAAATTGGATTTTGCACAGTATGATAATACCATTTTATATATACTTCCCTGGTCCCGGGGCTCAAGTTTTGACTGGGTAAAGTTTGAAGTAGATTTTATAACGTCAGATCAGGTTAAAAATTCTGTAAACATGAATATCACCCAGGATACGTATGCTTCGGAGGTTTTCAGAGTTGAGAATGTACAATACGGTACTCACTGGCTTCAGCTCTGGATTGGAGATTACCTCGATACAAGCGAATTCAACATCTATGGAAACGGCTGGATTGAAGCCAGTGACCTTTCAGAGCTGGTAATTCCAGGCGATGCTTTCAGTGATGGCGACAGCCTCTGGGTCAGGCAGTATAGCCAATCTCCAGGATCAAGCAGTTGGGGTGATTACGGTTGGTTAGAATTTAGGATTAAGGGAAGCGGACCCTCCCCCGGCGACACCTGGACCGACCCGGTCACGGGCATGGAGTTTGTCTGGGTTCCGGGGGGGTGCTTTGACAGGGGCTGCGGGGATTGGGATGATGAATGCCGTACTAATGAACTTCCAGTACGCGAAATCTGCCTGGACGGGTTCTGGATGGGCAAGTACGAGGTGACCCAGGGCCAGTGGACCCAGATCATGGGCAGCAATCCGTCGAGGTTCCAGTCCGGGAACAACTATCCTGTGGAGTGGGTGAGCTGGAATGACGTGCAGGGGTTCATCACCGAGCTGAATGCCCGAGGCTCCAGCACCTTCCGCCTGCCCACCGAGGCCGAGTGGGAGTACGCTGCCCGCAGCGGAGGCCGGGCCGAGAAGTATGCCGGAGGCGATGATCTGGACAGTCTGGGCTGGTATTCCAGCAACAGCGGAGGCCTGACCCATGAAGTGGGGACCAAAGCGGCCAACGGGCTGGGCATTTATGACATGTCCGGGAATGTCTGGGAATGGGTTTCTGACTGGTACGGCGCCAACTACTATTCCGTGAGTCCTCGGGATAATCCGCAGGGGCCTGAGACGGGCTCGACCCGCGTCTTTCGCGGCGGCAGTTGGTTCTACCCCGCCTGGTACTGCCGCGCGGCCATTCGCCGCCACTGGCCGGGCTACTGGTCCTACGGCATAGGGTTCCGCCTAGCCCTCTCCCCAGGTCAGCAGTAGCCGGTCAGGAGTCAGCGGGGAAGCAGGGAGCGAGCGGGGCATCCGTACTGGAAGGCCGTGGAACAGGAGCGAGGGACGAGCGGATGTGCAGCGGGCTGGAAGTCGGATGCCCCGACATTACGGGCACTAATTTTAGATTGCTATCAAAATGATTTTAATCAGCGTAAATCAGCGAGATCAGCGGCTAAAAATCATCTTTCTTCGTGCATCCGATAAGATCAAAGACAAAGCGTATCGGCCGCTGATTGCGCAGATCTCCGCAGATAAGATAGCGTTACCAACGAGCTGATAATAAAAAACATAAAGATCATCTTGATTGCAAATTGGAATTAGTAGCCCTGTGTAAAGATGGCTATGGCTAGATGTCAAATTCTATGGGGCAGGCAGTTTATGGGATATCCATACTGTCTGCCCATGATATTTCTTACCCTCACAACATAACCCAACTGACAACATAACGGCTATCATCCGGAGATAGTCCATGCCCCTGAATTTTGAAGACTACCACCCTCCTGGGGCTTGCTGTTCCAACCGATATGTTCCAGGGCAGGCATGATTATTCATCCCTGTGGCGGCCTTCACCACCGGCCTGACCGCATAAAAATCTTGCTATTACTTTCCTATGCTGCTTATTCACCGACACAGGCAGAAACTCCCTCCACTGATTTCGTAACGCGAATTTCCTGAACTGCCCACAAACCCAGTGCCAACTACTGCCAGCCAAGTTGGCGCACACTTTGAGGCCTGATCAAGCATTTTTTTTTGTTCTATGTTGTTATTACTCATTTTTTTATTATGGCATGTATAGTGCTTATAATCAGGAAAATAGACAGTAATCTTTTAACTTAAGGATGCAAACATAAAGATGTTACAACAAAAGTGGTTTGTAATTACTGCGATAGCATTCATGCTGTTTCTGGCCGGGCTGGTCATGTCCGGTACAGCTTTTGGCGCTGGTGGCGGGCAATGCGAGGACAATGGAGACGGGACCCTTACGGACTACGGTTCTGGCCTCATGTGGCAGAAGGCAACGCCTGGCTATATGGACTGGCCTGATGCCAGGCGCTATCCCTCCAACCTATCCCTGGGAGGATATTCCAACTGGCGGCTGCCAACATGGAATGAACTAGAGCGACTGTTTAAATCGGAGTGTATAAATTTGATTGACCATCCAGAGTATTATTACTGGTCCGATACTCCCGTCGTCGTCGGTAAGGGCGGCGCATGGCGCGTCGACTTCCAAAACGTCCCAATCTACATGTGGATTGAACACTATGTACGCGCCGTGCGCTGGGCACAGTGATGGGTGATTTGACAATTCGGTTATTTGGCTCTTGGGGTCTTGGGCGGGATGGGTTATGGTTTGTGCTGTCTAGTTCGTTTTCATCCGGAAACGGTTCTTTTCCCTTTTGGCTGCGTCAATCCGCACAATTATTCGTCAACGTATTAAGATACGCCTCCTCATAATTGCTTGATTTCCTTGCCAGAAGAAAAAACTCCTCGTTTCCGGAAAGAAAACCAATAGTTCCAGCATCCGGAAAGAAAGACTTTTCGGATGGAAACTAGTTCCAGAAACAGCAGATGAACACGTTCTAATAGCGTAATATGGTCTGGATGCACTTCTTTTCACGTCTGGCAGGCATCGCTGGCGCCGGATTTCTGGTCTGGCTCTGCCTGCCTTCCACCCCCTGGCCATGGCTGCCCTTTGCAGCCTTAGTGCCTTTTGCTCTGGCCCTGCGAAACACCGGGCCTTTGGCCGGGATGTTCTGGGGCTTAGCCGGGGGTTCTCTGTTCTGGCTGGTGTCCACGTTCTGGGTTTTTCATTCTTTTGATCATCTCATGGGCTGGTCCGTTGCCCTGTCCATCCTGGGAACTCTGATTTTTGCTCTTGTCCAGGGCCTGCCCTACGCGCTTTTCGGACTTGTCCAGGGCTTTTTACAGGCCCGGGGCAGGGAGCCCGGTCCTATCTTCAGCGCGGCCCTGCTGACTTTGCTCGTTTTTATTCTTCCGGCCCCCTGTCCCGGCTCACCCGCACTCAGCCTCTACTCCCTGCCTCTGGCCATTCAGACTGCGGACATTGGCGGATATGCCCTGGTGGATTTTTTCTTTCTCCTGATCAACTGGCTGCTTGCCCATGTCTTGGCCAACGTCAACCGGACCAGACGGTGTCTCCTTTATTTGGCCGCGACAGGACTTGTCCTGACGCTTTTTCTCGGCTACGGCGGCCTGCGGCTGAGCCATTTTCAGCGTCTGGAGCAGAACGCGCTCCAAAATGACTTTCAAAATGAATTCTTTACCGTCAGGACCATCCAACCCGATATACCCGTCGTGGGTGCTTTTGGTCAGGAACTAGACGAGCCGTATAGAGGCAGCCTGGGGGTCATGCAGATGATGACCGAGACCACGGCCCCGAATTTTCCATCCGCGGACCTGGTTGTCTGGCCGGAGGTGTCCCGCGCAGTGTACTGTGGATGTGATTTTTTTGAAAATCGCGGCATGGAGCGGACCGCCGAGCTGGCTAATGGCCCCATTGTCCTGGCCTGCCTGGAAAATCACCGGCTGAACTCCCGGGAATCAGGGGACGGTCTGAAGAAAGGCCATGCTCTTTCAGAGATTCCAAAACAGGAACAATATACTGTTTACAATACGCTCATGCTGGTGGACGAAAGCCAATGCCGGGTTATCTATCGTAAATACAAGCTAGTTCCTTTTGGGGAGGCAGCTCCTTTGCGCGGGAAATGGCCATGGCTTTACAACAAAATGGCCAGGCAGATGGAATATGTGCCCGGTCCTGGACCGGAAGTGTTTTCTCTGCCCCGTGGCCTTAAAGTGCAGCCCTTGATCTGCTTTGAGAGCGGCTTCCCCGAGATGACCAGGGAGGGTGTTGCCCTGGGCGCCAGGGCCTTTATCAATGTTTCCAACGACGCCTGGTTCATGTCCGACAGAGCCGCAGAACTTCACCTGAGTCTGGCCCTTTTCCGGGCGGTAGAGCAGCGCAGACCCCTGGTGCGGGGCACGAATTCCGGGTTCGGCGCCCATATCAAAGCCAGCGGAGAAATCGTAAAGGGCTCCCTTACGCCCATGAATGAACGCGCCGTGCGCCAGGCCGCACTGCATATTCCGGAAGAAATCACGATCTACCAGCGCATTGGAGACGCCTGGCTCTGGCTGGCGGGGTTGTTTGTCCTTGCCCGGGTCGGGCGGGGTTATCGCTGCTGGTCCTGGTTGTTGCGACGGAACCCTCCAAGCTGATGTCTGGTCGTGATCAGTGTCAACGGTATGGTGAAGATTGCGGCTATTTTTTCTAATGCGGGCTGTGTCCGCAACCCAATGAAAGAAAAGGATATTTAATCATAGCTGGGACAGTCCCCGCAACTCACACTTTGGCTTTGCCGATATTGGTGCTTACTAAGGCGAAATGCATGTACCGGGAATTAGTTCCCAGCGAGGGACAGTCCCAATGCCCAGCGACTATTCCCGCTTTTATCTCAAATTTTCTTGTTGTTTGTTACAGAAATGAACGAGTAAGTCACTAAATATGAACACTTGGCCCAGGCCATGGTAATAAAACAACTGATTGCATGTTTACCAAACCACTCGTTGATATTTTTGGCTAGTGGTTTGGTATTTTGTCAACTCTAAGTGCACTGCCTGAAACGATAATCAACCGCAATAGAAGCCGGCTATTATTCGCTAAACTTTTTAAAGGAGATTTAAAAATGAAAAAAATTTTTATCCTGATTTTTTTTATCTTTACTCTGCTGACAGGAACTGTGATCCACAACACCTCTCATGCCAGAGATAATTTGACTGATTTAGAAAAGGCCAACATCATCTTTGACTGGCTTGAACCACAGTTTCCTCAGATTCTTTCTCCATCTCCTCAACCAACACTAAAGCTCGCATCATTTTACTACAGGTATTACCCTGACACCAATGTTTATCTTGCAACATTCATAGACCGTCTCTGGTTTATTGATCAAAGTGGTACACCCCATGACCTTGGAGACGTTGATTTCTGGGTTGATCTTATAGACCCTGGAAATGGCAATGGCGATCTTATAGGTTTCGGACCTGTCAGGATTGGAGAGACCTGGGTGGAGCATAGATATAGTGATCCTAATCATGTGGGCATGTGCCATACATTTGTATCTCATAATCAGGTTGATTTTCAGTACAGCGGCATGAGTACCACAGTATCAATTCCCTATGTACTTCAAGGAAGCAATACACTCTTATTTCGTACCGCTGATGGCGTCAATAGAGGAGACCAAACTGCAACATACAGACATCAAATAGACGCAAATAAAATAGATGTATTAAGAATTTGGTATTATCCCGATGGTACTATAGATGATGAACATATTCGCTACTGGAAAAGGATGAACTGTCCTCATTAATTCAACTGGTGATAGGAACCGAAAAACATCATTATCAAATGGAGAGCAACACATGTCAAAATTATTCAAAATATTTTCAAGTTTAGTTGTATTTGTCTGTGTGTTTACACTTATTGGACTGAATGCCTCTAAGGCCATGGCTTATGATAACTCTACTTTTTCTGGGCCGTGGATTGGATGCGACATCAATGATTTATACCCAGACGATATTCCTTGTCATTACATGTTACCAGATGGAAGAGGTACGATTACTGATATGGGCGTTTTTCTTACTCCTGGCATTGTCATGACTTATAATGTTTCTGGTAACGGAAGGTTAGAAGTCAGCATGCCTGGTATTGCGCTTGGTTCTGGCCAGCTTACTTCCAATACAACAGGATACGCAGATTTTTTTATTGATGACTCCGGTCGAACATTACGTTCCGAGATATTTAAAGTTCGTGATGCTGGAGCTATGCAAGGAACTTGGAGAGGCCAACTGGGCAGCTATGATGTTGTATTTAATGTTGACACAAACGGCGTAGTTCAGAGCTTTACAGGAATGCAAGGACCTGTAACCGGAAGGTTGTTCAAAGAAGGGGATATCGCTGCTGGCTTTTTCAGGACAGGGGAGTCCAGAAAATTTAATCAGGTTGGAATCAATGGATTTCTTAATGGCAATGAATTATCAGGCAAGTTTAAAACAGATAGCAATGATGCTCCTGAATCTTTTACGTTAACAAGAGTTGGTGGTCCAAGCCCTGCCCCCGAAATAACTGATAGCGAAAAAGCTGACATCATATTTAACTGGCTTGAATATTTGGTTCCAGAAATTTTAGAATCTACTTCTCAGCAACAAACTCATGAACTTTCTGGAATACTATACAGATACTACCCCGCCAATAATGTATACATAGCAACATTTCATAACCACTTGTTCTTTATTGACCGTCTGGGAAATGTGCATGATCTGGGTGAAGTTGATTTTTGGCTTCCCATAGCGCAGGCGGGATAACATTACTGAGCATCTGTAGTTCCCATATTACTTTTGTAGCAAACACTCTTTGTCCAGTGGGGGAAAGAGTGTTTGCTGCTCTTTAGGGCAGATTCCAACATAACCCAACACACAACAACGGCTATGGCCATGGCATAGTCCAGTTCAATTGTTTTCAAGACTGGCATAACAAGGCTTTATCATTCAGGCAGGCATAGACATCTCTCTGAACATGCACGTAGTCTTGCCCCCCATGTATCCTCAACCGGGTCAGTCAAAACATCCTGACCAAAGCTACTACGGCGGCCTTCACCACTGGCCTGACCGCATAAAAATCTTGCTATTACTTTCCTATGCTGCTTATTCACGGACTCAGGCAGAAACTCCCTCCACTGATTTCGTAACGCGAATTTCCTGAACTGCCAACAAACCCAGTGTCAACTACTGCCAACCAAGTTGGCGTACACTTTGAGGCCAGATCAAGCAGTTTTTTCTGTTATCTATTGTTATTACTCATTTTTTTGTTATGGCATGTATAGTGCTTATAACCAGGAAACCTGGACAATATTCTTTAACTTAAAGAGGAAAACATGAAGACAGTACAACAAAAGTGGGTTGTAATTGTGGCAATGGCATTCATGCTTTGTCTGGCCGGGCTGGTCATATCCGGTACAGCTTTTGGCGCTGGTGGCGGGCAATGCGAGGACAATGGAGACGGGACTGTAACCGACAACGGTAGTGGCCTTATGTGGCAGAAGGCTACGGCTGGAGAAATGGAATGGCATCAGGCCATGAGCTATGCCTCCGGCCTATCCCTGGGAGGACATTCCGGCTGGAGGCTACCAACAAAGGATGAATTAAAGGGGCTGTATAATTCGGAGTGTAAAAAATTAATGGACGTGCGATCGTCCTATTACTGGTCGTCTACTACCGACGCCTACTATGCGAGCAGCGCGTGGCTCGTCAACTTCAGCCTCGGCTACGTGGGCCACGGCAGTAAGTCCAATAGCAATTACGTGCGTGCCGTGCGTGCCGGACAGTGATGGGTGATTTGGCACTTGGAGGATTTGATTCTTTGGCAGGATGGGGTTGTCGCTGAGGCAGCCCCATCACCCGGATGCGGGTGGAGCTTTTTATGCATCAGGCAGGTATGGTCAGTCTTCATGAGAAGAATCCGGCTATCGGCATGGCATAGTCCAGGTCAATTGTTTTCAAGACTGGCATAACAAGGCTTCATCATTCAGGCAGGCTTGAACTTTACTATGAACATGCACGTAGTCTTGACCCTGCTACATCTTTAGTCCAGATATTGAGAACAGCTCCTCATCAGATTAATATTATTGCTTTTAGCTAAAGTTTAATTTACCAGCAAAGATATTCGATCAGAAATACGTCTTTACTCTTTTTCCCCAATTGTATTTTTTTGTGGAGTTGATCATGCCCCGATCTCCTAAGAAGAAAAATCAACCCGTCTCAACCAACTTCCCTGAGCTTCATGACATCCTGATGGATAGCCCCCATCGGGATCTTCACGTCAACGCCTGATGGCCGCTACATATCAGTCAATCCGGCCCTTGCCAGAATGTACGGCTATAACTCACCTGAAGAAATGATCGAGTCCGTTCCAGACATTGCTACGCAAATGTGTTCCAACCCTGATGACCGCGAGGAATTCATGCGCCTGATGCAGGAACAAGGCAAAGTGGTTGAACATGAACGCCAGTTCAGGCGCAAGGACGGAACCAAGTTCTGGGCGTCCATAAATGCCCACGCAGTTCAGGATGAGCATGGGCTTATCATTTACTATCAGGGGTTCACTACGGATATTACAAAGCGCAAGTGGGCGGAGGAGGCACTCCATGAAGAGGCTACTCGACGAAAAATACTGGTTGATCAATCCAGGGATGGAATCGTTGTATTAAATGAGGATGGAAGCATCCATGAAGCGAACAAACGTTTTGCTAAAATGCTTGGATACACGTCAGAGGAAATTCAGCAACTCCATATATGGGATTGGGATACCCAATGGACTCGTGATCAACTTATCGAAATGATACGACAAGTCGATAAAAAGGGCGAACTTTTTGAAACAAGTCTACCGCCCCCATGTGTCAGGATAGATGTCGCCTTGGATGAATTTTGAGGGAGGGCCAAGAGGAGGCCCCCCGGGGGGCCTCCTCTTGGAGCCAAAAATCTCTTTTATCCTATTTTTTAATATTACAAGGGGCAGGAGTTATTTCAATGTCTTACTCTTTGCATTTTAAGGAAAATGTAGTCAAAATGGTACTTACAGGTTCTAATTCTCAAGCTCAGGTCGCCAAAGATATGGGAGTACCTGCGTCTACCATGCGATACTGGCTTAAAACAATCCAGCACCCAGGAAGTACCACGATGGCTAAACATGAAAAACGTCCCCAGGATTGGTCCTCTAAAGAAAAACTTGAGGCCCTGATTGAAGCAGCCAAACTATCAGATGAAGAACTGGGAGCTTGGTGCAGACAAAAAGGAGTACACACTCATCACTTGGATAAGTGGAAAAAGGAGTTCTCCCAGGAACAGTCCAAAAATAATGAC
>NZ_JYNP01000070.1 GCF_000934755.1 Desulfonatronovibrio magnus
TGTCCCAAAACAGCTTATTTTCGGAGCTTAGAAGCCCCATTTTACCCTCAAAAACATCATTGTAAGCCGATACAGGTTCTTTCAGTGCGTACATCCCTGACTTGTTTTGTGGCATCAATGGGTAATTTACCCAGTGAAATCCTTGCCCCATGAAATACTGCGCCAGCAGTCCAGCTCTTCTGGATTTCATCGGGGTATTACTATTTCACCGGGGTATGCCATACATGATCAGGCAAAAAAATCTGTTGGCTCTGGGCATATTTGCTTACAACTGGTTTTTGAGTATCGAAATGGGCGTTCTAAGGCCAATTATAGACTCTATAGAGGATATTTATACAATTAAATCAATATCTTGATTAGGTCCGACCCCATAAGAACTCTATTATTCTTTGACCACTCAAACCATTCCTTTTGCGTACTAATCCCATTTTCCTTCACAATATCCATAGCTATATCAATGTGCGCATACTCATTACGTTTTCTTCGATGATGTATAATATTTTTTTGACTGCGCCTATCAATTGATCTTTTTTTCATTTTTTCTCTAACTTGATAGCCTCCATCCTTTCGCGCAGAGAGCAACTTATTTACAGGACTATGCTTGTTTTGAAGTTCAGCTATGCCATTGATTTTCAACTTTATAGATAAATAATTCAGGACCTCCTCGTCTGAAGCTTTAATCAAGTATTTTTTATCTTCGTTATTTATTGTTCTCAGCAAAACCCTTGGGTCTGGAATTTTGGGTAGCTCTATCCTCTTTTCCATAAACATTGCTCTTATATCTCTGCAGAAATTCATGGCTTTAAAATCGCCGCTATCATAGTACTTATCACTGTCAATACAAAGAAAATCATACCCGCTTGCTCGATACTCTTTATATTTTTTTTCACTTCTTTTTTCATAAGCTAACCTACGACTTCCGCGCTTTTGTCCAGAGTGACGAGATTGCTCAATCTCAAGTATAAGCTTCTCACTTGGAAGGTAAAAATCAGCCCTTCGTGACCTGCCTTTGTTGTTACAAAGTATAGGAAAATCATAATTATGCAGAAATTTTTCATGTGTAAGCCAGTTACCGACTACAAGCTCACCATACGAACGATATGGCAAGCCGCTAATGCCAACTTTCCAGTTCAAACAAAAGTGCGGCCACGAAAGCATGATCTCATTTTCAAGCATCCGACCCTTCACCTCTCTGTGCAGTGTACAATTTTTATATTTCAAGTCTGTCATGCAGCTGTAATTGCCTACCTCTTTTATTATCCAGCTGTCTGGCCAGTGCATGTAGCTTCTTTTCTTGTTTCCAAATTCAGCATGATAGTAGATTGCGCCCTGAACATGAGTTTTTCTTATTTTCTCATATAGCTTAGGATTTCTGCGGTGCAGGTCACCTGTGTTTTTCAATTTACTGCGTTTTATTTCCTGCTTTAACTCATCAATCAAGCGTTGGTGCAATAAATTAAGATCTTCCCCGTACTCTGAACTTCCTTCACACAAAAATTTTATTTTTTAAAAAACTCTATACGTGTCCGGATTGGACAGAATGGAACTTAGCGAACACGGCGGCAAAAACATTAAAAGTTTTTTCCTGCTCAGGCTGTTATTACACAGCAGATCCTTTCCATTGATTAAACCAGCATTTAGGTCAGACTCAATCCTCTTTAAGTTTTTAAGCACTTCATGTCTCACAGCTAATTCTCCTTCTTTTAAAATTTAGCTTTACATTCTTGACGCACTAAATCTTTTTCACATCAAGAATGATTTATTTACACATCAATGCTGATGTTTTGTCAAGAGCAATTTTATCAAAAATGACCCACAAACTTCTATCTTGATATCTACAAGCTATCAAAATAGACTGATTTGATAAGAAGGAGGCAAAAATGAGTGATGATAACTGGGGATATAGAATTAAAAAGACAAGACAACTTGCGGGAATATCGCAGGCAGAATTTGGAAATATGCTTAATGTTTCCGTGGCTACAATAAACAGAATAGAGAATAATCATTCAGTTCCTGACGCTGGACTCATCAGCAAAATAGCGTCCAAATTTGACGTCAGTGTAGAGTACCTCCTACTTGGGAAATCTGAAGATAAGCATAAAAATATCGAGGATGCTTATCCTGTATTTTCAGAATCCGACATCATAGCAGGCAAATTTCAGGAGATGACAAGCGACAGTTGGGCCAAAATTCCACAGGTGCAGGAAGCTGAAAAAATATTTTTGCTGATCACAAAAGAATTAGGAATGCGGCCAACAATTGAACCTGGGGACATGTTAATGATTAGTCAAGATATGCCCGAGCCCAGTAATATTGTGGTTTTTTTGGACAATTCCGGCGTTGTAAGTGTCCGTAAGCTTGGGCGGACAAGTAATGGAGATGAATTTTTTGTGGCAGAAAATCCCGAATATCCGAGGCTCAGAAAAAATGATGAAATAATAATTGGAAAAGTGGTGGGTGGGCTAAGATATTATAAAACCTAAATCAACCAAGCGCCCCATACCGATACATACTTAGGTGATAAGAATGAATTGAGGTGTTCAATATTTTTGATAGTCTTTGTAGATATTTCTGCTTTCAGGTGTGAAGACTAATAGCCGGATTGTTCACTTGCACTCACCCATGGAACCCAGGACGGATATGATCCAGGCAGCCCTTAAACACACTGCCTGCTCAAAATATCCTTCTCATGAAGACTCACCATACCTGCCTGATGCATAAAAAGCTCCGCCCGCATTCGCGTGATGGGACTGCCTCAGCGACAACCCCAGCCTGCTCAGGGCCAAATGATTTACCGATCATCTTCATGACAAAACATGCACTCAGAGCGAGAGGACAAAGGCTTTGCAGTGCTAAAGACGGAGACGCCAGCTCCGCTGCCGATACCCAGATTACGGCCATTTTTTCCCCAGTGCGGGCAGTCGAAATTCCGCCTTTCTTGCATAAGACAACCAGATCTGGCAATCACGCACTCATCTAAGCAATCCATGTTGCCCGGAGGGCACAGGGCTTCACATTGATCCCGGTTGGCATTGCATCTGCTCAGAGCGGAGCTGAAAACCTGATTGCAGCAGTTGGTGCAGACGATCAGGTCGGGACAGCCGTGGATACAGTCGATGTAGGTACCCTGGGCGGCATGAAGGTTGGGGGTTGCCGTGAACAACAGGGACAGGGCCAGGGAGGCTGTCAGGAACAGTTTTCTCATTTTCAATCTCCTTGAAGGTTTAGAGGGTCAAATAATCCAAACGGAATTACCAAAGCTCCAAAGCCATTCAATCAAGCAATTAGTTACATTGACCAATGGACCCAAAAGCGCATACCCGTCCATCTCGCCAGATGGCCTTGCTGAAATCAGCCCCGCCCAGGTCCGCTCCTTCCATCTTGGCGCCAGACAGGTAGGCGTCGATGAAATTGGCGCCGCGCAGGTTGGCGTTTCGCAGGTCAGCATTTTTGAGGTAAGCTCCCTGCAGATTTACTCCCGATAGATTGGCACCATTAAAGTTTACTCCTGGACACCTTGTATACGGTTGGAGTGTGCAGTTGTCGATGACCTGCTGCGCAACGGCCGGAGCGGTGAATAAAAAAATGCAGATGGACAAAAAGATAATCCTGTTCATCACGTTCCTCCTTACTGAAATATAATGTTTTTCAACCAGGTGCGGTTCTTTCTAAGATTCAGCACTATCTATGCCGGACAATAAATCTATTTAATATCAACGTGTTGCAAATTCAAGCTAAGCTGGGTCTTAAGTTTGCGCCAACTTGGTTGGCAATAGTTGGCACTGGGACTTGTGGGATGCTCAGGGCATTGAACTGCAAGAGCGTGAACAGAATTATGCCCTTGCGTGAATATTAACCAGCTTTGGAGAGATTTTTCAAGATGTTCATGGTGGCCGGAGTGGAGATGATAGCAGATGTTGTTTTTGGGTAGGGTGACCGGCCTGGTTGAGGATACATGGTGGTCAAGACTACGTCCATGTTTTGAGAGGAGTTTAAGCCTTATGTAATCGTCAGGCTTACTTTTGCCAGTCCTCAAAATAGTTGATTCCTCGACGTTTGATGTTGAATTTTTGCAATCAATTTAGGATTTGATTCTTTTTCGTTTTGGAGATACACAGTTATCCAAATTTTTCATTCCCTTCCACAGGGCGTCCAGCCCATGAACAAAGGAGTTTTTCATGCGTAGACTCGTTATTGTTTTTGCCCTTATGTCCTTCTTCTCTTTTTCTGTACCCGCCGTCCAGGCCGAAAGCCTTGACAATTTTCCGCACAAGCTTGGCGCCCAATGCCAACGCGGTGGTTATGGGGCACCCCAGATATGGGCTTCTTCGTTTACTACCTCTCAGTGTCCACAGGATACCCGATGAAAATTACAAGCAAAGACAATACTGTAGTCGTTGAAGGTCCTGACGGCAAAAAGAACTTCCCTGGCCGTCATGCCGCTCTGGAGTACGCTAAAAATTTTTGCAATTAGCATCTCCCCTGATTTTGCTGATAAGGGTGCGATGATTTCGGCCGGACAGCCAGACAAAGGGACCGTTGGCATCCGAAAATATTTAACAGGCTGAAATTTCATTGCCTTCGGATCATTGCCCATCCTGCTTGATATATCATATATATGCTGTTTTTTTGAATTTATAATATGTATCGTTAAAAATCTATCTAAGGTAATCCTATGAAACGCAGTATTATCGTTATCATTTCCTTTATCTTAACTCTTTTTTTTATCCAATTTCTGGATCCTGCAAATGCTGCCCTTTCAGGACCTCTTCCAGCAAAATTTGACCTGCGTGATGTTGATGGAAGAGATTATATCGGCCCTGTCAAGAATCAGGCCCCTTATGGAACATGCTATGCGTTTGGGGCCACAGCAGCCGCAGAAAGTACATATAACCGGGCAAAAGGTCTGTACAACGACAATACCGTTTCATTTTCCGAGTCATTTATTATCTGGAGCCTGGGACAGAAGTATGCAGGTTTTCCCACAGGTGATTTTGGGGCTGGAGGAAATTACGATTATGATGAAATGCAGGCTCTGGTGGATTATGGTATTATTGAAAGTCATATCTTTCCCTATACAACTGAAATCATGACAGCCTACAACTTTGATCAAAATTATGAGCTTGAATATTATTGGGATTATCCCAGAGTGAAATTTGCCGGATGGCATCGTCTGCCGGCCAATGACATTGAAACCATTAAAAGAGCCATAATGAAATTTGGTGCTGTGGATGCGGCTGTGCTGGTTGATGATGATTTTCAGGCTTATGAGCAGGGTATTTATTCAGATGAAATCAGGAGTGCTGATGCACCTCTTGAATTTTATTCGAGCGTAAATCATGCCATTGCCTTAGTAGGCTGGGATGATGAAGAAGGTGTCTGGATACTTAGAAATTCCTGGGGAGAAAACTGGGGAGAAGACGGTTATATGCGCATTGAATATCAGTCTGCACGGGTCGCCTTGGAAGCGGTCTATCTGCATTATGAACCCTGGGATGGAGAAGACCATCAGATAGTGAACAACAATGATATACACGCGGGTGTAGATACCTCTGGAGTGCAGCCGGTATCCAGAGGTTTGTATGAATGGGGCGGCAATAATGCTTATTTCATCAATAATGCTGAAATTAAGGCTGAAGCCCATGTGGCTGATGGTCATCCCTATGTGCATGGCATGTTTTTGTGGGCCGGAGACAAAAGTTTTATAGAAAATAATGGCAGCGTTCTTGCCGGATCAATTGCTGATGAAGGTCAGGCTACAGCATATGGAATTGTCCTGCAGGGAAATAATGTTCATAATTCTGGATCAATAGAGGTAGGCGCCCACAGCGGAGATGATTCCAGGGCTACAGCATATGGAATACGCATGTTTGGTTTTGATGATAAGGCTGACATTGAGAATACAGGGAGTATCACCTCAAAGGCTACTGGAGCTGACGGATGGGCTTATGGGCTGTTTTCATCTAATGTGCCTTTAATTAAAAATCACGGTTCCATTAAAGCTGAAGCCAGTGGATACTCCACAGGCATTATGGCCTACAATGAGGTCCACATTGAAAATACAGGCAGCATAGAGTCCTTTACCCAGGATGGTAATTCCCTGGGAGTTTTTATTTCTGGAGGAACTTTACATAACGATACTACAGGCTCAATCCTTGCTCGCTCAGATTCAGCTCAGGCTTACGGGGTGGCAGCGAATCTTTATTCCTTAGAGTTCCTGGAAAATATGGGAGAGATAAAAGCCACGACTGATTCAGGCAGAGCCACAGGGATAGCTTCTAATGTTATAGAAAGTATGCATAATTCAGGCAGTATTATTGCTGAGGCGGAAGATATGGGCAGTACAGCCACAGGGGTATCTCTAACCGGTATCCAGAACCTGGAAAATACAGGGACAATCAGCGCAAAGAACGATCTGGGGGATGCTTATGGAGTAGAACTGGTACATGGGAATCTGATCAACCATTCCACTGGCATAATAAAGGCTGAAAGTACGAGCGGCGAAGCCTGGGCCCTGGTGCTTTCAGATTCAAAGGTAGTGAATAACGGTACTGTAGTAGGAGACACAATCCTTGAACATGGCAGTTTTCTTATGGGCAACGGGTTGTTTACAGGCAATGTTGATAACAAATCAGGCTTTGTCTCTCCAGGTAACTCCATTGGAACCATAAATATCACAGGAGATTATACACAAGGCAAAAATTCCGTCCTTGAAATTGAATTTGACAATAACAGTTCTGACAAATTGATAGTCAGTGGTACGGCGAATTTGGATGGGACTCTGAAGATGATCCCCCTTGGTTACGTAAAGGGAAAATCTTATTCGTTTTTTGATGCCGGATCCATTAATGGTTCTTTTGCTTCCTATCAATCACCGGCTGTATTTAATATTGGTATAAATAATATTGCCAGCAATCTTTCAATGGATATCACCCGCAACAGTTATGCCTCTTTGACCTCAAGCTCATCACAGAACAGTATGGCCTCCACCCTGGATCAGATCAGGCCTTCAGCAGCAGGAGATATGGCCCAGGTGCTTAATCTCATGGACAGCATGCAGCTTCCTCAACTGCAGGGTGCTTTTAAGGATATGTATCCGGGAATGAATGCAGCTGCCGGACATGCTGCTTTGCAGGGCGCTCAACGCACTCAGGCTGAGCTTCATGGCAGCTTAGAGCCGTCGCTTTTGCCCGGCAGGAAACTCAGTAATCCCAATAATACAAAGCCTTATTCTCTGTCTTCCTGGGTAACCTATATGGGATCCAGTGTTGGGATGAAGTCGGCCAATTCCATTCCTGAGTTCAGAGACAGGATGAAAGGGCTAATATTGGGAATTGATTATAATCTGGACGGTAATTTTAGCTTTGGGATTGCCGGAGCAATTGCTAATCAGGATCTGAATCAGCGGGGAGGTTCAGGTTCATCAACAGTAAGATCTTATCAGGCCTATCTTTATTCAAAATGGAACAATCTGGAGCATGGAAAAGGTCCATACTGGAATACATCAATTGGCGCAGGGATAATGGATATTGAAACTCATCGTTCCATAGCTTTTTTGAACCGAAAAACCAAAAGCAGTCATTCGGCCAAAGTTTATTCAGCTTCTACCAATGCCGGATATGTATTTGGAAAAGACAAGTGGGCACTAAGACCTGGATTGAATATAAATTATGCATTGCTACATGAAGACTCATATTCTGAATCCAGAGGGGGAGACTTGAGCTTAGATATTGACTCTCGCGACTCCCAGTCCCTTCAATCGCGCCTGGGAATAAGCCTTTCCAGAGAGCTTAAACTGAAAAAAGCCATGTTAATCCCAGAGTTCAGGATGCACTGGGTCAGGGAATTTATTACTGAACCTTCAGACATTAAAGCCGGCTTTAAGAATAGTAATCTGACATTCAAAGCCAAAGCCAGAAAAATTCCAGAGAACTCTGCAATTCTGGGGCTTGGCCTTAATGCCCGGTTTTCTGAAAGGATTTTCGGAGCAGTGGATTATGAGTACACTTTTATGGAAAATAATCATGGATCAGAGCAGAAAATGTCTGCCCAGCTCAAGATCAGGTTTTAAAGACTATAAGAGCTGGAATATTAATGAGCTTGCAGTTGTGGGTTCTTACCGCAACCAGAGAGGTAGAAAGAGTTCTTACCCTTGCATAATGTATAACAAATTTTGGCAAATAATAGCATTTTTTTGTTTAGCAGACTGCGTGCATGCTCAGAGAGAAGTTTAAGCCGCAACTTGAATCGTCAAGCTTTCTTTTGCCAGTCTTTAGGGTAAGAGACTATAGAAGGTCAATAGCAGCAATCTCATGTTGTTCCAGCCATCAGCCGCACGAGTTCCGAATCATTCACCGTAACCTCAAGTCTGTGGCAACTTCACGCTCTGGATAGAGAAACATCGCAGGGCTTTGGGTCATGGAATAACTCTGTCAACAGCCCCTTGAGTTGCAAAAATATGTCGAGGCCATGGTTGGCGGAGGACTGCTTCCGGAAGACATCCAGACCACGCGGTTCAGCGAACATATCGTCCATTTTGACGAAAACATCGCTTATGGCCTTGGCATTTTGAAGCGAAGCACCTTCTACGGACACAATGGATCGCTGCCTGGATTCACGACATCCATGTATCACAGTCCGGAAAAGATTTGCACCGTGATCATCTCCTTCAATTCGCAGCTTGAGGACACGATCCCTGACCAGCTTTTCGCCCGCTTCGTGGAAATTTTGTACGGAGGCGATTTTTAGCGGTCGGACATTTCCGCTTGCCCCATTATTTCAGGAAAACATGACGTCTCAAGATGTTCCTGAGCAGAAGTTGTTCCGGGGCAAAATACCAGCATAATCAGAATTGGGACCCCAAATACAGAAGCAAGGAAATCTGGACACATTTTTTGGTAATATGATCAACAAAATATTAAATGCATTCTTCGTGTTTATCGAGAATTCTGGGAAAGCAGATAGCTGTTAATGCCTTCCGCAGTCCAGTAGGTAGCCTTAAGATAGTCCAGCACGTTAGCGGCAAGACATAATCCGACCCCATCAAAGTCATTGACCCTAAGGGACTGCAGCTGACCTGGTTTCAGGTAGCTGTCCAGGGCGCCTCTGGGGCCTACATACTCGACAACTATCTGAAAACCATCAGCATGGCCTCTGAAACGGATGGTCACAATTGATCTTAAATCAGCTTTACGAATGGTACTAAGGGCGTAAAGAAAAATCTCTTCGGTTGCCAGTTGAAGACGTCTGGATTTATCCTCGGGAAAGCGGATATGGGAACATAAAGCCTCCAGCCCTGCATTAACCACTACAATCATCTCAGGATTGGGACAGACTGATACCCTGACCAGTTCGAGCATTTTTTTCTCCGAAAAGACTGTGGATCAGCCAGGATTGATAAACAGAAACGACTGCAAAATATCATTCAGCCTGCATCCGGCTTGTCCGGTTAACAACGTGTTGAAAAAGCCCTTATTAAACAGAGGTTTCACCCTGTTTAGGGTGATGTAAATCAGCTTAAACGCCCGTTGAAAGCTGCTTCCATTTTTTTATACGCAAAGATTTCTTGACGGTCTACCTATTTGACATTCAAGGATAATGACTTCGGTTTCAAAACTAAATCTTAGCTGTCCAGTGTCCTAAAAGAAAGCCTCAATCCTTCCGGCGAATTGTAGCCGAACATTCGAACCATTGTGGGATTGGCTGATAAAAACCGGCCTTATAGAGTTGGGTTATGTCGCGAGGGAAAGCTCTACCTCTCGCTGCGCTGCCGGGGATATGTTGACTTACTGTGTCATAGAAATTGTTTTTATGACACCTGCCTGACTGCCCGAATTGAACTTTACCTAACTTATAACGTACAATATTTCCCCGGTCCCCCCTCAATCGGTGTGCGTGCATGATCGGAGAGATCTCTATGCCTGCCTGGATTGTCAAGTTTTCTTTTGCCAGTCTTCAGGATAATTGGACAGGACTATTCCATGTCGATAGCCGTTATGTTGTCAGTTGGGTTATGTTGTGGTGTTCCATTCTTACTGATCCTGTATCTCAGAGCTACAATTCCGGTTCATTATTCAATTATTTTCATTACAAACAATGAATCTTAAGATGGTTACGATCCAGCGGGTAATGTAAAACAAACCTTTGTGCCCTTGCCCGGTTCACTTTCCACCCAAATTTTACCACCATGTTTCTCTACAAACTCCTTGCACAGGATTAGCCCCAAGCCGGTTCCTCTTTCACCGTCTGTTCCATACTGTCTTTTGCTTTTATCTACAGAAAAGATTTTTGACATTATGGCTTCATCCATGCCTATTCCATCATCCTGGACATAGACTTTAACATCTGATCCTGACTTCCTGGCGGTTACAGATATATTGCCGCCTTGAGGAGTAAACTTGACTGCATTGAAGATTACATTGCGAATAACAGTATTGATCATGGGCTGGTCAACCAGCACTGTAAGGTCCTGGGGGATTTCGCACTTTATGGCAATATCCTTTCTCCCGGCCACATCCTGAGCTGTATACAGACTTGATCTGACCAGTTCATAAAGGCTGCATTTTTTAGGACTAAAATCCATCCCCCCCTGACTGATGCGCGCCCATTGCAGCAAATCTTCCAGAAGCGCGAAGGTATTCCTGGCATTTTTATGCAGTTCTGTCGCAAGAAGGCGGATGTCTTCCTGGGAAAAAATATCCTGTTGATGGGCCAGCATCTCTGTAGAAGACACGAGACCGGCCATAGGTGATTTCAAATCGTGAGCAATGATGGAAAAGAGCTTGTCCTTTTCGGTCAAGAGAATTTTCAGTTGTTCCTCGCTCTCCTTGATCATCTGGGTATCTTGAAGACGCATCAGGGCCAAGCCGATGCTGCTGCTGACCTCCTCGAGAAAGTTGATCAGTTTTCGGTCAAAAAAGCCCTTGCGATGATCATTGAGCTGGATAAGACCGACGATC
The DNA here is from genome assembly GCF_000934755.1 of Desulfonatronovibrio magnus. Taxonomy (NCBI): domain Bacteria; kingdom Pseudomonadati; phylum Thermodesulfobacteriota; class Desulfovibrionia; order Desulfovibrionales; family Desulfonatronovibrionaceae; genus Desulfonatronovibrio; species Desulfonatronovibrio magnus. The sequence goes on from NZ_JYNP01000070.1 coordinate 10,959, forward strand.
TCCTGGTTCGCCCGGACCGGGATGAGCGCCACGGATTGATAGCCATGGTGAATGCATGTGTTCCTGGGATGGTGCCTGGGGTCTTGACTTTCCGGCAGGTCTAACAGAGGAAATGAATCGCTGGTCCAGCAACTGCCATTGGGCGTGAAAAGCGGGTTTGACGGATCAGTTTGTCCTGTCAGAACCAGACCGCAAGTACATTCCAGGGCAGGTTTGCCATCAGGGTTCCTGCACACATCCCCATGGGCGTCCCGAGTCTGCAAGGTGTTCTCAGCTTGCAAGAATTCCTTGGAAAAGCCATGATGGACATAATATGGGAAGTCATTTCCTTTCCGCAGACGAATACCGCAAGCGTGAACACCTGTTTCCTCCTGGATGCTCTCCAGGATTCGACTGATCCCATCGTCCAGTTTTTGCGAGTCATTGAGGATGCCGAGAATCTTGGCCATGAGCCGCTGTCGACGCTCTGCAAGATCCTGCTCTCTGAAGTCGTTGATAATGAGCAAAAGATGCTGGTGAGATTGGTTTTCCGGCTGCACATGAAGGACACTTTCACGCCGCCCGACGCACCTTACCGGTAATTTGCTGGACTTGCCCTGCAAACCCAATTCCAGTTGCTTGCCTGCGGGGTTTTTAAAAAAGGCCTTGAACCGGCTATAAAAGATAGGGCGATCCCCTGGAGACATCAATTCGGCCAGAGGCTTACCGGTCAAATTATAGGGTTCCTGGCCGACCATGGATGCGAAAGTCTGGTTGGATTGGGCTATTATTCCTTTCTCATCAATGATCAGGTAGCCCACTGGAGCGTCATTAAATAGCCTGGCGAAACGGTCTCTGGCGGATTCCAATTGATTCTGGGTATTGCGTAGCTCTTGGTTTTGCAGTTCCAGCTCAATCTGGTGGACTCGCAAATCCTGAATCAGCGCCTGAACCTCAAGGTTTGAAAGGTTGTCCATTTTGATGCCGTCTTGTTCCAGGCGATCTTCAGCCTTATCCCTCAATGATTTATTTATGCCTTGAACGTCACTACTCATTGCTATTTCCTGTTCGAAAAAATATGATTATTAAGGTAGCAACAATTTTCAGAATATTAGACATTGTCGCTTACGGAAAAAATTTTGAAAAAATTTTCTGAAAGTCCTCAAGACTGACCGGCTTGCCTATGTAATCATCCATCCCTGCTTCCAGAAAATTTTCCCTGTCACCGGGTTGAGTATGAGCGGTTACAGCGATTATTGGAATATCTTTCTTTGCACCTATGGAAGTTGACCCCCGGATTGCCTTTGTTGCCTCCACCCCGGTCATGACCGGCATCTGAATATCCATAAGGATACAGTCAAAATCCTTTTCCTGAAGCATATCCACAGCTTCCTTGCCGTTCTTGGCCAGGGTCACTGTTTGTCCGTCTTTTTCCAGCATTCTTTTGATAAATACCTGGTTCAGCGGATCATCTTCAGCCAGGAGGATACTCAGGCTGCCTGTTTTTCTGGATGACCGCCGTGTTTCCTGCACAGGCTGAGAGATCTTTTTTTCCGGCATCTTGAAGGGCAGAACCACATGTACGGTCGTCCCGTGACTTGGTTCGCTTTCCACGGCTATATTGCCGCCCATCATTCCAATCAGACGTTGAACTATGACCAGGCCGAGACCCGCGCCCTGATAGTTCCTGGTCATGGAACCGTCTGCCTGAGAAAAAGGCTGGAACAAAACATCAAGTTTGTCTTCTGGGATGCCGCTGCCGGTATCAGTTATGGAAAACATAACACGTACACTATCTGTAGCAGTCCGAGATGCTGGAGAGATACTCAAGCTGACACTGCCGCTGTCAGTAAATTTTACAGCATTGCCCACCAGGTTGAAAAGAACCTGATGCACCCTTGTGTCGTCACTGATGATTTTTGCCGGAAGGGAAGAATCAAGAGAACACTCAAAGTCTATTCCCTTTTCTCTGGCAGGAATCATAAACAGGTCTTTTATTGAAGAACATATATCATGCAAACTGAATTCTTTTTTTCGGATTACCATCTTGCCGGCATCAATGCTGGAAAGGTCAAGAATATCGGATAGAAGCTGGGTAAGTCTTTTGGCTGAAATACCGCCCAGATGAACAAATTTATCCTGTTCCGGACTCAGGCCTGTTGTTGAAAGAAGATGCATCATGCCCATAATACCATTCAGCGGAGTGCGTATCTCATGGCTCATATTGGCCAGAAATTCTGACTTGGCCAGGTTGGCTGCTTCGGCCTGTTCCTTTGCTAATATTAGGTCTTGTTCTTGTAATTTTCTTGCAGTTATATCCCTGCAAATTACATATGCACCTAAATAGTTCTTATTGGAATCATAATTAAATTTGGCATTATCTTCTCGCCAAATATAATGACCTTGTTTATGTTTTATTCGATAAGAATAAATTAATTCTTGTTTTTTCTCTCCGATTGCCTTGTAAATTTATAGAAATATATGCCTATCCTCAGGGTGCATTGAATCATAAATATCTTTTGGTTTTAGAGCAAGGAGCTCTTCAAAATTGTAGCCTACCTGATTTATATAGGCAGGGGAAGCATAGCTGATTTGATAATCAGAATTAAATACAACAATTCCATCTGATGTATTTTCTCCAATTAGTCGGTATTTTCTTTCGCTTTCTTCAGCCTGATCTTTAGCCTGAATCAGGGCTAACTGCGCCTGTTTAAATTCAGTAATATCAGATGAAATGATCCCAATGGCAAAAGTTTTGGCATTTGAATCTGCAATAGGGAATTTTTTAGTAAAAAAAGTGCGCTTTACACCATCTGGAAAAATTACGGGTTCCTCTCGGGTAATAATTTCTCCATGCTTTAACTGCATAGTTTTTAAATCGTCTTGTCTATAAGAATTGACTGGTTCAGAGTCTGAGGGAACACGAAAGATCTCTGCATCATTTTTACCAATCATTTCTGATACTGAACCCCGACCAGCAGCACGTACAAAGGCCATATTTGTCGCAATAACCCTGCAATCCAAGTCCTTGACTACAATGATGTCCTTGCTGTTTTCTACAAATGCCGCCAGAGCTATTTTTTCCTGTTCAGCCTTCTTACGCTTATGGATGTCCGTATGCGCACCCACCACACGCAATACCTTGCCTGAAGAGTCACGTTGCAAAGCCCGCCCGCGGGTGTATATCCATTGATAATTTCCATTTTTGTTTTTAAGACGAAATTCAAGTTCATAGGAAGACTTACGGCCATTCACATAGTCTTCAAAAGCCTGCTGAAAGCTTTTTTGATCATCAGGATGAATGTTCTCAGCACAAAAACAACCGTAATTATTTATTTCATTTTGCTCATAACCAAGCATTTCAGAAAAGCGTTCCGAGCATTGAAATTCGCCGCTGACCAGATTGTAGTCCCAAATGCCATCATTGGTAGCTTCTAATATATTTTGAAGATGATCTTCTGCAATCTTTCGGGCAGTAATGTCCTGATAAAAGCCCTGATACGCAATTACATTGTTCTCATGATCTCGTATTGCACGAGCATTTGCTAAAATCCAAAAAAATTGTCCGTTACGGCGACGAAAGCGGTATTCACGGTTAACCAGTTTACCTTCTTTCTCCATGTGCCTCATATAGTCTTTCCTGTCAGATGGATTAGCATAGACTTGACTGGCGATATCAGTGATCGACTCAATCAGTTTTTCTGGGGAATCATAGCCGAACATCTGAGCCATGGCTGGATTGGCTGATAAAAATCGCCCCTCAGGCGTTGAGGTGAAGATGCCGATGGGGGCATCCATCAGGGTATCATGTGGGTCAGAAAAGTTGGTTGAGGCTGGCTGTTTTTTCTTCTTGGAAGGTCGGGGCATGATAAGCTCCAGAGAAAATTTGAATAACGAAGAAAGAGAATAAATACCAAGGACTTGTTTTTATCGAGTATCTTTACGGGTAAATTAGTGGGTAAATTAATTTGCCACTGAAAGCAATATTGTTAGCTTGAAATGAAGATTTTTTTCAATAACGAGGAAAAGTCACTATGCAAGCCTACGTGCATCTTTTGAGAGAAGTTTAAGCCTGCCTGAATTATCAAGCCTTATTTTGGCAGTCCTCAAAAATAATTGGTTATGTTTTAGGCGGCGACAAGTTTCTTAACCCTGAGCTTTTTACGATGCTGTTCAGCATGCCAGAGTTCATATTGGGACTGCTGGTTCAGCCAACTTTCCGCAGAGGTATTAAAGGCAATGGAAAGACGTATAGCCATCTCGGGACTAATACCAGCCTTACCATTCAGCACAGCACTCAAAGTTTTACGGCTTACTCCCAGCGCTTCAGCCGCCGCCGTAACCGTAAGGCCAAGTGGCTCCAAACAAAGCTCGCGCAATACTTCACCTGGGTGGGGAGGATTGTACATCAACATAAATGACTCCTTAATGGTAATCTTCGTAATCTACTATTTCGGCATCTCCGTTCTCAAACAAAAACGTCACTCGCCAGTTACCACTGACCTTCACTGGCCAAATGCCGTCGCGATTCCCGGAGATTTTGTGCAACCCAAGACCTGGCAGGTCCATATCTTTGGGATCTGTCGCTGCATTTAGCCGACCGAGAATAAGCCGAAGCCTCTTTGTATGAGCGGCCTGAATCCCTGCGGTGCTTCCGGATTTGTAGAATTTGGCCAAACCTTTGTGTCCGAAGCTTCCAATCATGACCTAAATGCACCCTGTAACGTATCGGGTGTCAACATGCAGATCCTTCCGGCGTTAGGAGAAAATGACATGATCGGATCAAGACTACGTGCATGTTCTGACAGAAGTTTAAGCCTCTTGAAATTATCAAGCTTTATTTCGGCAGTCTCCAGAATAATCGGAAAGAACTACTGCACAGGCATAGCCGGATTGTTCACTAGCTTGCACTCGCCTATGGAACCCAGAGCGGATATGATTCAGGCAGTCTTTAAACTCTCTGCCTGCTCACAACATCCTTCTCAAGATGTCTCTGCATACCAGCCTGACAACCCTTGCCTGACGCACAAGAAGGCTAACCCGTCTTGGCGGGATGGGATTGCCCCAGCGACAACCCCATCCTGCCAAAGGGCCAAATCACCGAAGTACCAAATCATCCATCACTGTACCGAACGTACGGCGCGTACATGGTAGGTACCGGACTTATTGACGCCGGCCACGCTGCCGTTTTTGAGGTGGACGCGCCACGCGGAGTTTGTATTGTCGGCGAGGGTAGTAGACGACCAGTAGGCCGGGAAGGCCAATTCAATCATACGTTGACAGGGAGAATAGAACAGCTCTTGTAGTCGATCTCTGCTCGGCAACCTCCAGTCGGAATGCCCAGCAAATGAAAGGCCGGAGGCATAGCTCATGGCCGCATACCAGTTCATTCGATCACCCGAAGCCTTCTGCCACATCAGCCCTGCACTGTTATCAGTCACTGTTCCATCCCCGTTGTCTACGCACTGTTGGGCAAAGGCCGTGCCTGATATGACCAGCCCGGCCAGGCAGAGCATAACCGCCATTGCCACAATTACAAACCACTTTTGTTGTACTACCTTCCCCATGTTTTCCTCCTTAAGTAAAAAAAATAGGTAACTATTCACCATGTTCCATCAAGAAGACCTGGACCCCGGATCTGGTCCGGGGTGACGGTTAAAGAAGGTTGTTGATCTTTTCCGTCATTCCGGCGAAAGCCGGAATCCAGTGCCGTTGAATAGCCATATTCCGTATGTGGTGAATAGTTACAAAAAATATTGTCAAGCCTTCCTGGTTATAAGCACTATACATGCCATAATAAAAAAGTCTGTAATAACAACTGACAACAAAAAAACTTCTTGATCTGGCCTCAAAGTGTGCGCCAACTTGGTTGGCAGTAGTTGGCACTGGGTTTGTTGCAGTTCAGGAAATTCGAGTTACGAAATCAGTGGAGGGAGTTTCTGCCTGAGTCCGTGAATAAGCAGCATAGGAAAGTAATAGCAAGAATATTTATGAGCTCAGGCCGGTGGTGAAGGCCGCTGTAGTAGCTTTGGTCAGGATGTCTTGACTGGCCTGGTTGATGATACATGGGGTCAAGACTACGTGCATTGCTCTGAGAGAAGTTCAACCCTGCCTTAATGAACAAGCATTCTTTTGGCAGCCTTGAAAACAATCGAACTGGACTATGCCATAGACATAGCCGTATGTTCGTACCTTCACTTAAACCGTTTTTTGTCCAAGATATGGGGACCGCTTCAGCTAAAAAAGAATATTTATGATTGACAGGGTAAGGAGCAATCCTTACTTCTTGAAAAACAGGAGCAATAAGCATGACGACAATTAGAGAAATGGCCACCATGACTTCCAAGGGCCAAGTCACCCTGCCCAAAGCCATCCGTCAGGCTTTGAACCTTGGTACAGGGTCCAGATTGGCCTTCACCCTCCGTGGCAATGAAATCGTGATCAAAGGGGAAGATGAGCATAATGATCCTGCTGTAGCCTCTTTCCTGAGTCTGCTGGAACAGGATATAGCACGCGGTCGCCATGTTTCAGCTCTCCCGGACGACCTTGCCAAAAGCCTGGTTATGGCCCTTGAACACAATCAGGGCCATGAGCAGGAAATCTCCGGAGATGTGGACCTGTAATGCAGACCCAGGGCTGGACACTGCTCTTTCATGACTGCCTGGTCCAACAGCTGAAACGCCTTTCTACAGCTTGCCACCGCGCCAGATCTTCTGACCCTGAAGACTGGCCGGCTAATGCAAACGTCAAGCTGTTTCATGCACTCTCAAGGCTGATGTTAAGGATCATACCTGTCGATCCTGGTCATCCTGGGTACCGCCAGGGCAACACTTGGGGAGAAGACCACAGGTACTGGTGCAGGGCCAGGATAGGCAGGCGCTTTCGCCTCTTCTTTCGCTACGACTCTGCTTCAAAAATCATCATCTATGCCTGGGTCAATGACCAGAAAACCCTGCGCCAGGCAAAAGGAAAAAAAGATCCGTACACTGTTTTCAGGAAAATGCTGCACCAGGGTAATCCGCCGGATGATTGGGATCAACTTTTGGATGAATCCGACTCCGAGTATAAGATAGAAAGAATATGACTACTGGTTCTTTGGCGTTTCGTGTGGAATTAGATTTTTATCAAATTCTTAACTTCAGTTAGGACCTTTTTCAATAGCGGGAAAACAATTCCTGTTTGCACCGTGCCTCGCCAAGGTCCGCCAAATACCAGGATGTGGCTGCCGGCACGGAATCGAACCTGCTGGAAAATAGCCGCAGGGCCGTCATGACTTTTTCCCTCTGTACGGCAAGTTGTTTTCTTTAACCATCATTTCATTATTCTCAATTAGCCAATGGCCTGCCCCCACCCTGTTCCCTGGGTATGATCAGAAAAGCCTTGTTTTATCAAATTCCGGTCAAATATCCATTTTTAGGTGGGGATTACAAGTAAAAAAGCCAGGCTAATACTCACTCTCATGAAGAGTTGATCACCTGAGCTTGATGTTTAAAAGGTTCTTTATGTGAGGTTTGCACCGTAATCTGCAATCCCAGTGCTTTGGCCACCTTTGCCACAGTAGCAAATGTGGGATTTCCCTCAGGAGACAGTGCTTTGTACAAACCTTCGCGGGTCAGTCCGGTGTCCCTTGCAAGCTGACTCATATTCCTGGCGCGCGCAATGACACCCAGCGCGTGAACGATGAATGCGGGATCGTCACCTGCCTCCTCGATACATGCCTCAAGATACAGTTCAATATCTTTGTCTGTTTTAAGATACTCTGCTGAATCCCAGCGAGTAGTTTTAATGGCCATAACCTAAACCTCCAATTGTCCGGCAATTTCTTTGGCTTTGTCGATATCAGCTTGCTGAGAGCTTTTTTCGCCACCCGATAAAAGTATCACCACAACAGCACCTTTCTGAACAAAATAGACCCTGTAGCCAGGTCCGTAGAAGATGCGTAATTCACTTACGCCTTCGCCTACCGGTTCAGCATCACCAAAGTGGCCCATTTCAATCCTGTCGATCCTGACCTGAATGCGGGCTTTTGCCCTCTGGTCCTTAAGGGACTTGAACCATTTTGTGAATGTTGCTGTTTTGCGGACTTCTATCACATGTGAACTATAGTTAACGAGCAGAAATATGTCAACTGTGGTTATCACCGGGCAAGTAACCATTTTTTGGTCGGGATTACAAAGGAAAAAAGCTGTCAGAATCAAAGCGCCATGCCCTGTTGCCTGATAATGCTCATGCATAATCGTAATTCTGATATGATATTTAATGGTGGACAAAGGGAAAAATTTTAGGGCAGGAAGGATGAGTAAGAGCAGAGATAATGAATAATTCAGTTTGTGGCAGCATTTTTAGAAGCAGTCTAAAGTTAAGTTCAACAATTCTGGTTGCTAAGGAGTAATCATGACAACGATGTTCAATTGGAATGAATCCTTTCTGGTGGGCATATCCATGGTGGATATAGAACATAAAAGGCTTGTAGAGCTTATCAACGATGTTGGCGAAGCAGCCATGTCAAAAGATCATTTTGATCCTGAAAAGCTCAAAGAGTCCGCCATGTCCATACTCGAATACACCCGCATCCATTTCAGAGATGAAGAAGCCATGATGAAATCAGCAGGCCTGTTTCCGGCCTATATCAAATACCATCAAAACCTGCACAAAGATTTTGTCGAGGAAGCCAAATCCCTGGCGTCACGGGCTGAAAGCCTTTCACCACACGAGGCTGAACAGATGCTGGGATACCTGGTGGAATGGCTGGCCTACCACATTCTTGGCGTTGATCAGGGCATGGCCAGACAGGTTCGAGCCGTGCAGGACGGTCAGGACGCGGAACAGGCCTATCAGACTGATGCTGACCAGACACAAACCGGGACAGAGCCGTTGCTTACCGCTCTCAAAGGACTGTTCAAGACGGTTTCACAGCGCAATCTGGAACTACGCCAGCTCAACAACAATTTAGAGCAGCTTGTTGAACAGCGCACGGCTGAGTTGAAGCAGGCCAATCGCCAGTTGGAGGCCTTAGCCGTACACGACGAACTTACCGGTTTGCCTAACCGGCGTTTTGCCATATCCTTACTGGACAATCTCTGGACCGAGGCATGTGATCAGGGTTTCAATTTTTCCGTCCTTTTGCTGGATGCGGACAAATTCAAGCAGGTCAATGACACACATGGACATGCCGTCGGGGATGATCTTTTGCGGTCGCTGGCAAAATCTCTACAGGAAGCTGTGCGTAATGACGACACTGTCTGCCGACTTGGCGGGGATGAGTTTCTGGTGATCTGTCCCCAATGTCCTCAAGAGGATGCCGCTCTTGTAGCCGAAAAAATCCTGACCGCGGACAAGAAGTATTGCAATGACCAGGGGATGGTGATCTGGGAGGGTCCGGTAAGCATCGGGTTTGCCCAGGCCCGGTCGTCCATGGCCAGACCAGAGGATCTGCTGGAGGCTGCGGACCAGGCTCTGTACGCAGCTAAACGCCAGGGCGGCTGCCGGGCAATGGGAACATAACATGGAGGCGGCTCGGGAGAGGAATTGCAATAACGCCATCGTAACTATTCACCATAGCCAGGGGCCAGTCCCCGGTTCATGTTTCTGTTGATACGAACTCCCTGTCGCGGTTCCCTAAGGCAAACCATTAGCTGGGCATGTTGTACTGGATTGGAAATCTTGCATATTTTGGAAAAAATCGGCAGTTTTTAATGTATATGGTTTGCCTGAAAGGAACCTGCGACGGTCAAACATCGCATCAATGGCGAAACATGAACCGGGGACTGGCCTTAGATTCAGTGCTGATCATAATATATGGTGAATAGATACACGCCATCAAAAATTATAAAAATCGATATTTTATTTTCCGTTGACATGCCGGAATGAGCAGTAAATAATAAAATTGTTTGCTTTTGAGGGGCTGTTGCTACGGGGTTGTCGCTGATGCCCCGTTTTTTTGCCAGGGCGGCCGAAGGCGAATACTTACCACCTCACCTTATTTCAATTTTTTTAGGTATAAAACGTGATTATACTTTTTTTGTGCATTGGCCTGCTCATCCTGGGTTACTTCTCCTACGGCAAGGTGGTTGAGCGGATATTCGGCCCGGACCCGAGCCGCCCCACGCCGTGTTCCACCATGTCCGACGGGGTGGACTACGCCTCCATGCCCACATGGAAAGTCTTTTTCATCCAGCTTTTGGACATCGCCGGGGTCGGGCCGGTCTTCGGGCCGATCCTGGGCGCGCTTTACGGCCCGGTGGCTCTGGTCTGGATCGTGGTGGGGGCGATTTTCGCGGGCGCTGTGCACGATTATTTCAGCGGGATGCTTTCGGTACGCAACAGGGGCGCGTCCATTCCGGACGTGGTGGGCACCTTCCTGGGCCTGCACGCCCGCTGGGTGATGCGATTCTTTTCCCTGTTGCTGCTGCTGCTCGTGGGCGTGGTGTTTGTCCTCAGTCCGGCACAGCTTCTGGGCAATCTTACCGGCCTGAACGTCCAGTTTATGGTGGCCTGCATCTTCGGATACTACTTCCTGGCCACCATTCTGCCCATCGACAAGCTTATCGGCCGTTTGTACCCATTTTTCGGCGCGCTCTTGCTGTTCATGAGCCTGGGCGTGCTTGTGGGCATGGCCCTGGGTGATGCCCCGGTCCTGCCGAACCTGGACGTAACAGTGAACACGCACCCGCAAGGCCTGCCCATCTGGCCCCTGCTGTTCATCACCCTGTCCTGCGGAGCCATCAGCGGCTTTCATTCCACCCAGTCCCCCCTCATGGCCCGCTGCATCCGCAATGAATCCAGAGGTCGCCTGGTGTTCTACGGCGCCATGATCGCCGAAGGGATTATCGCCCTGGTCTGGGCCGCTGCCGGGATGACTCTGTTTTATGGGCCTGACGCTTTGTTTCAGGTCATTCAAAGCGGCACGCCCTCCCTGGTGGTGTACCAGGTCTGCCAGACACTGCTTGGCCCGGTGGGCGGATTTCTGGCCATCCTGGGGGTGATCATCCTGCCCATCACATCCGGGGACACGGCCTTTCGATCCAGCCGCCTGATCCTGGCGGAAACCTTCAGCCTCCCCCAGACCAGAGCCGCCAAAAGACTGCTTCTGGCAGTGCCGCTGTTCATCCTGGCCTTTCTCGTCAGCACCCAGGATTTCAACCTCATCTGGCGCTATTTCGGCTGGAGCAACCAGACCCTGGCCATGCTGGTCCTCTGGTCCGCTGCGATCTATCTGCGCCAAAACGGTAAATTTCACTGGATCGCCACGCTCCCGGCCCTGTTCATGACCGCGGTGACCGTCTCCTTTATTCTCCAGGCATCCATCGGGTTTAATCTTTCTCCGGGCCTCTCCAATCCGGCCGGCGTGGCCGCTGCGGCCCTGGCCATGGCCGTTCTGCTGCGGGTGAAGCCGTTAACCAAATCAACCTTCAATAAACCAAAGGGAGAATCATGAAAACCAGCGTCTGATTATTTTTCGTAGGGATTTTTTTGAACCGTTGATCCTGTCAAATTTATTGAAAGTGCAGACGCATGAGATACGGATTCCTTAAATTTGCAGCAAAGAGCTAAACTGTATCGCCTGTGTATAATGCGTCCGCTGAAGTCAATGATGTGCTTTGGTGCTATGAGTCCTTAAGTAACCACACAACCTGCCGAATTTAACCAGTGTTTTCCAGGAGGAACTCCCATGAACAAATCATTTTGCCCGTTGTGTCGCCCCGGCCTGACCGTGATCATCCTGATCTTAACCTTTTTTCTATCCATCCCGGCCCTGGCCCAGAACACCGACCACCAAAAAGCCATGGACTGGCTGAATTCCTATACAGCGGAAATGCTGCAAAGCCGACCGCATTTCATCGGCTATCCCATCAATCAGGATACGGAACTGGCCGGGTTTTACGAGTGGTACAAGCAAAGCGGGCTCTACGAGGCTGCCATGAACAATGTGGGCGATCCTTACAAGCCCAGCTCCCTGCTCTTGAACAGCCATCCCTTTGAAAGGGATGTCATCGACTACTTTGCCCCCAGGTTCGGGTTCGACAAGGACTATTGGGGTTTTGTCACCGCCAGCGGGACCGACGGCAACAGCCACGGCATGTATTTCGGCAAGAAGGTTTTGCAGGCTCAGTCCGATCTGCCGCCCATCGTTTACGTCTCAGAGGAGGCCCATTATTCCATCAAGAAGCTGGCCGACGTTCAGGGTATGGAACTGCGTCTGATCAAGGCCGACCCCATGGGCCGCATGGACCTTGCAGAATT
>NZ_JYNP01000071.1 GCF_000934755.1 Desulfonatronovibrio magnus
GCATCAACGGCCATCCAGTGGATCTCATCCAAGTTTATGCCAGTACCGATACCTGGTAATGCCAGATATCTATATGGTGCGCCTCGGGATACCAGTTCTGCAAGAGTCTGGTTGAAACTTATGGCTGGTTTTTTGTTTGCGTTTTGGACATAGAAGCCAACAGTTCCGCCGTGAGCCAGTAGAGTCAAAGACTGCAGAAGTGATCCCAGATTTAGATCAGGCAAGGCTTTATTCAAACCAGCATTTTTAACTGGGCCTATATTAAGTTTGTCCCAGTCTTTTCATTGAATACAAACCCTCCACCCCGCCAACCGGAGTAAATTTCCTTGTATCCTTGGACCCCAGCAAGTGCTTGACCTGGTCAAACACCTCCTGAACAAAGTCTTTGCCTCCGATCACCCCGGAATCAGTAAAATACCGGCATCTGTACCTGAACCGGTCAGTCCTGGATATTTTAAAGCCTTTCTTTCTGGCTTTTTCCACGATCTTTGGATCAATTCCTCTTTTCACTGACCCCTGTCCCCTGACTCCTGACTCCTGGCTTTCAGCTGCTCCAGTCTCATATACAAACTGCCTGTACCTGCGGACAATCTCCTTGGGATCAAACACGTTCCATTCCTTCATCCCAAAGTCTATGGACAGCAGGCCGTCTTTATTCCCGGTCTGGGTATGATATCCCAAAGAACACCAGCGGTAGTCTTCCGGTTTCTTTACTATCCCGGCCCGGATAGGGTTGAGATCCACATAAGCCAGAAGATTAACCAGGCTTAACCCGTCCTGAACAATCATACTCTTGAATCTATCCCCCCAAAAGAATCCCCTGCGGTTATACTTCTTATTGAAATACCTGGTGAATCCCTGCTTGATGTCCTTCACATAAGCCCCCAGGTTGGTCAGCCTCTTGCGGTAGTCGGATATAAGCACCCCGGTAACATTAAGCTCATCTCCATAATATTTCTGCAACCTTTCCTTGATTTCATCATCCGTAGGATCAGACTCTGGATACATGCGGATTACCAGGTGGAAGTGGTTGCCTAAAAGTGCGAATCCCAGCACATCAACAAAGTAGAGTTGACTGAGCTTTTTGATCAGGCCCAGCAGAAAGTCATTGTCCCTGTCCTTGATGGGCAGTCCCTGAAGAGCTGTTCTGGATATTACATGGTAGATGCTGGGCTGATTATCCCGGATAAATCTGGCTATTCTGGGCATGGTGGACCTCCGTGAATGCTTGTGGTTGCTGGGTTGAGAGGAATGTAGCTAATTATGGTGAAACAGTCAACTTAAAGAACCTGTCCCCAATTTCTTCTATTATGGTGAAACAGTCAACTTAAAGAACCTGTCCCCAATTTTTCCAATTCCGGTGATTAGTGCTTTTTTCATGTTTTTATGATTCTGTATAAGGTTAGTCATTTAAAGTAACTTCTTTTTTTACCCACGTGTCTTCAGGAAAAGGAGAAGTGGTTTGCTCCTTGACTATTCCAAGGAAATTTAATCCTGTTTCTTGGGCTGCACAGTAGTCAGACATGGCATCTCCAATAAAGAGGCAATTGTTTGATGCCAGATTATGTTTAACTATCATTTCAGAGACTATGGCTGACTTTTCTTTAGGAGAACCATGTACTTCAAGAAAATATGTGGTTAAATTTTTGTGCTGAACTATGTATTTTATTTCATCATCTGGAGTTCCGGAAGCGATAAAACATGGAGTTTGATCTGAATTTAATGATTTCAAGGTTTCAATAGCTCCTGGTATGAAAGGTGATTCAATCACCCCTTGTAAAGCTAATTCGGAAAATTTATTGCCGAGCAAATCAAGTTCTTTTTGTGAAATATCCATATTTAGGATATTTCTATAATAATGCTCAAATTTTTTGAATCTCGACATCCCCCCATTAGCTAAATGAAAATCAACAACTTGTCGTTCCACTTTTGGACCATACTGGCGGAACATGGCGGCAAAAGCTTTAGTTTTGACATGCACAGAGTCTAAAATCACACCGTCAAAATCAAAAAATACTGCTTGGTATCTCATAGTATGCTTTCTGCGTGGTAAGGATTGAAGGGTTTATCAAATGATCAAGATATCATAGCAAAAACTGTGCACGGAGCCCCATCTGCATTAAATACCTGCAATGGTGCGATTACTACACTCGATATCTGGCATTTGCTATCGATAATGCTTAAGTCCATATCTTCAAGGGGTAAGATGAAGTGTTCATTGTCCAGAAAAGATTTATGTGCCTTTCTTCCAAGATTCCTGTTGGAAAAAGATGACAGAGAAATGCTGTCAAAGCCCATGACTCTGAGGTGTGGGGTTTTTTCTCTGAGGTAATCCGACAGATCGGGTTCAAATCCGGGGTTGTTTTGCCAGTAAACATCCTGAGAACGATAGTGGCTAAAACCGGTCCTAATAAATAAAAATTCAACATTATCAGGGATATTATGGTGTTCAAGAAGGTTGTGGGTGATGATTTGGCCTGGCTCTACAGGTGAAATATCAACTACATGGATATTATTGGATATAAAGAAACCGGGATCAAAATCTGTCAATGCAGGACCAGTATTGGTGAAATGCCTCGGGAAATCAATATGTGTACCCATGTGATTTGAAAGATACCACTTTCTGGTATTACATGAGTCACCACGAGATATCAGTTTGTCTTCTTGATCCTTAAATGAACTTCCACCTCCATAGGACGGGGCTTCGGGATGAAGAGGGTAGGATAAGAGTATCCAGCTGGGTCTGCAATTTTTAGCCGTCATTTACAAATACACCAAGCTGGCTGGATTTTTCCCTATGTATACTTTCATAAATATCTGCCATGCATTGTAAAAGACCCTGTCCCATGTCAACATGCGGATTGCTGGTAAGTTTCATGCCGAGCTTTGGACTGAAATTGTACGGGGTAATCCGGTAATGTGCTTTTCTAGTTGAGGGTGAAATTTTAATTTCAACGCTATTCCCTAACATTTCATTGATCATCTCAAGAAGATCAGCGTAGCGCATTTTCTCTTTTCCGGTCAGTGTAATATAAGCATTTTCGTACTGCGCATCTAAAATTCTGACACTACTCTGGGCAGCATCCCAGACATGGATAAATTCACGCAGTTCGTCTCCAGTTCCCTGATAAGCGATTTTTTTATTCTTCAAAGCCTGCTTTACGAGCTTGTATATACTGTTTCTATCATCAGCACGGGGTCCGTAAAGGGAACCATAGCGAAGACAAGTATATTTTAAACCATAAAGTTCATAGTAGTTTTCGATAAAAGACTCGCATGCCTGCTTACTGGTTCGGTAAAAGTAACCTGCATCACTGTACACATAAGAAGAACTGGCAAAGACAAATCTTTTGATATCTGACTTACGACATGCTTCAAGCAAATTAACAGTTCCCACAACATTGATCTGCGCGGTATCGACAGGTTTAATTTTACATTCATCAATGTCTGCTATGCCAGCGAAATGATATACGATATCTTGATTTTTAACAATTCTGTCAAGGTGTTGAAGGTCCATCAGATCGCCGACGGACATTGCCTGGTCCTGACGAAGATATGGTGATTCAGTCCTGTCAAAAACTGTAACCTTGTGCCCGGCATCACTTAATGCGTCCGCCACATGACTTCCTAAAAAACCAGAGCCTCCTGTTACCAGGATATTCATTACAAAACTCCCGCTTTTTTCAGTTGAGAAATAAGATTGTTGGCAGCTTGTGTTTCCATCATAATTCGGGCTTCCTTGGCATATGAGCCTATATGTGCAGTCAAGAGCACATTATCAAATTTTTTAAGTGGACCTGTATAAGGTTCATTTTCAAAACAATCCAGCGCAGTTCCTGCAAGCTGTTTATTAACAAGAGCATCATGCAGTGCATCTTCATCCACCAGCCCACCTCTGGCCGTATTTATCAGAAATGAGCCGGGTTTAAATTTTTTAAGGCGTTCTTGATTTATGAAATGATGGGTATCTGTTGAATATGGCAGATGCAGTGAAACTATGTCAGATACAGATAATACTTCTTCAAGTTCTGCCATTTGAATATCTTCGTGAGTCTTGCACGCAGGGTCTGTGCCGACAACTGTGCAACCGAAGTTTTTTAGGTATAAGGCCAGTTTTGAACCGATCCGGCCACATCCGATAAGGCCCACGGTTTTGCCATATAGGAGTTGGCCCATGGGTCTAGTCCATTGAGACTGGCGGATAGAAGCATCGGAGGTGTGGACCTGACGAAGCAAAGTCAAAATCATTCCTACAGTTAGTTCAGCTACAGGAATAGTCGGGGCGTCCGGTGTGTTGGTTACAGAAATGTATAGTTGCTTAGCTGTATCCAGATCGACTGAGTCCATGCCAATTCCGGCTCTGGCTATTGCCTTGAGACCGGTTGCCTGTTGTAAAACACTTGCTGTCAGGGGCTCCACCCCAGCCAGGATAGCTATAGGCTTATGTTCGAGAATAAGATCAAGGACTTCTTGTTCGGTCAGTTTACGTTCCAGAGGATTCAAAACAACATTTAAGCCGGTCTGTTCTATAATTTTAAGTGGTCCGGGGTCATTTTTTGCAAATGATGATGTTGTAATAAGTATATTACTCATGGTGTCCTTATGTCAGTTTCGCAGATTTGATTTTTTCACGACAATGATTGCCCAGAAAAATAATATCAAGGCTGAAAGCCAGAAATTTATAGCCTTGCATTTGCTTTGATTCTAATTCGTCAATATTTGGTTGTATTATATGGAAGCCTGATATGGCGTTTTTTTTGGCTGAAACTTTCTGGATATGTTCCAGAGCATCTTGAACATCGGGATTTTCAAACTGGCCGGGTACTCCAAGCGATCCAGACAAGTCATAAGGGCCGACAATAAAACCATCTACACCCGATACACTCAGTATATCTTCAAGGTTATTAACCGCATCAATATGCTCAACCTGCACAATGACAATGCTGTTTTCCTGGTTCCATTTTCGGTAGCCTTCGAAATCCTGTCCGTATTTCTGAGCTCTTGCCAAGCCGACCCCCCTGAATCCTTCAGGCGGATATTTAACTGAAGCCACAGCCTGCTGGGCTTCAGTTTTCGAATTTACCATTGGAACTATTACACCATGTGCTCCGCTATCCATAACCCGTTTAATGATGTTGGGCTGATTATGTCCTACTCTAACAAGTGGAGGTACACCGCATAAATCAATCACTCGTATCATATCCTGGGCTATATCCAGGGTGATAGCGCTATGCTCCATATCTATGACAAGCCAGTCAAAACCTGCCTGGGCCATAATTTCTGCTACAACTGTACTACCGATAGTGATCCATGAGCCAATCGTACACTCGTGATTTACTATTCTTAGCTTCAAGTTTTCCCTGGTAGTCATGGCAGCTTCCCAACAGACTTTAGATGATAAATGGCTTCAGCAAGCTGAAAGTCAGATTCTTCATCAATATCTATGGCTTCAAGAGGATCGACCTCAAACATTTGTGGGGTTAAGCCTATTCTGTTATTATTAGCTCTTACGAAAGACTCGCGTGAGAAAATATAAAAGTTTGAATTTTCCTCAAAGACGGGTGGCAAGTCTTGAGTTCTTTCCAGTTTTGAAGGGTCGTGGTTGATTGGTTTACCTGACTCCCAGTACAACCTGGTTTGCAGCTTTGTTACAGAAAAGAGGGAGTCATAGCGGTCAAGGCCTTCAAAGTATTTTTGGATAGCTCTTTCAAGAGTAGCCTGAGATAAAAGGGGATTCGTGCTATGGGTCTGTAGGAAATGTTCTCCGTCTGTTACTGAAATGTCATGTGCAATAATGTCGTTCATAGGTACAAAATCGCCTCTAATGCTTTCTGGGCGATTAATGATGTGAACTTTAGAAAAGTGTTTGGGGGCTTTTTCAGAAATGATCTCACTGTCCGTATTAATTACAATGCTACTAATAAATTTTGAATCCTGTAATACTTGAGCTGCATGGTGATACAGTTGTTTTCCGTTGAAATGCCGTATGTTCTTGTTGGAAACACGTTCGGAGTGACCCTTCATGGGTAAGATGGCAGTAATTTGATCAGAGATAATCATAATAAATATTTCTGGTAAGTAAGTTTTTTTTCGGTGCATATCTTCTAAAATAAATTTGACAAATCAAAGTCGCTTATGTTTTTAATTTTACTTTCTGAATTGAATTAACTCTCGGCTTATCCTTACTTATTGTTATGTGATCTGCGAATTGTTTCCATAATCTCTGCCATTGCATCCATCATTGTATCGATCATTTTGCAAATGGAATCTTCGGCCAATTCCCCTGTGGATCTAATTTTATCAATCACCAGGACCATCAGCCGCTGCATGGCCTCCAGCAGGGTCAGGTCCCTCACCCCCTCGCAGAGGCGTGGAAGAGGCTGCCACATGCGTTACCGGAAGGAGATGAAAATGTAGCGTTCCATTACCACTGTCACAGAGGGATTTCAAATTCAGTGAATGACAGATGGATTGCTTTATCAAATCTAAACCCATCAATTTCAAAATTTCCATAAAGCCCCCCCCCCAGTCTTCATCCTTTTCAAAGACTATACTTTCGATACCCCTTTGTCGGAGATGATATGCCGCTGAGATACCGGAGATGCCGGCTCCAAGGATAGCTATCATAAACACTCTTTAAATTTTTTAAAAGAATTGTCACGTTGAGAGACAACAGGCTTTATCAAGCCCCAGTCAAATCCAAAACTGTCCCACCTTACACCGATATCATGTTCTGGAGCGTGGACTGTTGTGGTCAGATACACCACAGTCGCGGTTTCAGAGAGGGTCAGGAAACCATGAGCGAAGCCCTTGGCCATGTATAATGATTTGGCGTTTATGTCTAACAATGTTGTGGAAAAATACCGGCCAAAACTGGGCGAATCCTTTCTGATATCAAGGGCCACGTCCAGGATCTCGCCGTCAGTCACGTAAACGAGCTTGGCATGATCGTGTGGCGGCTTTTGAAAATGCATGCCGCGCAATACGTTCTTCTTTGATACGGAATAAAAGCTTTCCTTGAAATCAGTATCCAGGCCATGTGCAGCAAAGGTATCTGCATGGAAAGTTTTTATAAAAAGCCCACGTTGATCCTGAAAATTCCTGCACTGTATTTCGTATACTCCCTGCAGATTCGTAGGAATTATCTCCATGTTTCATTCCTTTTTGCGTAATACCTGATTGTTTTTTCCATTCCTTCGTGGATGGAGTGTTCAGGCTTCCAGCTCAAATCCTTTCTTGCCCTGGAAATATCAGCAAAAACAATGGAGATATCAAATTCGGATGGTTTGCCCCATGTTTTTTTTACCGAAGTGCCTAATTGTTGTTCCAGAATGGAAACAACTTCCCGGACACTAACGGGAGACCCTGAACCGATATTGAAGACCTGGTGCTTCGGCTTGAATGCGTGGATAACGTTCAAAGCCTTGAGGTAAGCATCAATAATGTCTGCGGAGTAGACAAAATCCAGTTTTTGCAGTCCATCAGACAATTCCATGGTTTCTTTTTTTAAAGCTTTCTGAATAAGCATGGGGATCAGCTTGGCGTTATCCTTTTCTCCATAAAGCGAAAACAGCCTCAATGTCATGGTGGATATACTGCTGGAATATGTGACCAGGATATTTTCAAAGGCCAGCTTAGTTTTGGCGTAAAGGTTGAATGGTTTGAATGGCGCATCTTCCCTGACCGGCAATACAGAACAATCATATTCAAAGAATGTCCCGGTGTTAATAAAACCTTTAAGGCCGTGCCTAATACCACATTCAATAATTTCAACCGGAAAGGTGACATTGGAGGCGATCATTTCAGAGACTTCTTTCCCTTTGTCGAACTTTCGGTAAAGGGTTGCCAGGTGAATCACCACATCAATGGGCTGATCCTTGAAAGCGTGTTCCAGGGGATCTTTATCAAGGTCATAGCTTTTTACATTGTCTATCAGATGGTTGATACGCCAGGCATCGGAAAAGGACCGTTTCAGGATAACCACCTGGTAATTATTGTTCAGCAGTGCCTCCAGCAAGTGACTGCCGAGAAAACCGGTGGCTCCGGTGAGGAGGATGGTTTTCTTCATAGATTTTCCACAAAACTCCGAATCGTGTTCACCATATACTCAACCACTTCTTGCTTCATCCCCGGATAAACACCAATCCAGAAACTGTCGTTCATAATCTTGTCTGTCACTGCCAGTTCGCCCACAATCCTGAAATCCACACCTTCCTTCAATCCCATGAAACAGGGATGGCGGGTGATGTTGCCCGCGAACAAATTCCTGGTCTGGATATTGGCGGCTTCGAGGTGTTCCACGATTTGGTTTCTGGTGAACGGAACACCATCTTTTAACGTGAGGAAAAAGCCGAACCAGCTGGGGTCACTGCCCGGGGTGGGTTCGGGAAGGTGGAAGAACCGGTCCAGATCAGCCAGGCCGGATCGCAAAAGATTAAAATTTTCCCTGCGCCTGGCCGTGAAGGTTTCCAGCTTGTCCAATTGAGCGCAGCCTATGGCAGCCTGCATATCTGAGGGTTTCAGGTTGTAACCGAAATGGCTGTACACATATTTATGATCATATCCAAAAGGGAGTGTGCCGTGCTGACTGGAAAAGCGGCAGCCGCAGGTATTGTCCACGCCACTCTCGCACCAGCAGTCGCGGCCCCAGTCGCGCATGGAAAGGATAATTTTTTTAAGAAGATTGTCGTTGGTATATACAGCCCCTCCTTCTCCCATGGTCATGTGGTGGGGCGGATAAAAACTGGAAGTGCCGATGTCTCCCCAGGTTCCAGTGTATCTGCCCTGGTATTTTGAACCAAGGGCATCGCAATTGTCTTCGATGAGCCACAGGTTATGGGCATCGCAAAAAGACTTGACCGCTTGAATATCAAAAGGGTTTCCCAGAGTATGGGCCAGCATTACCACTTTGGTTCTCGATGATAAAGCCGCTTCAAGCTGGGTCACATCAATATTGAAAGTGGCCAAATCCACATCCACGAAAACCGGAACTGCACCGTATTGAATAATCGGGGCCACAGTAGTGGGGAACCCGGCGGCAACCGTGATGACTTCATCGCCACGGCGCATGGCTTTATTTTCTAAGAGAGGTGAAGTCAGGGCCATGAAGGCCAGTAAATTGGCTGAGGAGCCGGAATTGACCAGGAAAGCGTAGTTAATGCTTAGAAATTCTGCCAGGCGTTTTTCAAATTCCCTGGAATATCGGCCATAGGTCAACCAGAACTCCAGAGAAGAATCCACCAGGTTGCACATCTCAGCTTCATCAAAAACCCGTCCGGCATAATTAACCCGCGAAACACCCGGGGTAAAGGGAGCGGAAATCTTGGGCTTGTGAACAGACTGGTAAAATGTAGACACCATAGTACGGCTGAGGCTTTTGAGTAGTTCTTGAATTTTTTGCTGATTCAAGCGGGCAATACCAGTCCGCATAAAACTATTTTCATCTATTGTAAGCAGCTTATCTGTTCGAATGACGCTGGTATCTTTAATCCATCCGGAATCCAGATCGCTACGCTCCACCAGAACCGCAACGGGTACATGACGATATCTGTCAATTTCCGTGGTCATGTAGGCTACTGTCAAATCACGTCCAACTCCTGTCATTGAATTATCAAAAACAATGACTGCCGGCCTGACTTTGGAGCCTTTGGCATTGGTGTAGGGAAATTCCATGAGCACAATTTCCCCGATCCTGTTATCTGAGTCCAAACCAGTCCTCCCAATCTACATCAGCGTCTTCATTCGTATCAAAAAAAGCGCTGACGCCTATTGTCTTGAACTCATCTTCGGTCCAGTTGGGCATTTTGTATTCCATTCCATCTTCGGCAACAATTTCAAATCTGCCGTGCACATCCTGAGTTTTACCCACCGGCAGGATAATGATCTCTATTTTAGAGCCAAAGTTCTTTGGTATATTTAATTTTATATTCCTGTCTGTTTCAGTCAGGGAAAATGTCTTGCGTATCGCTTTCATGATCTACCTCCTTGCCCAGCAGATCTGTTTTTGTTTTGCGTAACTTATATATTCTTTGAGATTATCTGAGGTAAGAATCAGACCCCGGTCATAAAAAGATTTATACCAGGATATTGTTTTGTTAAAGTTGGAATCTGTACTCCATACCGGCTTCCAGTCAAGTCTTGATCTGGACTTTGAACAATCCAGTTTGAGCAGTCCGGCTTCATGAGGCTGGCTCGTATCATGCTTGACATCATATTGAACATGGTCCCACTGCCCCTGCATTGCCTGTACAACTTCGAGCACGGTAATGCTGTCTTCATCTCCAGGTCCGAAATTCCAGGCATCCGCACACTTAGCATCACCTTCCAGTAAACATTGCCCCAAAAGCAAATAACCGGACAAGGGTTCAAGTACATGCTGCCAGGGGCGGGTGGCGGATGGATTGCGAATGATGAGTTTCCGGCCCTGACTTGCGGCTGTTACCAGGTCCGTGATGATCCGATCCTCTCCCCAGTCGCCCCCGCCGATAACGTTTCCGGCCCGGGCGCTGGCAAGCAGGGTCTGGTGGGATCTGCCATATTGATCAGGATGAAAAAATGAGTTGCGCCAGCTTGAAGTGACCAGTTCTGCGCAGCCTTTAGAGGCACTGTAGGGATCATGCCCGCCCATGGGATCTGATTCGCGGTAGCCCCAGACCCATTCCCTGTTTTCATAGCATTTGTCAGATGTAATGTTGACTATGGCCCGGACGGTATCGACTTTGCGGCAGGCTTCAAACAGGTGGATCGTGCCCATGACATTGGAAGAAAAGGTTTCAACCGGCTGCTTGTAAGAAAGCCGAACAAGGGGTTGGGCCGCCAGATGAAAGACTATTTCGGGTTTTGTTTTCAGTATTGCCTTGCTTAATGCCTGTGGGTCACGGATATCGCCTATAATAGAGCGCATGGGCAGGTTAAGTAGTTTGAAATGGCTGGGATCGGTATCCGGTTCCAGAGCGAATCCAGTTACATCCGCACCCAGGCAGGTAAGCCAGAAGGCCAGCCAGGAGCCTTTGAATCCGGTATGCCCGGTTATAAAGATCTTTTTGTCTCTGTATATATCAGCAAACAAAACGTCCATCTACCAGACCTTCCATGGGGCTTCGCCCCTGTCCCACATGGCATTGAGCTTTTCCATATCCCGCAGGGTGTCCATGCAATACCAGAAGCCTTCATGCCTGTAGGCCATAAGTTGATGTTTTTGAGCAAGCGCTTCCAAAGGACCGTGTTCCAGGTCACAGTTTTCATCTTCAGTTAGGTAATCAAATATGTCTCTGTTAAAAACGAAAAAACCACCGCTGATCAAACCATTATCTCCAGAAACTTGGGGTTTTTCCTGGAAAGACCTGACCATTTGATCGTCCACCAGAAGCTCTCCAAACCTTGCAATGGGGCGTACTCCGGTCACAGTGACCATCTTGCCGTGAGAGTGATGGAATTCAAGCAGTTTGTTTATGTCCACATTTGCCACGCCGTCACCGTAAGTGAGCATGAAGGTGTCGCCTCGTATGTACTTTTCCACACGTTTCAGTCGGCCACCTTTTAGAGTGTTTTCCCCGGTGTTAGACAGTGTTATCTTCCAGCCGCATTCATCATGACAATTATGCATATTGATTGATTCAGGTCTTCCCAGTTCTATGGTGACATCATTATTCATGGTCTCATAATGAAGGAAAAAATCTTTGATCATATCGCCTTTGTGACCAAGAGTGAGTACAAATTCGTTGTATCCAAAATGAGCGTATATTTTCATTATATGCCAGATGATGGGCTTGTTACCAATGTGAACCATGGGTTTCGGTTTAAATTCGGTCTCTTCCCTAAGTCTTGTCCCGAGCCCTCCACAAAAAAGTACTGTTTGCATACCCTATCCCCTGAAAATCCTGCTAAATAATGCTTAAATTAGATATCTAAGAGAATTGCTGGAGTTTATTTGCTACTTCTTTATCAATAAAATTGTAGTATTTTTTTAAATAGTCCTTTATATGCGACAAGCTTATTGTATTCATGAATATATCATCTGGCAAAAACAATAGACATCGCTGACGATCTCTTGCTGTATGCATACGGTATGTTTCATCTGTTTTCATGTCAACATCCTTTTCCAAATAAATAGTGTTTTCAAATTGATGAATAAGCAGAGGCTCTGAAGTGTAATATGAATTTTTGTAGCATAGTGCACACAAAGCCATAGAAGGGTAAACATTGTTTAAATTTAAAAAAATATCTCTAACCTTTTGTGAATTGATATGGACACAGCCAGAAAGGCAGCGACTAAGTTGAAAAATATCTAAAAAATTATTAAAATTGTCATTAATATTGTACCGTATATCATTTCTTGGTCCGTATAAAAAAACTTTGTCACTTTTTATCATGTAAGTAATGTTTCTGCATTTTGCAAAATCAACCCTATATTTGTCAATAATTGTTTTAAATTGAAATAAAGCATTTGGAAAAAAGAAATCGTCATCACTAATCCAAGCAATATATTTACCTTTGGCTTCAAATAATAATTTTTTTACATTGTTAACAATACCAATATTTTCAAGATTTGTCCAATATTTGAAATCTATATACTTTGAACTAGGGCAATACTTGCTCAGAAAATCAGAAGTGCCATCTATAGAATTGTTATCACTTACAATTACCTCTGTTTTGTAGAGTAAGTATTCAACTGCTGAGTCTATAGAAATAAGGCATCTTTTAAGGTCCTCTACCCTGTTGAAAGTAGGGATGCATATTGTAAAGATGGGTTTGTCTTCATTGATTTTGATTTCCTCGTTGATCTCACCCCACTTAGAAATATTTGCATTTTTATGCTTAGTTTGTATTGATACCGGGGGGGTATGTAATTTTGATTCAGGCTTTTTGACATGTTGATCTTTAACCATACCAAAATGCGATTCAGAAACTCTCCTAATAAGACATAAGCCATAATTATAAGGTAAATGAATCAGTTCTATATCAATATTTTTACTTTTTAAATGATCCGCTATAGTCGCTAATGTCCCTTTCAACTTAAACCTGTTATCTATAGAGTCATGCAAGGCCAGGACAGCATTCTGCTTCAATCTCTCAACGCATTGAGTTATATGATTAAGAGAAAACTCCTTACTCATGGTCGGCATGCTGAAGAAATCAAGGAAAGCGAAATCAATACCTTCTTTACACTCCTCCCAGACCAGGTTTGCGTCACCGTTGATAAACTTGACAACCTTCTTCTCTTCTTCGCTTAAAAGGTAACTGAAATCACTTGTATCACAAGTGATAAGCGAACCACCTGTCTCATGTGCTGCTCTGGCAAGCACAAAAGATGACCTTCCAAATCCAATTTCTACAACTTTTAGGGCATTCAGTCCTCTGGCAATAGAGTACAGGGTAAGCAGGTGCTTGGATGTACTGTATCTGTCATTGAACCAGCGCATCATTGTCTCATCAGGGATAAATCCCTGGTAGTTCAAATCACGTAAAAGCTCAGCGTGGCAGTGCATTTTTGGGCCTGGGCCGGTGCGTCTGGTAGTCATAGGTGCTTGGTTCATGGTACTACTTTGAGTAATTTGTTGTTTGGTATTTAAGTTCAGCGGGACCTGCTTCCACTTGAATCTCAGAACATCCCAGTTTTGTCTGGGCAACTCTGTGATTTTTTGAGCCATTTTCTGGGCATTAACTTCCTTTGTACTCCTGTCCAGGTCGCAGTCAGCCGTATGCTGGGTGCAGAGAATGTCTTTGCAGGTTATTTCCCTGATTCCTGAATGGTTCAGCTGATACCTGAAAAGTGGATCATTGTAGCCGTAGTTGCCAACCATATCCTCATCGTATCCACCTACTTTCCAGTAGTCTTCTATGGATACAAGCATGGTGCCTCTGGTACTGATATTATCCTGCCTGGCAAAGCTGTAATAATAACCACTGCCTTTATCCGGAAGGCTGCACATTTTTTCAATCTCAGAGCGTTCAAATGTCTGATCCATGTCGCAGATCAACATCCATGGTGTTGAGCATACCGTAGCTCCTAAATTTCTGATTCCTGGAATATTCCATGGTATATCTTCTTCGACACGGAAAAGACGCATATCTAGCCTGCTCAGATCGAAATTTTTTAAAATATCTTCTGCAGGAACGTTGGACCCGTCATCAAGTATCTGGAATTTTACAAGGTCAGCATACTCCGACCATTTGTTTATATGCTTTTCTATATGCTCAGCATCATTGTAGTAAGACAGGGAAATAGTGATCTTTTTGTAGTCTGCAGGTGACAGTGCTGCTCGCTTGGCAGGCCGGGCAATTCCTTCACCATGAGGCCGCCACTTAAAGAATGAATTGTCATTGGCGTTGTCCTTAATAACTGCATGCTG
This sequence comes from Desulfonatronovibrio magnus, assembly GCF_000934755.1. NCBI lineage: Bacteria > Pseudomonadati > Thermodesulfobacteriota > Desulfovibrionia > Desulfovibrionales > Desulfonatronovibrionaceae > Desulfonatronovibrio > Desulfonatronovibrio magnus. The sequence goes on from NZ_JYNP01000071.1 coordinate 14,352, forward strand.
CAGATCATACTTCCAGGCTATATAGGGAAAGCTCATCTGGTCGCGGCGGCTGTGGTTTTCAATTTCCTGCCACCAGGCATCCATGGCTGAAATGATCTCTGGCTTGTTGTGTCTGCGCAGGAGCGTGTTGCACTGAGGTATCGGCTGTTCGTCTGGCAGTCCCTCTTCCCGGTATTTGTTCAGCTGCTGATAAAGTACTTCGGAAGAATCTTTTTTATAAAATATACAAGCCTGAACCTCGGCTTCCAGGTTTGGTCGCTTGAAAGGGTGCCTGAATACAGCCATGTCGTGTTCGGACAGTGTCTGAGCTGCAAGTGGCCGGACGTCCCCAATGATGCGCATATTGGCATCAACCCAAATGCTGATGTCATAATCTCCGACGAATTTATGGGGTAGAATTTTGGGCTGCTTGGCCCTGCGCATGGGATCGTTGGAGTGTTCCGGCAGGGGGAGAATTTTCCAGACTTCTGATTTGGTTTCAGGATTATCGGTAAAGCAGATATAGTCCACTCCGGGTGTGATATATTCGGGATCGCGCAGGACTTCGTAGTTGCCTGCTATGGCTGTGTAGACAACAATCTTCTCATGGCTTGACGCGGCAATTTGTTGTTTAACCGGGGTATCCAATTGCACCTCGGGTATGTCTGCTAGGTCAACGCCTGCAATTTCCGCCCATACTGCCGGATTCAGGTGGTTTGGCCCCAGCATTTTGTTTTCCGGCTTGATGACTATATTTTTCCCCATACGCAACAGATGCAGGGCAAAACGTCTTTCAAACTCGATCTGGCGTTCTTTGTTCTGGTGCAGGGTTTTCAGAAGGCCAAGGTCACGCTCACCTGAAAAGTAGCCTGAAAAGGAATTCAGTGTAAGAAAGGATTCGGTACATCTGGCAACAATCCAGTTCTGGGCCACGGTTTCAACAGGAATCTGATCGTGTTCAGGCAAGGGCGGTAGAAAAGGCAGATCGTATTCAAATGGCTGGCCTTCCTGGGTTGCCTTTACCAGAACCTGTAAGGTCATGGCTGCACGGTGACGTTCGCCTATAGCGTATAATGCTCTTGATAGAGACATTACCAGCCAGGCGGGTTTATTCTCATTTCCAAAAATATTTATCAGAGACGTGGCAGCTTCCTTGGGTTGATCTGCACAAAGGCGGTTTAATGCATTTATATAGTCTTCGTAGTCTGCATCTTTACTGTTACTCAACCAAGTTGGCATCAGCTCGGCAGTCCATGGTAACATGCCAAGAACATCCGGCCATTCTTCATCTTTTTGCAACTGTATGCTTTGCAGCAATCCAGATATTGCCAGTTCATACTCATGTTCGGATTTGATGGCTACCAGGTTAAGTGTATACTGATCCGGCTTTGTTTCTGCTGTTTTGGCCAGTTTAGCATTGGCTGGAAGGAAGCGGCAGATATGGTAGCCCATTGATTCCAGAGCAGGTATGACATCCCCGGCATTGGCTGTAGAAAAGATGATTATTGGGTTATTCTGAGAGAAGAACTCTCTTCCACCTGATATTATTTTGCCCTCATGACCATTTATATCGAGCTTGATTAATTCTACATCAGGTCGCCCCGACTGATTCCACCAGGTGTCCAGAGTAATCTGTTCAATGCTGTCTCCTGGGATGGTTTGGCATAATTCTGGTGTGGTTTCTTGAGTAAGCGAAACCCGGCTATCATTGTCTGACAGAGCCTTATCTACAATTTCAAGGTTATCAGGCTTTCCTTGCTCCAAATACTTTAACACTTCAGGGTTAGGTTCAAAGGCAAATATTTTTCCTTCAGTGCCAGTTAAGTGAGCCATAGTTCTGGCGTACACCCCATAACAAGCCCCAATATCCAGACAGTTCATGCCAGAGCGTACAAACCTGCGCACAAACTCCATCTCACCTTCAAACCAGTCTTCCTGCTCCAGAAGAACGTAAGATGTCATGATATCCAGGTCAGCAGGAACAGTTACTTTTACGCCGCCTTTGATTATTATATTCCATATATTGTTCATGAAAGCTACTCTTGGTTATTTGTTTGTTTCAGGTTTTCTGCTAATTGGCAGGCCTTAGCGTAATTATGCTGAAACTCCTGATTGTATGGCTGGAGTTGTATAGATGCTTTGATCTTATCCAGACCTTCGAGGCTGCCTTTTTGAAGCTCTAACAGGCCTAAGTAGTGCGTGGCTTGAGGGTGAAGCGGGGAGTCTTCAAGGATGGTCTGGTAGCACTCTAATGCTTCGTCCATGCGGCCTTGCTGGTGCAGGGACATGCCTTTGCTGAGGACTTCACTTAATTGTCCGACTCTGTTTTGCTCGGCCTTCTTTTCCATGATTTCCATGTGTTTTTGGAACGGTTTATGCTCAGGTTTGGAATCTACAGCTTTGCGCAAAAGTTCAAGGGAATCCTGGTACTTGCCGCGTAACCCTAAAATCATTCCCTGACCGTAGAGTACATAGGGATTGTCAGGATCTTGAGCAGCAGCTTGTTCGTAAAAATCCTGTGCGCGGTCCAGTTTGTCCTGATTTAAATAGTAGTCCGCCTTTTCAAGCAGAACCTGAACAGAAGTTTTGGCTGTAGCAGTTTGAGCATCTTCAAGAACCGGCACTTCAATGTGATTTGGGGGTAACTTTTGCTCAAAACGCGAGTAAGCCATTTCAAAGGCTTTCTCTAAATGTCTTACAAACCTGCCGGGATTATAAAGGGGAGAAGTATATCTCGCCTGGAGAAGGCGGTCTTTCATTTCTCTGCGTTTTTGAGGGTTATTACCCAACTCAATGGCTGTATCCCTAAACTGGTCTACAGTAGAACAGGCAAGTTCAGGAAGGCCTAAGGTGTGTAGCATGCCTCCAGCTACCCGGGACATCATGGTTTCACCCATATAGCTGACCATTGGGACACCGCACCATAGGGTATCTATAGCTGTAGCACCTGAATTATAGGGCCAGGAGTCCAGAGCCACGTCTGCCAGCTGCAGTCTGGCCAAGTGCTCGGTGTGGGGGCGATGCCCAGCGAAAAATATTCTGTTCTCGGGAAGGCCAAGCTCCAAGGCGGCTTTTTGCAGGTTTCCTGTAGAAGCCGGGTGCTGGTTATACAGCCATAATACCGAGCCTTCTACGGAAAGAACTATCTTGATCCAGGTTTCAAAGGTTTCGCGCGTAATTTTGTAGTGCCCGTTGAAGGAGCAGAATACCACGGCATTGCCCGGCAGGTTCTCGACTATCCGTGGCGGTGGCGGCGGAGCTTCTCGCTGGGTGTCAGCCGGGAAGCAGAAGTCGGGCATCCAGATGACTTTTTCCGCGAAGTACTGCCTGTTCCGGGCTGGTATGGTATGCGGATCAGCAAGAATATAATCGGAAATACCTTCACCAATGGTCCCGATAAAACCCAGCCAGCTCATCTGAACCGGAGCAAGCCTGTGCCGGAAAGACCAGCAGCGGGTATCTGTAGTATCACCCTGTAAATCAATGATGATATCAACATTTTCTTGTCTGATAGTTTCTACAAGTTCTGTTTCATTCAATTTCCGTACTGGAATGACCTTATCAAAAGCAGACAATACCCGGCGTCTCCAGAAAGACTCGTGTTCATCGGTTACGTCGAAGGCAATCAATTCATATTGTGTGTGATCATGGCGCTCTAAAACTTCCATGATCAACTGAATCACCGGGTGCTGCATGAAGTCGGCGGACATGTAGCCGACCTTGAGTTTTCTTTGATTTCTCGGTTCACGTTCAGATACAGATTCAGGAGGTGGATCAGTTTTGGCAAATCGTGTTACAAATTTATTGGCAAGCTTCAGATGGTCGGCATCTGTGATTCCAGGCCAGGAAAGTCCTTTCCATAATCCAGGCGGATTGATTCTTTCATTGCTGACAGCATCCATGTACTCAGGAACAAGTTTTTCGACCTTGCTCCACTGACAGCTTTCCTGGAATATGGCCAGCATATCGTATATTTTGCTTTCATACAGATCAGGATTACGCTCTACAAGCTCATCAAGAAGCTTCTCAGCGGCATTGTACTCTTTGAGCTTGGTGGCCATACTGATAAGGCGCTGCACATCATTGGGTTTGCTTTTGTCTACGCCTTTGTAGGCTTGCTCCAGATAGTGATAACTTTTGGGGTCTTTTGCCCGGTCGCATAGCTGACAAGCCAGCATGAGTGAATTGAAGTCGTCCTCTTTAATTTCAGGAATTTCACTGATCATTTCCCTGGCCTGGGCATCTTCGCCTTGATCGAGCTTCATGGCGATACGGGAAAGTGTTAGCGAAGGGTCTTCCGGAGTAAGTAACGCCCAGATATCAAGCACTCTGTCCAGTACTTCTTTGTGATTATGGAACCTGGCTGCCTTATATGCAGACTTGATGGGTTCAACGCGAGATTTAAGGTTGGGCCGATCTTTTTCTATCTTGGCCCAGTATACGTTGAATGCATCAAGGTTGCCACACATGGCACTGGCTATTAGCTGATTGCGCCAGACATCTTTAATAAGGGGATAGCCTTTATCAATGGCTTTTTGAAGGAATTCCAGGGCTTCCTTACCTTGTCCTTTCTCAAGCGACAAGCAGCCCATGGCATGGAGAACGTAAGGGTTGTTAGGTTTTTGTTCGGCTAATTTTTCCAGCTTGAGAATAGCGGATTTGTTCCCGATCTGAATTTTTTTAAGGAGGGAGTCAACTTTACCAGCAATGGGACTTTTAATCTTTTTCATAGATATCAGGAAGGATTAAAATGAAAAAACCCTCCCGACCACAGAAGCCGGGAGGGTTGTTTATAGGTCAGTTAATAGCATTAACGGTTAGCTGTTAGCTGGAGCTATGAGAATATGATGTCGTTAACATCATCCGGGTCAGATATACCCTGTAGTTCAACTACCTGGTCTGCACCGGTAAAAGCCGCACCTGTTGCAAACATGTTTCCTTGTGTAACGTCCTGCATGAACAGATAGACATCTGTGCCAAGGCTGAAGAGAACATCTTTGCTTGCTTCTAAGTTGTTATCGAGCTGTGTAAGAGCATTTTCAAGAGCATCCTCACCTTCAAAAGAGGTGGTTACGTAGGCATGAGTAACTGTATAGGTTGCTTCGACACTTCCATGAAAAACTTGCGATCCAGATTCTCTGAAGTAAAAAGTAGCAATATTATCTTCTACATGCACTGCATAGTCATCTCCCCAAGTTACGGTTACAGTATGCGCAACTGATGCTCCAATACCTTGATTTTGAGTGACTGCTCCATGGAACCCTGTAGCAGCTGAGGCCATGGCGTTTTCAGTAGCCCCACTATCATTACCTCTGAAGATTTCATTGTTAGTTGTAGCAACATTGAAGTCTTTGATGGTGTCTACCATATTATCTTCATCAAAGGCAGAGTATGCAGCACGACCGAAGATGAAGGTGTCGTCACCGGCACCACCGGTGATCTCTGAGCCTTTTGTTGTGCCTGTTCTCCAAACAGCGATGGTATCATCTCCGGCACCTGCATCAACGGTCACAGCGCCATCTGAGGAGAAGATGTAATCTGCGCCACCACCGGCTACGATGTAGTCATCACCTGCGCCAGACTTGATGGTATCGGCACCAGCACCACCAGTAATCGTATCGTTACCTGCACCAGTAGTAATATACAGCTGATCGTAGTTATCCAGATCAGAGGCATCTACTTCTACGCCTAAGGTTCCAGCGCCTGCACCAGCCGCAGTAGCTTCAAGGCTGACCATGTCTGTATCGCCGAGATTCAAATCACCTTTCAATGTGTAGTTAACAGTATCTGCTGAACCTGTGATTGTGAAGGAGTCACTCTTATCTCCGCCAGTCAGGTTGGCTACAAAGTCTTCGCCGGTGGCTTCGATTGTTCCTAGTGTATTATCTTTCGTGATTACTCCTGTAAAATTCAGGGTATCACCTACTTCGATTGTGCCATTATATGCAGCAGTACCAAAAACACCGCCTGCATCAATAGTCACGTTCTTTCCGGTTACACCTGTCAGTGTGAAGTCTCCAAAGGTGTCATTGAGGTCGATGCTTACATTGCCGGTACCTGCTTTGATAGAGCCAAGATTTACATCCCCGTCGATGTCAACTTCGTAGGTGATGTTCTTGTCTTCTGTCTCAGTATGAGATACCGCCAGGCCGCTTAAACCGTCTGCAGTAACTGAGATGGCTGCATCATGGTCATCGGCACCCAGAGTTCCGAGGTTAGCTTCACCAGAACCTGTCAAGGTGACATTTTCGATGCTTTCGTATTTGTTTTGGGCAGTAAATGTTCCAGCAGTATCTACTGTAAGGTCGATCAGTCCTGCCTGTGAACCTGTCAGGGTAAAATCACCACCTGCATCAATCTGCAGATCAGTCATCTTAGCGGCGCTAAGACTGATATTTTGAGCTTCCTCTCCAGAAGTAAACACACCGGAGGTTGCTTCAGCAGCACTTATTGTTGCACCTGACATGGCACCTTCAATCTCAGCTTCAACCGAAGTGGCCTTATTGGCTGTGATTGTGCTGGTATAGGTCATTTCTTCACTTACAGCGATATCCAGGCTGGAGGTATTGGCCAGTTCAACAGCCACACCATTGGACTGATCATCATCAGTAGCTGTTACATTTACCTGTGTGGTACCACTGTGGTCAGAAGTAAGTTTTCCGCCGGTATTGGCACCTTTCAGATTAATGTCCAGGTTGGCATCTTCCATGCGGATGAAGTTGGCTGTACCTGAAAAATCCTTGGTGGCCTCAAGGGTTTCTATACCTTCGGCGTATCTGGCACTAAAGTTGAGAGTTCCAGTAGTACCTACTGCTATAGTCTGAATGTTATCCATATCATACTGAGTATCGGCAGTTGTTCCTGAAAGGAGCAACTTGTCATCACCTTCTCCACCATCAACCTTAGCATTTGCTCTAAGATCGTCAAGTGTTGCCCTGATGACGTCATCTCCGCTGCCGGTCAATACTGAGGTCATGCTAGAGGCGCTTGCAAGCATAATATCCAAATCACCTGCTGATTCAGAACCGTCAAATGTCTTTAAAGCAGTACTTACACCAGTAATTTTCAGAGAACTGCCGCCTTGTACATTAATTGCTTCTACAGAATTTGAATTCTGATGAATTACGTTGTCACCAACAATGGTCAGGTTGAGCTCTTCTATTCCTTCTGTATTAAGAGTTACTGCGGCTTGAGATGTCTTGCCTTCTTCAACTGTACCCACATTTTCAAGCACTACATCCTGCACATCTGCATCACCCTTGGTCACATCAGTTGCATATCCGATGGTCATGGTACCGGATGCCTGATCTTTGATGGTAATAGTTGCATCTGTATCAGCAAGATTTGATAGAGTTACAGCTCCGTTTGAAGCATCAATTATATAGTTTTCAGCATCTTCAATTTTAGCAGCTGAAAAAGTACGAGTTGTTGATCCTTCATTACTCAACTCAACAGTTTCAACATTTTTCATGAAGCCATCACCGGAAAATCCTGTGAAGTTTCTGTTCATGGATACCTGCAGTGTGTCGGAACCTTCACCACCATCAATCTGGTCACCAGCATTCAGTGTGGAAGTGCTGCCTACTGTTCCGATAATCGTGTCATCATTTTCAGTGGTCTGGAAGCCTTCTTCAGCCTCTGGTCCAACCACATCATTATCAGTAGTAAAAGTGCTGATAAATGCAAAACCCAACATTATCACATGCTCCAGTGGACAAATAACCGCCTTTTGTGTCCA
>NZ_JYNP01000072.1 GCF_000934755.1 Desulfonatronovibrio magnus
TTCAAAGGTTGACATTCGTAACCATTGCGGTTACATAATTCTGTATGATTAAATCCTTTAAGCATAAGGGACTTGAAGTATTTTATTATTATGGATCAACAAGAGGCATTAGTCCCGAGCATGCAGACAAAATATCCAGAATCCTGGATCGACTGAACGCTGCAAATGACATAATTGATATGAACTTCCCAGGGTCCTACCTGCATAAGCTATCAGGAAAACTTAAGGGACAATATTCCGTCCGGGTCTCGGGAAATTGGAGAATATTTTTTAAATTCATAGATAGCGATGCTTATGTCGTTGACTATGATGATTACCATTAAAAGGTGACTATTATGATGACAATGAAAAGACAGCCATCCCATCCCGGATATATTCTGAAGAAAGATTATTTGGAACCACTAAACATTTCTATAACCAGCATGTCTGAAACACTTGGCGTATCCAGAAAAACCTTGTCAAAGATATTGAATGAACGAGGCTCAGTGACTCCTGACATGGCCCTCAGGCTCTCACGAGCCCTAAGCACGACACCAGGCTTGTGGCTCAACCTCCAGAAGAGCTACGATCTTTGGCGTGCAGAACATCTTTCCAGCGACTGGAAAGATGTACTTCCCTTGACATCACAAGTCCTGCATTCTGTCTGAAAATTATGATGGCAGTCTCACGCTAACAACGGTTACCCAAGCCTCCGGCTATATTTCTGGGGTAGTCCAGGCCCATGATTTTTGAAGACTACCTGTCTCCCGGGTATGCTGATCCAGGTGTCACGATCCGGGGCAGGCAGGATATCCATATACCAAAATGATCGCCTATAACTCTGAAGGGAAAAACCTTGGGCGATTCTGGGATGGACCAAAAAACAATGGAAAGCCAAAATGATGTGTGGAAAAGGGCTGAAGTTACTGTGGACAAAATGATTCAACTGTTGCAGAGTCTTGATTACTCAATCACATTGAAAAAGTGTTTGGGTCAGAGGAATGACCAGTATTTTTTGCTTATGATAATTTTGAAGACTGACAAAAGAAAGCTTGACAATTTAGGCAGTTTTGGACTTCTGTAAGTGAATGCACGTAGTCTGGACCACCATGTACCCTCAACCAAGCCAGTCAAAATACTCTGCCCGAAGCAACTACAGCGGCCTTCTCCACAGGCCCAGCCTCATAAAATTCTTGCTATTACTTTCCTGTACTGCTTATTTACCGACACAGGCAGAAACTCCCTCCACTGATTTCGTAACTCGAATTTTCTGAACTGCCAACAAACCCAGTGCCAACTACTGCCAACCAAGTTGGCTCCAACTTAAGGCTGATCGCGGCTGCTTCTTTACGCAACGTGCTGATTTTAAGAGTTTTATTGTATGGCATAGATAGTGCTTTTATACTGATAATATCACCACCCAACCAACCAAAGAGGAACGATTATGATTACAATGCGGAAAACGGATTCGAAAAACTTGCCTGTGCGCTGATCATCGCCTGTGCCCTGGTCTTTACAGCGTTCACACCTGCATTGGCTGACGAGAATTACGCCTGCAGGTGTAAAGGTATTAAATTTTGGATTCTGTTCGTTCCTTCATATGGCAACTGCGGAAACGGTTTTGTCGATGGCAGCAAGGGCACGGTGATAAGGGACATTCCCCGTGAGGCTCTCTCCAGCTATATTCCTTCCGGAGTCATCGGTCAGGTAACTTCAGGGAACTCGCAATGCGGATATTACCCTGATTCAGGATGGAACTGTGTGGAGATGAGCGGAAGTTCCATTCCGGATTGCATTAACAAAATGCGTTAACAACTATCAGTAATCCGGGATGTCTGTTGTCGCTTACATGTATGATTTTAGATTCATAAAGTTTTGCCATGGGATGGGTCGTGCTTAACGAGATGCAAGCCCCTACGGTCCAACCTAAACAGGAGAAAAAAACATGAAGAAGCTTCTATCGATTACAGTTCTGGCGGTGATGATCTGCCTGAGCGGGCTGATCATTTCCGATACGGCCTTTGCCCAGCAGTGCGTGGATAACGGTAACGGGACAGTGACGGACACGAATAGAGGTCTGATGTGGCAGAAAGCCACGGGAGGCCCCATGACATGGTACAGGGCTTCCGTGCCGCACATCAGTTCCACCCAAGGCCTCGGAGGTCATTATGACTGGCGATTGCCGGAGAAGCATGAGTTGCAGGGAGTGTACGGTTCAGCACAGTGCCGCGGTTTGCTTACAGTGATCAGCTTCGCATACTGGTCGAATACCTCCGTACCTGATGAGCTTGCCTGGCTCGTGGCTCCCTCTGGCGAGACCGGCCTTGAACCGAAGACATTTGACTACTACTAAGTTCGTGCTGTCAGGAACGTTAATTGACTCAACCCTGATGCGTGCCATCAGGCGCCCTATGTCGAAGCTGAGTGCCTCGTAGCCGGACATGGCGGGCTGAAGACGGCTGAAGGCTGCTGCGGTATCAGGATATCAGGGTGGTAGCGATTTTTGTTGCGACATTCCGATTTTGGAATTAAACTGCTTCTCGTCATGAAATGGAGCATGCTTAATGTTTGGAAAACATCAACACCTGACCATTAAGGAGGAACATCATGAGGAAAATGTGGAGAAAGCTTTTCGGAACAGCGGCCCTGGCATTCGTACTCTGCCTGACCGGACTGGTCATGTCCGGCGAAGCCCAGGCCCAGCGGTTCGTGGACAATGGGAACGGGACGGTGACGGACACGGTGACGGGGCTGATGTGGACCAAGAATGCCAACCTGTTCGGCGAATTGAATTGGTATGACGCCATGTCCAGGTGCGAGTCTTTCAGCATCTCCGGTATTGGAGGATGGCGGCTGCCGAGCAAGGATGAGCTTGTGGCTTTATACCATGCAATTCAAGGCGGACATCCCTTTACCGGGCTCAATAGGTTAGGCTACTGGTCCAGCACGCCCTACCCGGACATGGCGGACCACGCATGTGGCGTGCACATGGGCAACGTCTACGTGCACTACCGCAAGGCCCCCTACAGCCACGTGTGGCCGGTCCGCGCCGGACAGTGAAAGGTTGACATCCTCTTTCCGGGGAGGTGAGCGGGATAATATCTGTGCCGGACCTGAAGCGGAACAACTGAAACCAGGTTCAGGCTGGAAGGTGGACCGCAAGTCACTGTCACCTTATTGGTGGGCTTGGAGTAGGTCATTCCTACTCCAAGCCCAGCCCCTTGAATACAGCATCCACTGGATCGTCTATGCTCAGGCAAAGAGGCTTCGGCTTATTCTCGGTCGGCTAAATGCAGCGACAGATCCCAAAGATATGGACCTGCCAGATCTTCGGTTGCACAAACTCTCCGGTAATCGCGACGGCTTCTGGTCAGTGAAGGTCAGTGGTAACTGGCGAGTGACGTTTTTGTTTGAGAACGGAGATGCCGAAATAGAAGATTACCATTAAGGAGTCATTTATGTTGATGTATAATCCTCCCCACCCAGGTGAAGTATTGCGCGAGCTTTGTTTGGAGCCACTTGGTCTTACGGTTACGGCGGCGGCTGAAGCGCTGGGAGTAAGCCGTAAAACTTTGAGTGCTGTGCTGAATGGTAAGGCTGGTATTAGTCCCGAGATGGCTATACGTCTTTCCATTGCCTTTAATACCTCTGCGGAAAGTTGGCTGAACCAGCAGTCCCAATATGAACTCCGGCATGCTGAACAGCATCGTAAAAAGCTCAGAGTTAAGAAACTTGTGGTCGCCTAAAACTGCACTAACCGATTATTCTGAAGACTGGCATAGCAAAGCTTGAAGACTCAGGCAGGGCTGAACTTTTGTCAAAACATGCACGTAGCCTTGCCCCCATATACCCTCAACCAGGCCGGTCAAATCATTTTGACCAAATGCAGCCACGACTCCCTTCACAACCACTCCAGCCACCATAAAAACTCTTGAAAACTCCTGCCAAAGCTGGTTAATATTCAGGCAAGGGCAAAATCCCCCCACTATTCCCGCAACTTAAACTCAAGAAAGGATGCCTTATGAAGCACATTCTTGCCATCCTGCCAATGCTGGCGATGCTGGCCGCGCTTCCAGCGTCCCCGGCCTGGAGCCAGAACAACGGTACTGAACAATGTATGGAAAACTGTTTGGAACCGGCCATAGAATACACCATAAAATACGGGGATGAGGACGTCATCCAAGAGGCCCTCGAACAGTGTTTAGCACAGTGTAGTCCAGAATACCTGGAATCGTATTCGAATTTCGGCTCTGCAAACACCTTCACGCCCTACGAATCCATAGAGGAGTGCCTGATTATCTGCGCAAGCCAGCACCGCCAGTGCTTAAGACTCGATCGCACTCCCCAAAAGTGCAATATATATCTCGATAAATGCTGGAGCAAATGTTTACACTAATCCAAAACCTGGGCCGGCAACCGGTAAAATGCACAAGGCCGGCTCCAGGAATAACCCTTCAAGAAATCCCATAATAGGTAGTTTGTCTAAAAATTCCAAACGACAGTCCCGCTACCCACTTAGAGCGCCACTAAAGACTTATGCCTGGATAATACTCACTTAAGTGGGTGCCGGATAAACAGTAAAAAAGGTCCAAGTCGCGGCGTATTTATGCAAACGTAAGAGTGTGGGTTTTTCGTAATAACACAGCGATAATTATTCTTTTTGGCTCCTGTAGAAAGGGACAAGCCCCCACTGGGGCTGTCACTTTCGATCACTTAAAAGAAAGATAAGCTATTCAAGAATATAATTATTCACTTTGCTATATGGATTGTGATGCTAGTTTGCGGCTATATTTCTAGGATAGTCCAACCTCCTGAATTATGGAGACTACCTGCCTCCCGGAGCTGCTGATCCAGGTGTTATGTTCCGGGTTTAGGTATAATGTCCCAAAAGAAATAATCGCCTATGGCTCTGAAAGACAAACACCAACAAGAAAAACCTTGGGCAATCCTGGATGGACCAGAAAACAATGGAAGGCTCAAAAGATATGGAAAAAGGCTGGAGTCTCTGAAGATAAGATGGTTCAGCTATTACAGAGTCTTGTGTTCAACCATTTAAGAGATGAAGGGTCACGCCATAGCCGAGCTGCTTGCAGATACAATTTTTTGTTCTGAATAATGATCAGATTAATTTGTAACTTGATCTAAAGAGTGTTCAACACTCCAACCAAGCAGTATTCCCCATTTTTACACCAACCATATCCAATAATTGATGAATAAGGTCACGTTCATAGGGAATGTTCTTGCTTTCTTCAATAGAACTGTTTACACAAAGAAATCAGATGTTAGACAATGCCAGTTTTGCCAAGCCCCAACTACACTCCAGCTCAACCGTTTAAAAACGGTCATCTACACACTATTTATCCCGCCCTATTTCGTCCTGTGCCTGATACTGACCCTGTCCCGGAAAGAATAGACACGCCAGATGGAGACTTCTTGGATATTGACTGGCATATAAAACCACAATCAAATAACAAAACGGTCGTACTTATAAATCATGGTCTGGAAGGCAATTCGCGCAAAAAATACCCTCTGGGTATGGCCAGACGTTTAACCCTGCTGGGAATTGACGCGGTGTGCATGAATTTTCGGGGATGCTCTGGCACTCCTAATCGTCTGCCCCGTCTGTACCACAGTGGAGTGACTGATGACCTGGATACGATAATCCGCCATGTTATCAAAAAGGGATATGAAAATGTTTTTCTTGTTGGATTCAGCATGGGAGGAAATCAGCTGCTCAAGTATCTGGGCGAAAATCCTGAACAGGTCCCTTCCCAGATCCGGGCCGCTACAGTCTTTTCCGTGCCTTGCGATTTATCCGCATCTTCTGCCAAGCTGGACTCAACCATAAGCCGCATTTATGTCATGTACTTCATGCGCAGTCTCAGAGCGAAGATAAGGTTGAAAGCAAAGATGTTCCCCCAGGTCGTTGATCCAAGGGATCTGAACAGGACATGGACCTTTCGCGATTTCGACAATCGTTACACAGCCCCGCTGAATGGGTTCCGGGACGCTGAGGATTACTATGCCAAGGCGTCATGCCTCCATTTTTTGAAAAACATTCGTATTCCAAGTCTCCTGGTACAGGCCCAGGATGATCCCTTTCTGACTCCATCTTGTTTTCCCCTGGAACAGGCCTCAAAAAATCCTAATCTTTTTCTGGAAATACCTAAATACGGTGGACATGTCGGCTTTCATCTCTTAGACAGTAACAACATCTACTGGTCGGAGTATCGGGCAGGGAAGTTTTTACTTGGTTAAGTCGAATGAATATCGTTTAAAAGGGAATCCTCTTCCTTCAGGGAGAGGATGATGTCAAAACCTTTTTTTTGTCTTTGCGCCAATGTGGGATAAAGCCCCATTTGAATAACATTAGGGATAGGATTCTCTCACGACCCGAAGATCGTAGGTTCAAATCCTGCCCCCGCTACCAATAAAATCAAGGGCTTAGAGGTATTCACTTCTAAGCCTTTTTGTTTATTTTTAGAATTTATTCCCTATTTCTGCCCAATATTTCAACTTCACTTTATGTCGCTCAGTAATTTCTCTGCTGACACTCAAGTCATTTTTTCGGCCCATAAAATACAAATTACTTTTTCCCTAACCAACTTATACATATCATTCGCCAATCTGGCAAAAAATATAAGTCTTGACATCTGCCTGAGATGCTTATAGGTATCGCAAAGTTTTTTTGGAAAACTCTGTGGCATATTACCAGTAAATTTTCTACATTTGGGCGAATATTATACAGGATAATTGAGCGAAACAATGTTCGCTCTAGCATGCCACACATCATGCGGAGAGGTGTCCGAGCTGGCCGAAGGAGCACGATTGGAAATCGTGTAGGCGCTAATCCCGTCTCGAGAGTTCGAATCTCTCCCTCTCCGCCATTTTCAAAAAAAATGTCATGCTTGTTTTCCCTGACTGCTATTTTTTTAACAAGCTGATAATATTTATGAGCAAAGTCATGCTTCCTCACTTTTTTGCTCTGATTGCTCAAAAATACTGATCTTTTCTACTTATGTGAACAGGCTTATTGTTTAAGGGAAGCCGGGCGGCGGAAACGCTGCCAACCCCGTCAGGCCCGAAAGGGAGCAGCGGTAACAGTTGTTTTCGGGTGCCTGGCTTCCCTTGCAGGGGCGCTTATACCAAGCGTCCCTGCTTTTTGTTCCACATTTCACAATATTCCCTTCTTTACATTTCACCATCCCTGAGTATTATACTATACTACTCATGAATACATTTACACTTTTCAGCAACTTTTTTCAGAAAAAAGCCCTTCTTTGTCTACATGAAATCATTGACCTGGCTTTTGATGAAGACGGTGAAGATCTGACCTCCAACGCTGTGTTTCCATTAGAAAGCCTTGCCAATGCCTGCGTGATTGCCAAAGAGGATTTTATTGTTGCAGGACTGCCCATTATACAGGAAATTCTAAAGAGAACAAACGGAGAATCTAAAATTGTATTTCATACCAACGAAGGGTCACAAGTCCAAACAGGCAGTAAGTTAATTTCAATTCACGGACATACCCGTAAAATTCTTAAGTCTGAACGGATAATTCTGAACATGTTATCTAAGCTAAGTGGTATTGCCAGCCAAACTGATAAATTTTGTAAACAACTTTCAGGCAGTAAGGTCAGGCTGTTAGATACAAGAAAAACCACTCCTGGCTTGCGCTATCCAGAAAAGTATGCTGTGCTCGTGGGCGGAGCTGAAAATCACAGATTGAATCTGCAAGAGATGCTCATGCTCAAGGATAACCATATTGATCATTGCGGCAGCATAACCAAGGCTGTGAACCTTCTTAGAAAAGCTTATTCTCCGTGTCCGGCCATAGAGGTTGAATGCAGAACTATCAACGATGTTCAGGAGGCTGTGCAGGCTAAAGTGCAAAGAATTATGCTTGATAATATGAGTCATGATGAAATGCAGGCTGCTTTAGAATTTATTCCACAATCAATTGAATCTGAAATAAGCGGACGCATTACGCTGGACAATCTTAAACAGACAGCAGAACTTAATCCTGACTTCATTTCTTCCGGCGCTTTAACCCACTCAGCCAGGTCTGTAGATATCAGCATGACCATAACACCAGCTTAGCTACTTCATAGCTTTTTTTACACAAGGCTTTAACAATGCACTCAAAAAATATTCAACTCTTCAAAGACAAATTTGGATCCAACCTTGCTATTCTGGCCCACCATTATCAAAGTGATGCCATTGTTGAACATGCAGATTTAGTGGGAGATTCATTGCAACTCGCGGCAGCAATCCCTGAGTTAGAGGCAGAGTATATTGTATTTTGTGGTGTGGATTTTATGGCCGAGACAGCAGCTGTGCTTGCTGGTCCAAGACAAAAAATCTTTTCTCCTGATCTTGGAGCAACATGTGTAATGGCAGATATGGCACCTGATTATCTTGTCAATAATATACTCCAGAAGCTTAATCATCACCAAAGAGTTATACCTCTTGCTTATGTAAATTCATCAATAGGAGTAAAAGCTCTTTGCGGTGAATACGGGGGAAGCGTCTGCACCTCATCAAATGCATCCAAAATGCTCACATGGGCCTTGACTCAAGGTGACCAGGTACTGTTTTTACCTGACCAAAACCTTGGCCGAAATGTATCTGCCCGGTGCAACATCCCTGACAGCATGACGCAGACCATAGATATCAGGAAAAAAGGAAGCAACATTAATCCTGCAAACCTGGCATCAAAAAAAATTCTTTTTTGGCCTGGGGTCTGTGCTGTACATTTCCGACTAAAAGCCGGAAATGTAATGGAAATCATGCATAAAAGCCCTGAAGCCTTGATAGTGGTCCATCCTGAAAGCCATCCCCATGTAGTAGACATGGCTCATGCATCGGGTTCTACCTCCAAAATCATATCTTTTGTTGAACAGGCAGTTCCAGGCAGCACAATCTATATCGGTACAGAAGACAATCTTGTTCTTCGATTAAAGCAGAAACATCCGGACAAGAATATACTGCCTCTCGGCGCTGGCTATTGCAGCAATATGGCCAAAATTACCCCGGAATTATTAAGCAGTTGCCTGGAAAACCTGTCTTCCGATAATGCTGTTCAAGTTAACCCTTCCCTCATATCCAATGCTAATAAAGCTGTGGAGACCATGCTCAGGGTGACTGCATCATGAGTGATACCATTCATACTCAAATTTTGATTATTGGCTCAGGCATTGCCGGATCATGTGCAGCCCTTACCCTTGCTGAATCAGGGTTGGAAGTGCTGTTGCTATGTGCAGGAACTACCATGGATGATGGCAACACGGCCCTGGCCCAGGGTGGTATTGTCTATACCACAGATGATGATGACCCGCGTCTGCTTGAGAAGGATATTTTGACAGCCGGCTGGAATTTTAATCATGTGAAGGCTGTAAAGTTTCTCAGCCGTAAAGGTCCGAACATTGTCCGCAAGGTTCTGCTTGACAGACTCAAGGTGCCTTTTGCACAGGCAGGCAATAAATATGACTTGACCAGAGAAGGAGGCCACAGCCTGGCCCGCATCCTTCATTGCGCTGACTATACCGGACGAGGCATCATGGATGCTTTTTTAAAAGCAGTACCTGAGCACCCCAACATAACCGTACTCAACAACCAGACTGCCATTGACATCTTAACCACACACCATCACTCCACAGAACTGGAAATCAAATACCAACTGCCCAATCAATGCACAGGTGCTTATGTTCTTGATCAGGACAGCGGCAGCGTCCGCACCATCCTGGCCGACTTCACCATCATTGCCACAGGGGGAATCGGTCAAATTTATCTTAATACAACCAATACATCATCATCTGTAGGCTCTGGAATTGTAATGGCCCAAAGAGCCGGCGCAAGAATGATGAACCTGGAATATGTTCAGTTTCATCCCACAGCTCTTTTTCACAGAAGCCCGAGAAAATTCCTGATCACAGAAGCCATGCGCGGCGAAGGGGCAATCCTTGTCAACTCCCAAGGCAAGGCCTTTATGAGCAATTACGATGCCCGTGGCGACCTGGCTCCCCGAGACATTGTAACCAGGGCCATCATTGATGAAATGCTTAAAACAAATGAAGATTTTGTATACCTAGATGCCTGCAGCACTATCGATGAACCGGACAAGAGATTTCCAACTATTTATAAAAAATGCCTTGAAACAGGCATAGATATCATTAGAGAACCTGTTCCCGTTGTCCCGGCCGCCCATTATTTTTGTGGCGGCGTGCTGGTTGATGTCTCTGGACAAACCAGTATTGACAGACTTTACGCTGCCGGAGAGTGCGCGTGTACCGGTGTCCATGGAGCCAATCGCTTAGCCAGCACCTCACTGCTTGAAGGTTTGCTGTGGGGGTACGCAGCAGCAAAAGACATTTCTGGAAAATTCAAAAACAAAGCCAGGCTCAGCCGCCGGATAAGATCATCAGTTCCAGAGTGGACATTTTTAGGTACCAAGTACAATGAAGATCCTGTTCTGATTGCTCAGGACTGGGCAACCATAAAACATACCATGTGGAATTACGTTGGAATAAACAGAACATCTGCCAGGCTCAGGCGAGGGTTTGAAGATCTGCGCAACCTTAATAAAAGACTGCATGACTTTTATAAGGAAACAGTTATTTCCAAGTCCATAGTTGAACTTTTTCATGGCTGCCATTCAGCATATATTATTACTACTGCCGCCATGCGTAATAAAAAGAGTATTGGTTGCCATTTCAGAAATGAAGATTAACTCTTCTGGCTGAAAGCTGAAAGCTGAAAGCTGAAAGCTGAAAGCTGAAAGCTGAAAGCTGAAAGCTGAAAGCTGAAAGCTGATAGCTGAAAGCTGAAAGCTGATAAAGAATTATTAGCCACAGACAATAAGCCAGACTAAAAAGACAGACACATGATATTTTTCTGCGGACGACCTGCCCGCATAAAAGCTGTCCGCACATGCAGTACAACATGGCAAGTCGCCAGGAGGAAAATAATCAGCCTGTCTTACTGCCTGCCTTTACGTCGAACTCAGCAGGTGGCTGAAAATTTTTTTGAAACCACAGCCTCAGGCAGGATTCGACTATGATGAACAATTACCAAAAATCTAATAATTTTTGCAGCAGTCACGCCGGAGTTAAGGCAAGGCCTGCGTTAACACGCAGGCCACCCAGTGAGAATTTATAACCCTTTCCTTTCAAACCAGCGAAACAGAAAGATTGCTCCAATAATAAATGCGACAATAATAAACCAGTGATTAATGCCCAGAATCTCTGGCAGAGTAATTTTTCCAAAATCACCCCATTGATATACAGTATTCTGCATGGCTGGATAAAGCTGGGCAAAAAAGCCGGCACCAAAAATCATACCAAGAATACCCCAGATTGCATCCAGCCGGCCTTCACCCAGTGCTCCGAGAGATGTACCAGGACAATATCCAAGCATTCCCCATCCGACACCGAATAAAATACCGCCGACAATATTGGCTCCCAGCACAGTTGACTTGATGGATAATTCAACAACTCCCAGATCGTAAAGCAGGTAAACACCGACCATGCTGACCAAAACTGCCGACAGCATAAATTTAATAATGGTCATATCCATCAGCCTCAAAGCACCAAGCTGCTTGTCATATCTGACCACTCTGGCTTTTTGCAGCAGAAATCCAAATGCAATTCCTGTAATAAGTCCAAGAATAATCAATTTCATTTTTTGCCACCTCCATAAATAACATTAGCAATGTATATTCCTGCTCCAAAAAAGCATACAAGAGATATAAAGCCACTAACAGATAGTTGAAGCGTACCGCTCAACCCATGACCACTGGGTCAGCCATCAGCCATTCTTGCTCCCACCATGGCTATTGCTCCGCCAAAAAAGGCCATTATCCCTCTCTTAACCGGGGTCATTCCGAACTTGCTTTGCCACATGTCAGGGACCCACTGTTTTTTAAATGTTCCTGAAGTCCAGGCAGCGATGAATGATCCGATCAGTATGCCTGCCACAAACATCCACTGCCAGTCCACACGGGGTGCTACACGAACATAGTACTCAATTTGAGCCACCCTTTCAGGGGAAAAAATACTCTCAAACATTCCAGCCGCCCTAACAAAAGTGGTAGAAGCTCCAAAATACTGTCCAGCTATCCAGACGGAAAGTACAGATACAAGTCCGGCCAAAGCACCGGCCAGATAGGGACTCCACGCTTTGTCATTCTGCATTTCATTCTCCTTTTTTATTAGATGTTTTGTAACGCTACAGCGAGATCTTTTATTAATTATTGCCACGGGCACCAGGGGCAGACACTTTTGCCGATCTCAAACCGTGAAACATATGGACTATCCGACGGTAAAAGAGCCATTCCCCTTCCATCAAAATAAATTATCGCTGTTGCGTTATCATGTATTAACTATAGCCGATTATATAGTCCCTCGCAAAGGCTGTCCCAATTTCCAAATATGGGACTGTTTTTCAAGATGGAGGCGGCTTCCAGCCGCCTGGAATTAAATAGCCTGCAGGATGCAGGCTCCACTTTAAAGACAGTTACTCGCAGGTTCGGTCCTGGTCCGCCCAGGTGAGGAGCTTACAAGTAACTATAATCATATTGTCAATAAAATCAGACGTTTAAAATTTTCATATTTTTACGATTTTTGCTTTGAATGATGCACATTTGCCAGAAAAGTTTCGTCAAAGATGGGAGCTTTGCGCCAGGCACAGCTTCCTGCCCGGAGGGGGACTGTCCCTCGCTGTGTAAATTTTTCCATTATAACAAATCTCTACCAGAAACCAATGCAGCATCAATCTTTAATATAGTACCTCGCGGGGACTGTCCCAATGTCCAAATACGGGACTGTTCTTCAATGTGGAGGCGGCTTCCAGCCGCCTGGAATTAAATTGCCTGCAGGATGCAGGCTCCACTTTAAAGACAGTTACTCCCACCTTCGGTCCCGGGCCGCCCGGGTGAGGAGCTTCTAAAAGTCACATCAAAATCCATAAAGATTACCAAATGTCAAGCCAAAGTCCAAGCCAAGGTTGAAATAAGAATTATAAAGATTTGACCCAAAAAAGTAAAGTTGTAGCAAAAAAAATAATGGGAAATGCCACAGATAGGTTCTGTTCAAGCCAAGAGCGGGAAATCCCAAAGTGCCTTTTGTGACAATATCGTTACACTGTAACAAAAAAGACACAATATTGTTCGTTTGTTCACTTATTGACAAAAACTCATTCATGTTACAAATACGTGACAGACGAAAGTCTTAAAAGGAACTGCAAACTGAGGTTGACAGGTACCAAGAGCAAGTCTCTGTTAGCCGTGCTAATACTTGGCAAAAAATGCAATCATAGAATCTAAAATTAACCTCAACCTAAAGATGAGCACAAGTGGAATTTTTTGACATATTTCTCTATCTGTCCATGGCTGCCGGGTTCCTTATGGCCTTCAGTCTTGGAGCCAACGATGTTGCCAATTCCATGGCTTCAGCTGTTGGCGCAAGAGCCATAACTGTTCGTCAGGCCGTAATCATTGCCGGTACATTGACCTTTATTGGAGCTGTTTTTTTAGGTTCCCATGTCACGGCGACAATAACAAGGGGTATAATTAATCCAGAGCATATAGCTGATCCACGTATCATGATGCTGGGCATGTTTTCCGCCCTCATGGCTGCTTCTCTATGGGTGCTTATTGCCAGCCTCACTGCTCTGCCTGTCTCATCAACTCATTCCATTGTGGGCAGCATTCTCGGTTTTGGTGTTGTTGCTGGCGGCCCACAAGTTGTCAACTGGTGGATATTATCCGGAGTCGTACTCTCGTGGATCATTTCACCTTTATTTGCAGGTTCTATTGCCTATTTTATCTTTTCCCATATCAGAAAGTTTATTTTTTTTAAAAAGGATTTTCTGAACCAGGCCAGGATTTGGGCTCCGCGCTGGATAGGCTTAACAGCTCTCATTCTTGGTTACTCATTCATATATAAAACTCCTGTAGGTCAAGACCTTAATCTTTCAGGAACTGCTGCTCTTCTTGCCACTTCATCTATTGCCATTACAGCCTGGTTCGCCGGCAAAATCATTGTTAATAGAATCACCAGAGAAAAAGAACAAAAAGTAGAGGAAGTAGAAGGAATATTCCGACGACTCCAGATTTTAACTTCATCTTATGTTGCATTGTCCCATGGAGCCAATGATGTTGCCAATGCAATTGGCCCTGTAGCAGCAATATACATCCTGGCGAGACACCATGAACTCATACAGACCGCAGAAATACCAATTTTCATGCTCGTACTGGGAGGACTTGGTCTTTCAGCCGGTATTGCCCTTCTCGGAAAAAAGGTGATTGCCACTGTTGGAAGCAAAATCACCACATTAACCAATACGCGAGGTTTCGCAGTTGATTTCAGCGCAGCCACAACCGTTCTCATAGCCTCAAATATGGGTATGCCTGTATCCACCACTCATGCCTGTGTTGGAGGTGTTACAGGTGTTGGACTGGCCAGAGGCTTCAGCGCTGTCAATTTCAAAGTGCTATTGCGTATTGTGGGCTATTGGTTGTTAACAGTTCCCATCGCTGCTTTTACTTGCATCATTATTTTCCAGATCCTGAAGTGGATTTTCATATATTAAGATAAAATGGGTCTCATGCAACTGCTGAACTCACTTTACACCACTAATGCGGGCTGTGCCCGCAACCCAATTTTAAACAGGGACAGTTAAGTTGAGGCGTTGACTGATTTTTCAGGCTGGAGGCTGAAGGCTGAAGGCTGAAGGCTGAAGGCTGAAGAATCAGGATATTGGGCATTATTTCTCATATGAAAGTTAAAAATTTTCGTAATAGTTTAGCTTTTATTTAAGAAAGCAGGGGACAGGCACTCCGGGCCCCACTTGAGGGTCAACGGTGATTTAAACGTCTCACTTTTGATACAAGAGGGTCCCGGAAGAGCCAGTCCCCCTCCGGGCTGTATGCCTCCGGGCAGGAAGCCGTGCCACATGCAAATGGCTAAACTATTACAAATTTTCTTGTTTTTTGCTACAGGATTGAGGCGGTAAGTTACAACTGTGTCAGTCTGCAATAACGCGTATCTATTTTTTAAGTCCCAATCAGCTGAGGTTTTCATGCAATCTGATAAAGTACACCCCTGCACAAATCTGAAAGTATACATACATAATAAAGTTAACCTCTCCGGAGACTGTTCCCTGATGGGCTATACCATGCGAATCCCCTTGAGGAAGCAGAAGTTAATCAGGTTGACCGCAGGTAGATCTTACTTTATTTGTAAAAGTTTGGCGAGTTAAGGCTGTTATCATTATTTTTACAATGTGAAACAGGACATCAAGAGATCAAGTTATCAATAAGAGGTAAAGTTTGATGAAGTTAAATTTTTTTGGGCTCCTCACTCAGAAATCTCCCATGGAAAGACTCCTGGAGCATTATGATAAAATTCAACAGTCAGTAGAAATAATTAATGAGTCATTGGAATGCTATATTGGCGGTGGACAATGCGTAGAATTCAAGAGTCTGCAAAGCAGCTTGAACGACCTGGAGTCACAGGCAGATAAAATTATTCGCTATATAAGAAATCATTTGCCTCGCAGCCTTTTTATGCCAGTAGACAAAGTACTTTTTCTGAGCTATACAAGCGCTCAGGACGATATACTGGACTCAGCCCAGGAAGCACTGAACTGGCTTTCCATGAGGACTATGATCATACCCGAGGCATTCCAGAAGGAACTGATTTATCTTGTAGATGATGTTGGCAACATGGTGTACCTGCTGGGTCCTGCCTTGAAAGATACTGTGTCTCTTGTTCACCTTGAGAACCTCGATCGGCAGGGAACTAAAGATCAATACCGTAAAATCAGAAACAAAAAGAATGAAATATTCAGAGCCAAAAATGAACTGACCAGAAAAATTTATAATTCTGAAATTGATTTTAAAGATATTCACCAACTCATTCACTTCACAGAAAAAATGTACGCCATGTGTCACAGTTGCAGTAAATGTGTAGAAATTTTACGATCCATGATCGCCAGGTAATAAAAAAATAATTTTCACAAATAGTTGCAGTATCAACCATATCAGTCTTTTGCCCAACTTTGTGTTAAGCCATTAGCAAACAAACTGGCTTTCAGCCCAAGCAAAGCCGGTTTTTTAAAACGGAAATTTTCGTGCTCCCTGCAGTGTAAACCTTTTACCCTTCCTTGACCCTGGAAGAATGATTAGTGAGGATAAAATGGAATTAGCGAGCATAACCAACGAAAAAGCATTAATAATTACAGTAAGCGGGCGATTGGACACAACCACAGCCCAAGACTTTGAAACCAAATGTCTTGAAATGATTGCCCAGGGCGATAAAAATTTCATTGTTGACCTTAAGGATGTTGAATACATAAGCAGTGCTGGTCTCAGAAGCATTCTGTCTGTTGGCAAAAAAATCAGATCAGACAATGGAAATCTGGCATTTTGCTCATTGCGTGGAATGGTCAAGGAGGTTTTTGAAATATCCGGCT
Organism: Desulfonatronovibrio magnus; assembly: GCF_000934755.1. Taxonomy (NCBI): domain Bacteria; kingdom Pseudomonadati; phylum Thermodesulfobacteriota; class Desulfovibrionia; order Desulfovibrionales; family Desulfonatronovibrionaceae; genus Desulfonatronovibrio; species Desulfonatronovibrio magnus. The sequence continues at coordinate 16,453 of NZ_JYNP01000072.1, forward strand.
TTTCTTCAATCTTCACAATTCACGATACCAGGGAGCAAGCCATTGAGGCAATCTGACAGTGATGAATATTCCTGGATTAACCTTCCAGGCACTAATGACAACCTGGCTCATTTCCAGGAATTTTTACTTGATCAGGCCAGAGCCAGGAATGCCTCACCTCAAATAGTTCAAAAGCTGGACCTCATCCTTGAAGAAGTCCTGCTGAACATCATGAACTACGCGTTCCCGGCCGACACTCCAGGCATCATAAAAGCCGGTTTGCGGGTTAACCCTCAGAATATGCTTGATATCCGGATTATTGATGAAGGCAGCTCTTTTGATCCTTCTGCCAAGCCGGATCCGGATACAACCCTTGCAGTTGAAGACCGGGAAATCGGCGGCCTGGGTATTTTCCTGGTGCGTCAGATGGCTGACAATATCAGTTACAAAAGAGAAAATGGTCAAAACATCCTGGATATCTGTTTCAGTTTGGAAACAAAGCAATGAACCTTTGACTCTCAAATGAAAATCACCCTTCTGACACTTTTTTCCCTGCTGATCCTTAACACTCCTGCCTTTTTTATTTACCCAATCATTTCTACAGCCAAGGCCTCGGAATATCGCCTGATCATAGCTCAGTCCATCAAACATCCTGCTCTTGATGATGTTTCCAAGGGCATCCAGGATTACTTCACGGAGAAAAACATACCCGCCTCTTTCCAAAGCTACATCCTGAACTCCGAGACAAGCCATGAATACCTGCAATGGATTGCCGACCATTCTCCCCATCTGATTTTGACCATAGGCACTCAGGCTTCACAAATTGCCTTGGAAAAAGTTACCTCAATACCTGTAGTTTTTTCTGCGGTTACCGATCCTGTGGGGGCCGGATTAGTGGATGACTTGAACAGTCCTGGCAGATTAGTTACCGGACTTACAGACATGAGCCCTGTGGCCGCACAATTAGATATGATTATCAGGATCCAGCCCAAACTGGAAAGCCTGGGCATGGTTTATTCAGAATTTGAGCAGAATGCGGTAAAAATCAAGGATTACCTGAAATTAATAGCTGAAAACCATGGAATAAGGCTTGTCACTGCCCCGGTCACCCGTCAGGACATGGTCTTAGACAGAGCTTCGGATATTCTGGAAGATATTGACGCCCTTTATGTATCCACAGACAATTATGTTGTGTCCAGCATTGCAGACCTTGCCAGACTCTGTGCATCCCATAAGGCTCCCCTGTATGCGGCTGATTCCAGCTCTGTTGAGTCAGGGGCAGTGGCGTCCTTGAGTATTAACTATTACCGTATGGGGCTGCAGACTGGGGCCATGAGTCTGCGCATACTAAATGGTGCAGATCCCAAAAGCATGCCTGTGGAAAAACCAAGAAAGTTCACTATAGCTATAAATGTTCAGGCAGCCGAGGAAATGGAGGTTTCGCTCCCTATGGATATTTTAATAGCTGCAGATATGGTTTATTCTTCATTCCCGGGGGGCATCCGTGAACAGCCCTGTCAGCAGTTCATAGAAATGCTTCAATAAGCTCTACTTTCTTATGATCAAACAGAGAATCAAACACTTGCTCTATGGAGCGTCCGCGACGTAACTGAAATAGAATATCCCTTACTGGCAGATCCTTGACAGCCAGGGCATACTCCTTCTGGTTTTCAATATCTTTGAAGCGGGCGTAGTTTTCCCGGATATTGTCCATTAATCGTTGATAGGCGAGGATGTATGGCTGAAAATACTTTCTGTCTTCCTCAAAATAAGTCAGATACTCTTCATGGTCGTTCATGAAGATGAGGTTTACTATACGTTTTGGGTTGATATTCCCATTTTCTCTAAGATGATACACAGCAAGATAAGCCGGGTTCTTGATCTTTACGCGAAGCCCTGTTGCCTCGTCAACGCAGACATACCCCTCGTCAAGGGTGTCAAGTTGTTTCATGGCATCCATGATCTCTGTAAGGGAAGAAAATCTGTATGTCTCCGGAAGAAGAACTGAAGCTCCCTGCCTGGAAATAATTCTGGAAAATTCGGCTGTCATGTCCAGCCCGGCATACTTTCCAGTATACTTGTCCCTGACTGCCAGCAAATAAGCCTGGGGTGAGTCGTAGCGTTTGACTATTCGGTTCTGGCGCGAGCAGAGCTCAAAAATATATGTCTTTTCCTGGGGCATATGAGAAAATGCCTTCTGTACATCACAGCTCAGGGCCTGACAAAACAGATCAAAGAAAATTCCACCTGAGTCAGTATTCCCCTCTGCAAACGCCAGTTTGCGGGATGCCGCGTTCCATCGTACTCCGTCATGGTAGACATTGATCAGGCTGCCGTCTTCCTTGTCCATGGCAACCAGGGTGTTGAAATCAATGCCCTTATGCTCCAAACTTTCACCATAGTTGTAGAAGCGATCAAATGATCTGGAAAGAATGCCGAGATCATCCATGGAGAGTATCAGCCCCCTGCACTCATCGCAGACAGGATGAAAACGCGGAGAGTCGATCATGGAGTAATTTAAAACAACACGATCAGCGTAGGTATTGACCTTGACCCCAAACTCCAGTGCCAGATCATCCAAGGAATTCTTTGCCAGATACTTTTGAACATTAAGCATAAATGTCTCATTCTCCCCAAGTGATCAACAACCCCTGTGTCAAATTTGAAGGCGACTTCCAGCCGCCTGTTTTAATAGCCTGCAGGATGCAGGCTCCACTTATCAAGACAGTTACTCACAGGTTCAGTCTGATAATTCTAACAGTTCCAGCTTTTTCATGGGACAATGTCCGTTTGTTTGGGTGCGAGAAGCTTATCATCCTTGGGCTGATATTTGCACAAACCTCAAACCTTAGGGCGGGCTCTTTGAGAGCAAAATAGACGTTCTAAGGCTGAAAAACCATCTCAATCAAGGCTTTTTCTATGTTGAATCAATGGGTTGACTCGGTCCGACCCCGAAAAGCCTGAAGCCTGGATCATGTTTACACATCGCGTCAAGCGCGAAATGTAAAGGAGAGCTTTGATCCCGAGGTGATAAAATTAATCATATTAGAATTTTATACATATATACGGGCAATATCAAAAGCAAAAGTTGCCTGTAAGTCTCAAAATTGAGCATTTCTTGGGGTGAAAAGCAATAATAACACGTTGCTGGTCTCAGAGACCCCTGGGTGAAATAAGTGTTTTCCAAACTTATTATTCTTCTTGGAGATTTTCAAGGTTGGTCAGCCAACCATTGAATAACGGGCATTGTTCCCTTATAACTTCAAGACCCATTTCAATGGCGGCTAATGCGCCGTGAATAGGTTTTTCATACCCTGGGTAGAATTTCATAACCCGTTTACTCGGAGAAGTTTCCGGATTATCATTGATTTCTTCAGGTGTGTTGAAAACAGCCCGGACCACTTTAAATCGGCCATAAAGATCAGGACGGTTGATCCCTATGGCCAGGGATTGTACGTCGCTGAAAAGAAGGCCTTCAAATTCATACATCTGGACATATGGAATTAATATGCGAACTGGATCTTTTCCAAGTATCTGTTCAATCTTGTCAAAAAAAGCTTTGATTACGCATTGCGCCTTGACTGCATGACTACTATGCTCCAGCGATTCTGTTTTGCCGGGAAAATCACCGGGCAGGCCATAGAAATCAAAAAAGGTGGTGCAGTAAGCTGTTGTATCACCCAGCAATCTCGACCTGATGTCAGACAACAGCCTCTCAAACCTCATGTTGCCGCCTTTATGTCCGGGCTTACCGATCAAGGCAGGAATAAGAAGGACACCCTTTGAAATAAAATGACTGTGGAGCAGCTCATTGACAAATAGCTCTTCAGTCTGGCCTTCACAGATTACATGTATTCGAATCATGATCCGGGCCTCCCGCCAAGAATATTTTTTTCCCAAAGCTCTCCTACAGAATAATCAGCCAGCCATGTTTTGAACTCATCTTCTTGGTAACGTTTAAGAATTGTCGCATCAAATTTTCTTTCCACAACGATTAGATCATCAATGGAAAATTCATTAACAAGGGGAACAGATTGAGTGGAGATAATAATCTGCATCCTTTTAGCGGCTGATCGGAGAAGGGCTCCCAGCAGGTTGATGGCGAAGGGATGAAGTCCAAGCTCTGGCTCATCAATAATCATTGTAGAAGGTGGTTCAGGTTGCAACAGGGCTGTAACCAGGCAGATAAAGCGGATTGAACCATCGGATAACTGGCTGGGCCAGAAAGCATAATCACTGTCTTTCTGTCGCCACAGAAGGCGGACTTGTTGTTCCCCGGTAGGCAATTCATCGGGTTTGAGAACAAAATCATCAAAAAATGGAATGGCCAGAGTTATTGTTTTTTTTATCTGTGCGTATACCTGTGGATGCTTATCCTTGAGACGATACAAAAAAGCGGCCAGGTTGGATGCATCAGGTCGTAGATAATCGTTATCGTGAACTGAACCCAGTCTTTTGACTCCAGCGCTGTCGCTGGTATCGTGAAAGTGAAATATTTTCCAGTTGGCAATAGAGCTATAACTGTAATCTGCCCTTGAGCCCTTTCCAAAATTGTCATACTGATCTTTCAATTTTGACTCTGCATGCCCGGAGCCCAGGTTTGTCCATTCTTGACCAGAATAAGGGTCATCAAAAAAAAGTTTTTCCTCGCCAAAGGAAAAACCTCCGTCAACAGTCGGCTCAAGTGTGAATTTGTACCCATTCAGTCCAAACTCAATAAGTGACTGAATTTGCTTGGTTTCCTTTGCTCCAAAGCTAACGATACGGTCTGCCGAGCCCTTATTTCTTGTCCATTTCTGCAGCCTGCCCTCAACCATTTCACCCAGCATGTGAAAATAGGATACAAGATTGCTTTTTCCTGCCCCGTTGGAACCGATAAGCACGTTCAGCCCGTACAGAGGGAAACGCTCCATTTCTCTAATGGACATAAATCCCTTAATAGTCAGATATTTTATAGGTTTTTGGGTGGTGTTCATTTGCTTTGTTTCCTTGAGTGTATTTTATCATCCAGTGATAAATGATGATCATTTATAAGGAGCTCATGCTCCCTTTGGTTTCGGCGATGAAGTAGAGATGCTTAAGCAATCTTGACTTCATAAATGCACCAATCCAATTTAGCAGTGGTTGGCACTCCTTGGGCTGATATTTGCGTAAACCTCAAACCTAAGAGCTGCCTTTTTGATGGCAAAACAGGTATTCTAAGGCTGAAAAACAATCACAATCAAGGCTTTTTCTGTTTTAAATCAATGCCTTGACTCGGTCCGACCCCGTAAAACCGATGCTCCGTTTTTTATCCTATCCGGCTCAGCAGTCATGGATCAGGGCATAAACGCCAGGAAAAGCACGCGCTTTGCCGCCCCTTCCAACGCACTGAAAAAAGACTGGCATTCCCTCGGGGCAACTGAATTGTTCATTATGGAACATGGAGAGTGGAAATCAGATGATTTGCTGAAAAGCGTTGCCATGTTGTCCCGTATAGCACCCAACTGGCAGAGGACTCTGCGCTGGCCCTCGCCTCTGCACCTGGCAAGAGCAATTGTGCGGGATCATCCCCATGCTTATTTTGAAGAGGAGGAAGAGGAATGAGACAAGCTTGAAATGCTGAAGCATGAAACCTCAATGCCTTGTTGCTGGATAATTGAGAACTATCCAGTATATGAGCTTAGTATATTCCCCCCGCACAGAAAAGATCAGTGGACGACTTCGCTCAGTTGCTTCAT
>NZ_JYNP01000073.1 GCF_000934755.1 Desulfonatronovibrio magnus
TCCAGAAAAGCCTATATTTCCAGAAGGCTGCTGGGTATGCTTCTGAAGTCTATGGGTGAAAAGCTGACCAGTACCAGCCCTACTGCCTCCAGAACCCCAGATTCTGCCGAGGTAATGCAGATGGAGCACATAGCAGCCGTGGTGAACAGGAAACCCGGTAAAGTGCCGGAAACAGAGTCTGGAAGTAAAGAACCAGCCTCTTACTACGCCACTGAAGCCCAGATCCAGGCACAGGAGGAAACACTTACCCTCGGGCTTAAATCTGTAGATGCTGAGCCCATAGCCGGTCTTGCTCTGCCTCGCACTGAGGCGCACCAGGTATTACGGCTGCTCCGGGATCAGGCGGATAAGGCCGGGTGGGGTCTGGAAGTTCCGGCTGAATGGATGCGGCCTATGGAGTATGGATGTTCAAGCACATCGTAACCATACCAGAAAAGGGCGAAAAAGATACATAGAAATGCAAAATTTTGTGGGAAAACTTTATGAGTAATGAAAAGAGAAATTTCATAGGCCTTCTATATGATTGTCCAAATGCTGAAATCCAAGGAGAACAATATAACACCAAATACTTGACTGGTGGCCTTGATTTAGGCGTTAGAGTAGTTGAACAAGTTTTTAGCAAGCCTCCTGCTGGCTGGGATTTCTTTCGGCTGTACGGGATGGAATATTTCAAAAGTGCAGATACAAACACTATTTCGTTTGCTCAACGTTTTATGTGTGTATTGATAGGTCACGACAATGATACTGACAACCTTTTGAGGTTAATGTGTGATGCTAAGTTTAATCTTTTTCAATTAGGCATCACAAGTAATTACATGCAAGACATTAAATTTTCCGACTTACGATTCATTAGCAAAGCTGCATGGTTGCCTGAAACACTCTTAACTAGTAGAGGAGAAGCTCCTTTTAACGTATCTCAATTTTTAAGAGGCTCAGGCACACTGACTAAAGAAAAGAAAGCTGTATTACCTCTTCGGGCTGAAAAATCAGCACTAGTAGCCCAAGCAGAAGGTTTTGCTATGTTAAGGGCATTTGATAGTATGAATAATGGTTATCCAGAACAGTTCATCAGACAAATCCAACTGTTTGGACTATATAAGGCTTACGAGTTGGCTATGCAACAAGCCACCCTTAAGGTGTCCGAGGCGTTGGATGAAAAAAGTACATGTAGGGATAAAGCTTGCTTAAACTTGGTTAAACTACAGAGAGCTTTAGCTGAGTTCGACGCACGTTTTTATTTTGAAAGTCCTGTGGAACCATCAAGACACGAACTAACCAAGTGTGCGTCTTTTTTTTCATCTTTCAGCACTGTAAGTTCACAGCACAATGATTTAGTCAATCAAATTGAAAGGTTAGGACATTTATCTCATGCTGAACTCCAGGTGCGAGAAGAACAAAGAGCCAATCAACAAGATAAGAAATTTAAACGCATTACTATATTTCTTACCATCATCGCAGTAATATTAACTTTTGGACAAGTCATCAGCAACTCACCTGCCCAGTGGTGGGATGTTCTTGTACAATGGGGGGAAGTGTTTAAAAATCTTATAAATTTCTTCATTGGCGAGGAGTGAGAACAAATTTTATTGGCCTTTTGTCTACTGAAACTCGGTGCACTATATAATAATGAATCATTATTACTGAGAGAATAAAATGAAGCAATGAACAAAACAGAAGCAGTACACCACACAAAAAGAGCCAACAACCGCCTTAAACCTGTATCTGATACTTGCATACGGATAATCAATTACCCAGACTGGAAAGAAGCCAAAAAACATTTAATGCGCTGTTTTGCAAGGCTGGACAGAGAGCTTGGACCTGATGACACAGAAGGACCGGCACTGCGGAAAGCTTTAGATGATTTTTATAATACTTTTGTTTCGGATTATGAGAACCTAACTGAAGATCACGCCTTAAATGTCTACAAGGCAGTGCGTATTGTTCAATCCCAGAGATGGCGCAGACTCGAAGCTAAATATGGACCAGTGAGGCATTACTTTGATGGCTTTGGTCAAATAAAACCACAGTACAAAAAGCACAAGCAGGATCAGAATCAAGTTGAGCCGCCACGGGGCTGTCTAATTCTGGTTTTATTGATTATAGGTTTTATTGTTTGGTGGTTGGTTTTTTGAGTGTCATATCAGAATAAGAATTAGGGACAGACAAAATCTACATTTTTTCTTGACAGCCCACAACCAGGCATCATACCTTTTGTCTTAGTTCACAACTTAAACCTCTGACCATTGGAGGTCACCATGCCCAGAAACGCCAGATTCACTCTCCCAGATAGACCAACTGTATATCACGTCATTTCAAGAACCGCCCTACCCGGCTTTCCACTTGGTGACATTGAAAAAGACAAACTTCTGGATATAATCAGATATTTCAGCAAGATCTATTTTATAGACGTGCTGGGATTCGCAATTATGGGGAATCATTGGCATCTGGCCGTGAAGGTTTATCCCAGGGAATTCGCGGAAAGAAATGCAGTAAAAGAAAGGTTTTCAGACCGATACGGTGAAGATATTTACTTTGGCGACAAGGAGTATGAAAAGTGCAGCAAAAAATGGACTGACCTTTCTGAGTATGTACGGGAGATCAAACAAAGTTTTTCCAGGTATTATAATAAGAAGCATAACAGGCGCGGCTTTTTCTGGGGTGAGCGGTTTAAATCCATGATAGTGCAGGAGGGAAGGACTCTGGTGAATATGCTGGCTTATATCGATTTGAACCCCATAAGGGCCGGGATTGTCAAAAAGCCGGAAGACTACCGCTGGTGTTCTCTGGGCTACCATACCCAGACTGGGAATAAGGACGGCCTTCTGTCCATAGATTTTGGCATGAAGGAATGGAATGAATTCAATCCATCAGAGATAGTTCGCAAGTACAGACAGTTTGTATATGAGACTGGAGCTGTTGATGCGGGTAAAGGCAAGGTCATGGATAAAAAGATCGTGAAAAAAGCCAGAAAGAAGAACTATAAGATATCCAGGACTGACCGGTTCAGGTACAAATGTAGGTATTTTACTGACTCCGGAGTGATCGGAGGCAAAGACTTTGTGGGTGAGGTCTTCGATCAGGTTAAGCACTTGCTGGGCTCCAAGGATACAAGGAAATTCACTCCGGTTGGCGGGGTGGAGGGAGTTTATTCTATGAAGAGGCTGGGAACGGGCTGAAAACCATTTCAGGTTTAGCCGGGCCGTTCCGAATGCACCTGCAGCAGGATGGTTGTATTTATTGGAGCTTGCCAAGTTACTTGGGATGTTCTAAATAACTGTTATGAGTACCAAACAGATAAAAATTATCCCCCTGGCCAAGAAAAAGCTTGCACAGAGAGGTGTAGATGAATTTATGGTACTTGAAACAGTCAACAATCCCGAACAGATTGTTAAAGGTCACGGAGGTAGATCTGTAGCCCAAAAACAATATCAGCTTAACAAGTCTGATTATCTTCTCAGAGTAGTTTATGAAGAAGATCACAGCGAGATTGTTGTTATTACAGGCTATTTAACTTCACAAATATCCCGATACTGGGAGGTAAAACAATGAAGATAGAATATGATCCTAAGCATGACCTGATGAATATCGAATTTTTAACCGATGAGCCGATAACCGAATCTATTGAAGTTGGTGGAATAATTATTGATTATGCTCATGATAATAAAATTGTATCCATTGAGATACTTGATGCGTCTGAAAGGACCAAAAAAGACCCACTGAGTCAGTTGGATTTCTCAGTTATCAGAGAAACAGCTGCAGCATAGTGTTTGTCCAGATGCACGGGCTTTAAGTGAGATACTGAATAAAACTGAAACCCAGCAATAAAAAAATTCAGCCAGCAGGGATAACTTGCTGGCTTTTTTTGTACCTATGCACCCAGACAAACCGCTTATAGCCATATTAATGCAGCGGGAGCATAACCGCCTGGTCAACCAGGCAAAATCCCTGGAAAGACTGTTACACCAGGCATATTCTGAAAAACAGTACCCGAGATTACTGGAGATAGCCCGGAAATGGGAAAATCTGCTTACTGACGACCGAGGAAAACATAGAGTAATCCAGGCATTAAAAAACTTTGCCGAAACCTACAAAAGTAGAGGCCAGACCCTGCAGGACGACTACTACGAACTCCTGTTTCAGGCCGGGCTATATAGAAAAAGCCAGTGGTCTACAATCAGAACCTGCCTTGGATCTTTTAATGATTATATGAACAACTTCGGATCTGTCCTGCCTCAGTACAAAAAAGAATTCAAAAAAAGATATGAACCCAGAAAACCACTTAGTGTAGAAGAACAGTCCAGGATACTCCGGGAACAGATTCAGCTAATACCTCACCTTGATGATCCTATGCGCTCCAAAGAGATGCTTGAGCTTGGGCTTATGGATGAGAATGGATTTGTACCTATGGGCAAACCTAAAGCCTTGCAGATTCTAAAGGCCAGAGACAAATTCAAGCAAAGCAGAACCGGCAGGGTTATTGATTTTTTTACCAGGTTGGTTCGGGGTTAATCTGACCTTTCACATATTATTTTCTGAAGAATCAACTTTACGCTGTCTTTTTCATATGCCAGTAGCTGGCCAAGTTTTCTGATGACATATCTTTTCTCAATGGTAGCCAGCTTGCCTAACCTCACATATGACTCTGTAATCAGACCGGCTTTCTGCCAGTCAGCAACTGAATAATCAGCCTCGGATGAATATATCTGCGATGTAATCCTTGCCAGAAGAATGTCTTGATCCTCTCCATCATAAATAACCAGGGCTGGTCTTTTAGACACTCTTGCATAATCTGTATGAGGGAAGCTAACCAGGACAACATCCCCGAAACTATAATCCATCATAAACAGAATCCTTCTCCGAGTATCCCTTCAAAAACTCAGATCTGGCAAATCTGTTCCATGACTGCTCGTCATCTTCAAGAAGAAGCATCACCCTTACCTTTGGTGTATGAGAAAGTTTATCTTTCAAATCATCTGGAATTGACAGATGACCCTCGGGTGAAACTTCAGCGACATATTCATAGGCTTTCATAAGATCCTCTTGGAATAAATTTTAAATTTCTTAGGATTACTATATCGGAAATTATCAGTTGGCAATGATCACAAGCCAGAAGCTTGGATAAACATAGCTCAACTTCCACCCAAAACAGCCATTTCCAATTTAAAGCTTATATCAGCCTTTTTAAGAGCTTTTGTGGGTTTTTGCATACCTGAAGTCATCTTTTGCCTTTGAAAGGCCTGTATGGGGCTTCTGTGGCTTCGGTCTTTATGACCATGGCAAAACGAAAGGGAGAAATAGCAATAAATCATCCGGCAGCTGCTATACACAAAAAAATTGGTAAAAAACTTAAAAATTTTGTCCGGGCTCATCTTGAAAAAATTACAAGTTACAGCTGGACCATAAAAATCTAATAAGCTCCGTCATTGTTTGAACCGTAAGAACACGCCTACCCTATCCATCTCAGTAACAAAAATAATTCCCTCATTCTGAAGAGCATGCTGCATCGCATTAACAGTGCTAAGCCTGGGATCACACTCTTCACTCTCAAACTTATTCACAGCCCTCAAAGAAACACCTGATTTTTCAGATAAATCTTTTTGGGACCACCGAAGGAGCGCCCTGGCGGCTCTGATCTGGGATGGTGCAATCATTCTATACCTCTTGAATTTATATTTTCAGTATATGTATAAGCATTTGCAGTCAATTGAGTCTTAAAAAGTAACTATATAATAATATATAGTGCTGATAAGTACATATATATATATTTTATCATAATATATAGAGAACAATAAAACATAATATGTGCTTGACTGAGAGTTTTAGAATCGCTATTTGACTTAAAAAGGAGGAAAGTATGCCCAAAATCAACCTGACTACAGGCTTTGTCCAAAACCCACCTCTGCCAGACGGTCCTAAAATAGAATACTTCGACACTCATGTTCCAGGATTTATGCTGGAGGTCCGGAGCAACGGTAAAGCTACCTACTACCAAAGATTCAGGGATAAGGCCGGACGCAAGAAACAGTTCCGCATAGGGCCAAGCGACAGTCTTTCATTGGATGAAGCCAGGAGCAAGGCCCGACAGATCAGATCTCAAAATATCATGGGTATTAACCCTGGTGTTGAACTGGATGAATTTAAAAGATCACCACTATTTAAGACCTTTACCAGAGAACAGTACCTGCCTTTCGTCAAAATTCATAAAAAAACCTGGTCAGAGGATCAACGAGTCCTGGAAAGACGGCTGATTCCTCTCTGGGGTCATAAAAAGATGATAGAATTCTGCAGGGAGGACTTTGTGCACTTTCAGTCAATGATGCTTTCCAAAGGGGCTAAACCAGGCACGGTCAACAGAACAATGGCCCTGGTAAAATACATATTCAACCTTGCTGTTCGCTGGGAAATTCTAATGGTGTCTCCAGTCGCGAAGATCAGGAAGTTGGCGGATAATACGATAATTGAAAGATATTTATCAGAAGAAGAAACACTTAGGCTGTTTGAAGAGCTACGGAAATGCAAGAGCAAAGTAATGGCAGACTTAATAGAATTTCTGATCCTGACTGGAGCCAGGCGCGGAGAAGCTGTTCATGCGTTATGGGAAGACATGGATTTTGAAAATAAAATCTGGAAAATCCCTTTGAGCAAATCCGGGAAAACCCGCTATATACCACTGTCTGAGGCTGCTTTGGATGTACTGTACAGAAGAAAAACAAACAACGATGACAATATTTATGTCTTTCCCAGCCCTAAAACCGGCAAGCCGTATATCTGGATTCATGGGACTTGGGACAGAATAAGAATAAAAGCTGGTTTGCCAGATGTTCGCATGCACGACTTAAGACATAACTTTGCAAGCATTCTGATCAACAGTGGCAGAACCTTATATGAAGTCCAAAAACTGCTTGGCCATAACGACTCAAGTACTACCGAAAGATATGCTCATCTTGCCAAGGACACCCTGAGCGAAGCAGCAAACTTAGTAGGAAGAAAAATAAATAAATATGTAAAAAATAAAACGAATAAGTAATTCATATGCTCAATTTCAAGGTGCGTGGTCGGTATATGGACGGTCATTTTTGATATATAAAACATTAATATAACTGAACAAGTCATGAAACATTCCAACCGGACGTGGTCGGTATATGGTCGGTGAAGGTCTGGATGGTCGGTGAAAAAACGGAAAAACTCAATAATTTCAAGAGTGAAACGATTTCAGACTGAGAGTTTCATTTTTGTAAATTATATCTGACTTCATGATGCTACAAAGCATCAAGCTAGCAACACCTGACAACACTTTGCAGCGGGGGCTAATTACATCATGGCAACAAAAAAGCTGGTAACATTACTGGAAATAGCCAAGAAATTACAAATAAACCACAGATCTGTTATCGAATGTAAAAACATTTTTGAAAATCACCTGGCAGGGCTGCATGACGGTCGTCATTTTCGCTACTGGTCTGTATTTATACATTTTTTTGATAAAATTTTTTTTCTCAAGAGCCAAGGATACTCATTTTTGATGCTAAGAGACATATTGGAAGATGCACAAAGCATACCACCCGAAAACCCAGAATTAGCAAGCTTTAAGGAGTGGTTTGATGAAAATGTTGCTAGAAAGTTTTTGATAACAGTTGATAACAGTCGAGAACAGACGACAACAGACGACAACGGACGAGAACGGACGACAACAGACGAGAACGGACGACTACAGATGAGGACGGACCAGGAAGGACGACTACCGAGGATAAAGGAGGATGAAGGACGAGAAGAGATGCTGAAGGAAGAAACATATAAAAAAATTAAAGCATCTGATATTGAAGAGATTAAAGAAGAGCTAAAACAAATTGATAAAAGGATAACAGCGCAGAAAGAATGGATGGAAGTACTGATTAAAGAAATGGTGCCTCAAATAAATGCTGGGCTGACCAGGACTTTTAGTCACAATATGGAACAAATAAATCTGTACAACATTCTAAAAGAAAGACTGACTGAACTGGAAAATGATTTAGGAATATCAAGGGAAAAGATAGAAACCTGTTTGAAGGAATATGAACTTGTCCAAATACAAATACCAGAAGATATAGAAATATTCGCGAAAGATCAGAAATCAAAACAAGACGTGACATTAGAAATATCTATACAAGACATCAAAGATAGTATTGTCAATAATATACCTGACAAAGAATTATTGATAAAATGGATTAATCAAGAAAGATCAAAAGAAGATATTAAAAGCTATGCTCAATTAGCTGAACTGCTCGACGAAAACAACATACCTACCTTACGCGGAAAAAGCTCGTGGAACAGAGCAGTAGTCCGCAATCTGGCTCTTTTAATAAAATAAGAACTCAGCACTGGATTATTAGATATGTATTTACAGCGTTAGCCTCGTTAATTTTGCAGAAATCTCTGTATTTTGAATGTGTAGAATGTGAATATAACTGAATAAAGAAATATTATATTCACAGAAAAACAATTTAAAATACGGAGGAGCGAATGAAATAACACAACAAAAAAATATTGATAACCCAGATTACGTATCTAATTCCTGCCTCTCATTACATATCATTAAATTAATCCAAAAAAATAATCAAAATAATTCAATAATACTAATTCATTTATAAATAATGAAAATGGAGAGGTGCGTCAATTAACGTCTAACTTCGCTACACAGGAGATACTATGCAAATATTGAGCTTGTTCGATGATCCAGGATTAACATCATTGGCAGCGAAGCCAAAAACAGGCAAAACTACGTCGGCTTTGCAGATTGCTGCATCTTTGGCGTCTGGACACAATTATTTCAATGATGAGACCATCAGAACTAAAAGACTGCTGTATATATATTTTGAAGATGGTAAAGACAATATATATAGATTAATAGAAAATAAGTTTAATATTAATTATGATTCGATAAAAAACAACTTAACTATTTTAGATGAATCTGACTTTGAAGTTAGCGAAGCTTTACTAAAGTTTGCTCTTGAAAGTAAAATTAATTTGGAAAAACCAGAGATAATTATCATAGACATGATGAACAACTTTGATTCATTTAGCGAGCGTAGATACCGTCGAGCCAAAAAAGATCTTAAAGTTTATCAAAAAATATGTGAAAAATATAAATGCCACATGATTTTATTATTCCATACAAACAAAAATGTTACAGCAAACAATATAAATGATCCCATTGGGAGCGTCGCCATTGGTGGCACGGTACAAAATAAACTTGGCTATATTCAAGAAGATACATATGGAGATACATTAATATTTGGAAATACAAGATATAATGGACAGGTTGAAGATAGGTTTGAATTTGAAGAAGGATATCTAAAATACATTAAAAACATATACGAAGGATTTACTATCACTAAAACACAAAAAATTATAGCTGACTCATTAATTGATGCAATTGTCGGAAAAACAAAAAAAGAGATCGCAAAAGATTTGAAAATGCATCAGGAAGCAATCAGAAAACAATTATCAAGAATGATCAAAAATAATGTCATTCGGCAGCACGGAAAGTCGTATTTATTGAACCGCACGATACAAGGACGAATTCAATAAAACTACTGCAGGCAGGCTTTAGGATAAACTTGAGAGCCTGCCTGCCCAGAAAAAATTGGTAAAAAATTGAAAAATTTTGTCCGGGTCATAAACAATATCATGGAGGTCAGAATGTACAAGATCGCAACCCTTGAGCCATTTGCTTTTGCCAACTTTCTAAAAGTTTTAAACACACTAAACATTAGTAAAGAAGTATTTACAATATCAAACAACGCTTTAAAAATTAATACTGAAGGTACAGTAGAAGTATCTATAGATCTATCAAATCTAAACATTAATTTTGATAAAGATATTTCTATATACTTGACAAACACTTCATTAAAAAATCTGAGCACACTTGCTAACAATTCTAATGTTATATTTTATCAAAATAGCTCTGAAGATATGAGTATAATCGCAAAAGATGATCACAAAATAATTGAACTTGGAAAGCCTGTCTTAAAAGAATTCGCCGTTAAATTATTTGATGAAAAACATGCAAAAGTATTAAGCACGATACATTTAACTCCAGAATTAATCGAACCTAATAAATCATACATAAATATGTCTAAATCATATGAAAAATACCATACATTACATTTCAATACAGATAATGACAGATTTTATTTTATTGGCTTCAACGATTATTATTTAGTTAAAGATAAAAAATTTGCTCTTGATAGTCAAAAGTTAGATATGCTTAATAATCAAAAATATAATTTTACCTTTGCTGCACAATCGTTGCTGGCTACAGATTTTAATCAGGCTTTGGTTTGCTTGGTGAGTGAAGATGATGATTTTTATCTCGTATCAAATCAGTGGGCAAAATTTACTCATGCGTATGCAGACAATATTGAGACCACTCAAGGATACTATGTAATTGAAAGATTATTACCACCAATAATTGAATAAAAAAAACAGTAAAAGTCTGGATGCAAAATATGATAATGCATCCAGACTTTTTAGCTAATTTCATTTAAAA
Source organism: Desulfonatronovibrio magnus (assembly GCF_000934755.1). Classification (NCBI taxonomy): domain Bacteria; kingdom Pseudomonadati; phylum Thermodesulfobacteriota; class Desulfovibrionia; order Desulfovibrionales; family Desulfonatronovibrionaceae; genus Desulfonatronovibrio; species Desulfonatronovibrio magnus. The sequence goes on from NZ_JYNP01000073.1 coordinate 10,526, forward strand.
CATTCCTGAACCTTATTAATTTTTTTAGTTAGCTCATCTCTATCTTTGTATACTGAGAATGTACTATACATACGTTCAATATTACTTTTTATATACTCAATATCGATATCTTTAAATATATCAGAATGTATGTTTATATATTCGCTCATAAAACTATCTTGAATTTTGATTAACTCTTTTAGTGACTTGCACTTTAATATTTTTTCTGGCAAACTAAATAATTCAATCGAATCCTCAAAGAATTCGTCAATTATTCTATTAGAATAAATTAACAATGGTATGCAATATTCAAGACTTGATAACTTTTGATTTTGATTTATACTTTTCATTGAATCTTCGTATATATTTTTATATTCTCCATATACTTGTTTAACTACTTCATCACTAACTTTACTTAACTTAGGAACAATCTCTAAATTTTTATGTTCATCAAAGCAACATATCTGCATATCTCTTGATTTAAAAAGGGCAGATGTAAAATAGTATTTGGTATCATAGGTTAGAAGCGGTTCTTTTTTTGTTAAAGCTTCGATTACGCCAGAAAGCAAAGCTATGGCAAACCTGTCATAAGGCTGATATACACCCAGAAAGTGCAGCCGGAACTGTTCATCTTTAAATGGACTGTTAATATGATCATGAAAACACCTGACAGCCATATCAATAAATAAACTATAGCTTATTTTTGACTTAATTACACTTCTTAGCCCTACTAAACCACCTATAGCCCTGGCCTTGATAAGCTCATTAAGTTTCAGTTCTTCATATAACCCATCCCAGATATCAAGCTGCCCTGGCCTGGCAAATTGCCATACAAAATAAAATTTTTCCTGAACTGTAGGATTATTTCTGATAATCTCTTTACTTTTATTAAGTGACATTTTGTTAAACTCTCTGACATTCTTTTCTGTGTTAACTGCTTCATTATTACTCCATTTAGGAATATCCAGAGAAAATATGGCATCATAAATATCTTTCCATTCATCAAGAACATAATGATAAGCACCTATATACTGAATTGTCTTTGTAAAAGGTATATTTCCTTTTATGATTGAGTATCCACCTGAATCAATAAACAACTTGAGCCTATCTTCATATTTTTTTAACACTTCTATGCTTGATAGATATACTTTGAGTTCATTAGTTTTTCTTTTAAAATCACCAAGGTGTTCAATATTATAATCCTTAGCTTTTGTAAGGCTTGTCAATGACATCAGATATGATCCTGACACTCTAAAAGAAAGATCAATTATTGTTTGCTTATTTTCCTTTTCTAACTTAGGCTCAGTAACCATTATGTACTTCATAATCTTCTCGTAGGTATTTGGGTTGTTCGCGGAGATTCAGCACTGTTCTTTTCATGACATTCAAATAATCTTTCGCGACTGTTTGTTGCATAGCATACATAAATATTTATTATTAATATTGTTAGAAAGTTTTTACATGTATAAACTTACAAGGGTTCAAGGTTTTGAATAAAAGCTTATTAAGTTAACAGTAGATAAAAAAGAAAATGGGGGCAGGTTGATTAGTTGACATTTTCACCACATTTCGCTACATTCCTCTCAACCCAGCAACCACAAGCATTCATGGAGGTTCTACCATGCCCAGAATAGCCAGATTTATTCGTGAAAACCAACCTACAGTATACCATGTAATATCCAGAACAGCACTTCAGGGCCTGCCCATCAAGGACAGAGACAATGATTTCCTGCTGGGCTTGATCAAAAAGCTCAGCTCTTTTTACTTTGTGGATGTGCTGGGATTCGCACTCTTAGGCAACCACTTCCACCTGGTAATCCGCATGTACCCAGAATCTGATCCGACAGATAGTGAGAGTGGGGACTGAGAGTAAAGAAAGTAGGGACAGGTTGATTAGTTGACAATTGTTCAAGAAGCGGATCTGCGCAGGGCCGTGGCCGCGATCCACGACCATTTTTTTCAAGGGCGGCAAGGCGATTTTTCCAGGCACCAGGGCATTTTTGTTCTCACGTAACCACCTGTATTGTTTGAGGCTGGTTTGCCCTGTTTGGGACGGATCGACTGTCTGACCGAACCAGGCATCGTTCATCAAGCCGTTGCCGGACATATCATTGCAACTTCTTGTTTTCATAGCGCAACGGTTTGATGGTACGAGGCCGGAGAGGGAGTTTCGAGCCGTCCCAAACAGGGTAAACCAGCCGTCTTTCCAGAGAAAAATGATGAGAACAAAAATGCCCTGTTCCAGGCACTGATGCATGTTGACAGTTGCTTCAATGTCGTGCTCATCATGCGTCCAAAGGAGCGTTCGGTATCATCACTACAGATTTGGAGGAAGATTCATGAATGCGCAAGGCCGGCCGCGGCGACCGAACAGGGTCGCGGCAATCCTCGTTTCAGTCCTGGCGCTGCTGGTTGCGGCATGCGGCGACACGCCTCCGCCGCCGGCGCCACCGGCGGCTTTCCCGGTACAGGTGATCCAGGCCCGGATGATGACCGTGCCCATCTACGGCGAGGCTGTAGGCAACACCCTGGCCGTGGAAACCGTGGAGATCCGTTCACGGGTGAACGGTCATCTGCTGGAGAGGAAATTCGCGGACGGCGCCCTGGTACGCGAGGGACAGCTGCTTTTCCTGATCGATCCGGACCAGTACGAGCAGGACCTGGTCAGGGCCGAGGCCCAGCTCGGCTACGCCAGAATCAGCCTGGACCTGGCCCGCAAGGACACCCAGCGCTACGCCACCCTGCTGCGCCAGGCCCTGATTTCCCAGGAGGTGTTCGACCTGAAGCAAATCAAGGAAGAAGAGGCCGCGGCCAACGTGGTGGTCAGCGAGACCAGCGTCAACCTGGCCAAGCTGAACATCCGCCATACCCGGATCACTTCGCCCATTGGCGGGCGGATCGGTTTCGCCAAGGTGGACAAGGGGGCCCTGGTCAATGCCGGCAGCACCCTGCTGGCCAGAATCTCCACCGTGAATCCGATGCATTTCTATTTTTATCTCAGCGAAGAAGACTACCTGAACATGGCCGACCATTTCGGGGACGACTTCGAGAAGATCATCAAGGACCTGGACGTCCAGCTGACCCTGGCCGGAGGAGTGGTCTACGATCACCTTGGCCACCTGGACATGTTCGACCGCGAGGTGGACCCCAAGACCGGCACTGTCGCGGCCAGGGCCGTTTTTCCCAATCCGGACGGCATGCTGCGGCCGGGCATGTTCGGACGGGTCCGGGTGACCCTGGAAAGGGAGTGGGACCTGCTGCTCATCCCCCAGCAGGCGGTCATGGACACCTTGGGCCGCAAAAGCGTGTTCGTGGTGGACGCCCAGGATCAGGTTGCCTCGCGTCCCGTGCAGATGGGCCAAAGAATGGGCAATCTCTGGCATGTCAGCAGCGGCTTGGAGCCTGGTGAGAAGGTTGCCGTGGACTCCTTGCAGAAGCTGCGCCCCGGAATGCCGGTCGCCCCCACAGTGGTCTCCTATGCCTTGGAGTCCTCGGAGCAGGCCCAGGACTTGGCCCAGGAACAGGATCAGGCTCCGTCTCAGGAGTTGCCCCCGGACGCGGCCCCGGACGCGGCCCCGGAACCAGCCGGCGCTTCGCACAGTCCAATGCCGGATGCTCCGCCGTCAGCCGATGAAGCATCCGTGAGCCAGTGAGCCCCCCATGCTGTACAAATTTTTCATCGACCGGCCCATCTTTGCCTCGGTTCTGTCCATTGTCATGACCCTGGCCGGGATCATGGCCCTGATGAGCCTGCCCGTGGCCCAGTACCCGGAAATCAGCCCGCCCACGATCAATGTCAGCGCCACCTACCCCGGCGCTTCGGCCGAGGTCGTGGAACAGGCCGTGGCCGCGCCCATCGAGGAGCAGGTCAACGGCGTGGAAGGCATGATCTCCATGTCCTCCACCAGCTCCAACGACGGCAGCTACAGCCTGACCGTCACCTTTGACGTGGGCCGCGACCTGGACCTGGCCGCGGTGGACGTCCAGAACCGGGTCAGTCTGGCCGAGCCCAAGCTGCCGGACATGGTCAAGCGCCTGGGCGTCACGGTGAACAAGCAGTCCACGAACATGCTCCTGGCCGTGAACCTGACATCGCCCAACGACACCTATGACGCGCTGTTTTTGATCAACTACGCCAAGATCAACCTGACCGACGCCCTGGCCCGGCTGCCCGGCGTGGGCAAGGTGGATGCCTTTGGGGCCGGCGATTTTTCCATGCGCATCTGGGCGGACCCGGACAAGATGGCCTCCATGGGCATCGTGGCCTCGGACATTGAGCGGGCCCTCCAGGACCAGAACGTCCAGGCCCCGGCAGGACAGGTCGGGCAGGCCCCGGCCCCTCCGGGAACGCTTTTTCAGTATACGGTCCGGGTCCGCGGTCAGCTCACGGAAGTTGAGGAATTTCTGGACGTGATCATCAAGACCGCAGACGACGGGGCCGCGGTCCGCCTGCGGGACGTGGCCCAGGTGGAGCTGGGCGCGGATTTTTACAACATGTTCAGCCGCTTTTCCGGAAAACCCACGGCCACGCTGATGATCTACCAGCTTCCCGGGGCCAACGCCCTGGGCGTGGTGAAGGAGCTTTACGCGGCCATGGAAGAGCTGTCCGAGGCCTTTCCCGACGACGTGGCCTATGAGATCCTTTACGACACTACGGAATTCGTTTCCAGGTCCGTTGAGGAGGTGGTGCATACCCTGTTCGAGGCCTTTGCCCTGGTCTTTCTTGTGGTATTCCTGTTCCTGCAGAACTGGCGGGCCACCCTGATCCCCATGGTCGCCGTGCCCGTGTCCCTCATCGGCGCATTCATCGCCTTCCCGGTACTTGGCTTTTCCCTGAACATCTTCACCCTGTTTGCCCTGGTCCTAGCCATCGGCCTGGTGGTGGACGACGCCATCGTGGTGGTGGAGGCCACGCAGCTGAACATTGACGAGAAAGGCATGGCGCCCCGGGAGGCGACCCTCAAGGCCATGGAAGAGGTGGCCGGCCCTGTGGTGGCCAACGGCCTGGTGATCGCCGCGGTGTTCATCCCGGTGGCCTTTCTGGGCGGTATCGCCGGGGTGCTCTACCAGCAGTTCGCCTTGACCCTGACGGTATCCGTGTGGATCTCGGTGCTCAATGCCCTGACCCTGAGCCCGGCCCTGGCCGCGCTGCTCCTGCGGCGCACCAGGCCCGGTCGCGGCCCGCTGGCCTGGTTTTTCCGGCAGTTCAACCGCTTTTTCGAGGCCTGCACCCGGGGCTACACCGCCACGGTGCGGACCTCCATTCGCGGCTGGGCCTTGACTTTGTGCGTGCTGGCCGCGCTTTTCGGCTCCACCTACGGGCTGCTGCGCATCCTGCCCACGGGCTTCATGCCACCCGAGGACCAGGGCTATTTCCTGGTCAGCGCACAGCTGCCGCCGGCTGCTTCCCTGGAGCGTACGGATGCGGTCCTGCGCAAGATTGAGGCCTACCTGGACGACGCCCCGGGCGTGCGGGGCTACATCTCCCTGGGCGGGTTCAACCTGCTGGGCGGAGGGATTTCTTCCAATGCCGGGACCTTGTTCGTGGTCCTGGATTCCTGGGATGAGCGGACCACGCCCGACCTGAGCCTGGACGCCATCCTGGCCAGGGCCGGCAAGTTTTTTTGGAGCATTGGCGATGGGTTGGTGTTCGGGTTTTCCCCGCCACCCATTCCCGGCCTGGGGGCCACGGGCGGCGTGGAGATCCAGATCCAGGACCGGACCGGGGCCGGCATGGAGGACTTGAACCGGGTGACGCACGACTTCATTGCTGCTGCGGCCCAGCGCCCGGAGGTGAGCAGTCCGTTCACCACGTTTTCCATGAACGTGCCGCAGCTCATGCTGGAACTGGATCGGGACAAGGCCAAGAACATGGGCGTGCCCCTGACCGAGATCTATTCGGCCCTGCAGGCCTTTCTTGGCGGACTGTACATCAACGATTTGAACAAGTTCGGCCGGACCTACCGGGTCATGCTCCAGGCCCAGCCCGAGTTCCGGGCCAGGCCCGAGGACATCCAGAATTTTTACGTGCGCAACGCCCAAGGCAACATGGTTCCCCTGTCCACCATGATCACGGTGAGCGATATTTCCGGCCCGGAATACATCTCCAGGTTCAACGTGTACCCGTCTGTGAGCGTGACTGCCAGCGCCGCGCCGGGCTCCAGCAGCGGCCAGCTCATCGCGGCCCTGGAGGAAACCGCGGCCCAAACCCTGCCCCTGGGCTTCGGGTACGAATGGACGGGCATGGCCCTGCAGGAGAAGGAGTCCGCCGGCAAGTACGGGCCGGTCTTTGTTCTGGCCCTGCTGATGGTCTTCCTGTGCCTGGCCGCCCTGTACGAGAGCTGGGCCATTCCCCTGGCCGTGCTCTTCGCCCTGCCCCTGGGCGCGTTCGGCGCGTTCGGCGGGCAGTGGCTGCGCGGCCTGGATAACAACATCTACGCCCAGATCGGCCTGGTCATGCTCATCGGCCTGGCAGCCAAGAACGCCGTGCTCATTGTGGAATACGCCAAGGTTGCCTACGAGCGGGGCATGAACGCCAGGGACGCGGCCCTGGAAGCGGCCAGGGTCCGCTTTCGGCCGATCCTGATGACCTCCCTGGCCTTCATCTTCGGGGTCCTGCCCCTGGTCACGGCTACCGGGGCCCTGGCTTCTTCCCGGCACGCCCTGGGCACATCGGTCTTTGCCGGGATGATCGCGGCCACCTTCCTGGGCGTGATCTTTGTGCCGTTCCTGTACGCCCTGGTGACGAGCGCGGTGGAGAAGGTGCGGGGGAAAAAAACGTAGCAGGGCGCGAGTGGACCGCGCCCTGGCGGGGAAACAAGATTTTCACGCCGTCTCGGCGTGTCCTCCATGACAAGAAAGTAGAGATGCAGTCATGGCAAACCTCCTGGTAGCGACAGACATTTTGTACCTTCTCAATACCTCCGGGCAATTGAAGTCATGATGAAAAGACCTGAATTCCGACTTTCGTCGAAATGAATTGAAAATGCTGCGTAGTGCCAATGAAGTCATGCCGGCGTATGCCGGCATCCAGATCAATCTGACCGGAGTTTTTGAGAAGTTACCAGGATTCGCGTTTTCGGTCACGGCTCTCTCGTCTGTGGGATGCTTGAGGATGGTCAATCTGCTCAACAGGCTGCAACGCTGAATTTTGCCGGTCCAGGACAGCCCGGCCCTGTGCGGCAAGCAGGTGATGGATTCCTGCTTCCTGATGGAAAAGGGATTGATCAACCCGGTTGTCATCTGTAAGAGATTTCACAAACATTCCATCAGCAGGCCGACATGACCTTGCACCTTCCGCCTCCCATGGCCGACGCCCTGATGCTGGGCACGGTGAACGCCTCCCTGCCCGGGGAGATTGACGCAGACAGTCTGGCTGCCGCGATCAGGGAAGACCTTCCGGCCCGGCCCTGGAGGGCGCATCTGATCGCCCTGTTCACCGAGGTTTCCCTGAACGGGCTGGACTGCTTTCTCCGGAGCCGCCATATACCGGCCGGGCAGGCCCTGGCCTGCTATCGGACATGGGTGGCGCCGACAGACCCCAAACCTGCGGTGGAGCAGTGGCTTGTTGAACGACGAGACCTGGAAAAGTCTGCTGCGTAGCGCCCTGCGCTGTCTGGAGACCCTGCCCGCGACCCAGCGCCCCCTCTGGACCCTGGGCGGCGGGACCGTGCTGATGTTGCGCTACGGGCACAGGTTGAGCCGGGACATCGACATCTTCCTGCCGGACCCCCAGTACCTGACCAGTCTCTCGCCCCGCTTGAACGACCAGGTCGCCGACCTGACCTCAATCTACGACGAACAATCCTCTTTTCTCAAGCTGCGCCTGGGACAGGGCGAGATCGACTTCATCGCAACATAAGGGACAGGTTCTTAGATTGACTGTTTTGCCATGTTTCGCTACATTCGTTTCAACCCAGCAACCACAAGCCTTTATGGAGGTGCCCCATGCCCAGAATAGCCAGATTTATCCGGGATAATCAGCCAAGCGTATACCATATTGTTTCCAGAACAGCTCTTCAGGGCCTGCCTATAAAAGATAAAGACAATGACTTCCTGCTGGGCCTGATCAAAAAGCTGTCACAACTCTATTTTGTTGACGTGCTGGGATTCGCACTTTTAGGCAACCACTTCCACCTGGTAATCCGCATGTATCCTGAATCCGAGCCTACGGATGAAGAGATAAAAGAGAGGCTGCAGAAATATTATGGAGATGAGCTTAAGGTCACCGGGGTGCTTGTTTCTGATTACCGCAAGCGCCTGACTAACCTGGGGGCTTATGTGAAGGACATTAAGCAGGGATTTACCAGGTATTTCAATAAGAAGTATGGCCGCAGAGGCTTTTTCTGGGGGGATAGATTCAAGAGTATGATTGTTCAGGACGGGTTAAGTCTGGTTAACCTGCTGGCTTATGTGGACCTCAACCCTATTCGTGCGGGTATTGTCAAAAAACCGGAGGATTACCGCTGGTGTTCTCTGGGCTACCATACCCAGACCGGGAATAAAGACGGGCTATTGTTGGACTTTGGCATGAAGGAATGGAACGAGTTTGATCCCAAGGAGATAGTTCGCAAGTACAGGCAGTTTGTATATGAAACAGGCGCTGTGGATGCCGGGAAAGGCAAGACCATGGATAAGAAGATCGTGGAAAAAGCCAGAAAGAAAGGCTACAAGATATCCAGGACTGACCGGTTCAGGTACAGATGCAGGTATTTTACTGACTCCGGGGTGATCGGAGGCAAAGACTTTGTTCAGGAGGTGTTTGACCAGGTTAAGCACTTGCTGGGGTCCAAGGATACCAGGAAATTCACTCCGGTTGGCGGGGTGGATGGGGTTTATTCCATGAAGAGGTTGGCCTCATCCATCAACTACAGCAAGTGAAGACCTTCAGAACAGAACTTTCCGTGTGACCCATCCTTTCCATCCCCTGAGCGGTTGTGAGTTTGAGCTCGTGGATTACCGTAAATCCTGGGGAAAACATCGCGTATATTTTTATGATTCGTCGGAGCAATTGAGGCAGGTGCCCGCATCATGGACTGATGTGGTGGGGGAAGATCCCTATATTGCTATAGCTCAAGGCCGTAGTGCTCTGCATTTTGAATCATTGCTAAGGCTTGCTGATTTGCTTGATGGTCTTTGTCATGAAATCGGTCAGTGTAAATAAAATTATGCCGGCAGTGTAAACTTAATTATGCCTATTTTCAATCTCAGCATTTGTTTTGCTCATATTTATGGCCAGATAATTTGTTGAAATTACACAATAAACGCACATTTCTCCTTGACATTAAAAATGTTACGGCATAATAAGCTTAACACAAGGCAACTTTGACCAGGAGAAGCAAATGCCCGGCAATCATCCTAAAGACCCCAAGGAAAAATCCCTGAAAGATTCAGGGGCATTCAACACCCACCCTGTGACTGATTCCCTGTTCATAACTAATGATTTTTTTGACCCCAGGGATTTGGTCCAGGTCAAGTATGAAATGTTGCGAAAGGTCCACAAAAAAAGCGAGCCGATAAGCCATGCGGCTTCATCCTTTGGATTTTCGCGACCATCTTTCTATAAGATCGCAGCTGACTTTGAGCGGGAGGGGATATGTGGTCTGCTGCCACGTAAGCGCGGTCCTCGTGGGGGGTATAAGCTCACAGGAGAAGTTCTTGAATTCATTGAGCAAGACCGCCAAAAAGAACAGCCCATGAGTACCGCCGCCCTTCTGGAAAAAATTGAAGAGCACTTTGGCATCAAAATTCATCGTCGCAGCCTGGAAAAGGCGGTTCGACGTTTAGAAAAAAAAAGGGCACAGAAAATCCAGGCAAAAGACCAGGATGGCCAGTGAATAAAGATTGTCCTTTGACCCGATATTACGAGGAAATTCGCTCTATAAACCTTGGGAGTCAACAAATAGCAAGAAGGTGGGGTATGGCTGTGTTAAGAGCCCAGGGCATGGCTGTCTGGGCCGGCAAATGTCAGGAATACGACCAGAATGCAGAAGCAACATCTCCTGCACCGCAACCTGTTTCAAACCTGCCGGCAAACTGTGAGGAAATAGTAATGCTCCTGGCAGCAATGGTGGGGGCCATTCACAAGGAGGAGCTATAATGCAGGATACGCAGGGAAAAATTAAGTCACAACACCTGAGACGCAGCGCCTATCTGTACGTGAGACAGTCTACTCTGCGGCAGGTGGTGGAAAACACGGAGAGTACAAAGCGTCAATACGCCCTTCGCCAGCGTGCTGTGCAGCTTGGATGGACCCTGGAGCAACTTGTGGTCGTGGACAATGATCTGGGCCAATCAGGAGCTTCAGCAGCAGACCGGATGGGTTTTAAAAAGTTAGTGACGGATGTGGGATTGGGGCTTGTCGGTATCGTTATCGGGCTGGAGGTGAGCAGGCTTGCGCGCAACTGCACAGATTGGCACCGCCTTCTTGAAATGTGCGCCCTATCCGACACCCTGATTCTTGACGAGGACGGACTCTATGACCCGGCCCATTTCAATGACCGGCTTTTGCTGGGTCTCAAGGGGACCATGTCCGAAGCTGAACTGCATGTGCTCAAGGCAAGACTTCATGGCGGTATTCTGAACAAAGCCAGGCGCGGAGAACTTGCAGTCAGGCTCCCTGTGGGCTTTGAGTATGGACCGGATAAAAAGGTCAGACTTCATCCAGACCAGCAGGTCCAGGAAAGCCTGAGGCTTTTTTTCGAAACGTTTAATCGTACCGGTTCTGCCTCGGCCACAGTCAAAGCATTCCGGGAGCAGGGACTGAACTTTCCCAGTTATGCTCAAAAAAAGGTCAACAAAGATCATATATTATGGGGGCCACTTCTTACCTCACAAGCCCTGAGAATTCTGAATAATCCGCGTTACGCCGGAGCTTTTTTTTTTCGGCAGGACACGTCATCGCCAGGATGCTAACGGGAAAAAATACTCTCAGAAACTGCCGGATACAGAATTATTAGAAAGTGGGGACAGGTTGATTAGTTGACATTTTCACCACATTTCGCTACATTCCTCTCAACCCAGCAACCACAAGTAGAAAGTAGGGACAGGTTGTTTTGATTGTCAATGAGCCAAAATCGGAGACCGTGCCACATAGTGGAGTGGTATCGTGTGCATATTCCCGGCGGTCGGCCCGCTTGGGAAACCTGAAGCTCTCCCACATCCGGGGAGGCAGCTTGATTTCTTCTTTCTTTTCAAGCGTGAGAAGCAGGACCCGGCAGCCGCGTTCCTTTAAAAGACCGTTAGCCTGCCGCCAATCCCATTTCTGACAAAGGATTCTTGAGATGGCGGATCGGCCTTTGTCCCAATGATCGGCAATGACAGCCCGGATCATATCCAGGTCATCATCGCCTATATGACGGCCTCGTATATAGTATTTTTTGTCTGGCAAGGTCCTTCCCCCTCGTAATCTGGAAGAACCGTATCAAAGAATTTAAGATGTCGTCAGTAAAAAATTGCACCTTGAT
>NZ_JYNP01000074.1 GCF_000934755.1 Desulfonatronovibrio magnus
CGTAGCCAGGACCAGCAGAAGGCATTTCCAGAAAACTCGCATAAGTTTCTCCTTTGGTAAGTGGTCAGGGACCAATATCTATGCCACACAATAAAGCCATTAAATAACAGCATATTACCAGTATTGCCAACAGGATTGACTCTTAAGTTTGCGCCAACATGGTTGGCAGCAGTTGGCACTTTTGTGTGTTGTCGAATGCTCAGAGCGCTCAGTTGCACTCACCAAATGACACCCCTTCGCATCGCCTGCCGTCGGTCCACTTGGCCCTCCTCAGATCGGCATTGCTCAAATCGGCCCCTGTCAGATTGGCTCCTCTCAGATCGGCCGTAAACAGTTTGGCTCCTGAAAGGTTGGCTCCGCTCAGATCGGCTCCTGTCAGATCGGCCCCTGTGAGATTGGCCCTAAGCAGTTTGGCCCCTGAAAGGTTGGCTCCAGACAGATCGGCACCCATCAAGTCGGCCGAGGAAAAGTTGGCTCCGGACAGGTCGCCCCCTCTCAAGTCGATCCCGGAAAGGTTGGCTCCGGATAGGTTGCAGGCACTGCACGAACCCGTATTCAGCAGTTTTTCAAGGTCATAAGCTCCGGCCTGCCCCATGCCCAACAGGCAGACCAAGGCAGCCACAGCCACAATGCTAAAAAACTTCACACTCCACTTTTTCATAACCTTTCTCCGTGGTTGAGTGTTGATAATTCTCAATTAATAAGCACTATCTATGCCACACAATAAAGCCATTAAATATCAGTATATTACCAGCATTGCCAACAGGATTGACTCTTAAGTTTGCGCCAACATGGTTGGCAGCAGTTGGCACTTTTTCTTGTGGTCCAGGGTGTTGAATTGCAAGAGAGGATTGGTTTTGTCCTTAGCTGGACATTACACTGACTTATGGGGAAGTTACAAGAAGTATATTGTGACTAGAGTGGGGGTGGAGGCAGTCATAGCTGTATTTTGACAGGATGATTTGAGTGGCCCGGCTTATGATACATGGAGTCAAGACTACGTGCATTAAGTGACAAAAGTCCAAATCTGCCTGAATTGTCAAGACTTGATTTGCCAGTCTTCAGAAATCATGGGCCAGGACTACTACAGAAAGATAGCCGGATTGTCAAAATCAGGCCTGTATTTTTTCCTCTCCAAAGAACTTGCTGAATACCCTGTGAAAGTCCTCCAGATTAACAGGTTTTCCTATATAATCATCCATCCCGGCCTCCAGGAATCTTTCCTTGTCACCGGGCTGGGTATGGGCGGTTACTGCGATAATGGGAATATCTTTCTTTGCCCCTATGGTAGTTGACTCCCGGATGGCCTTTGTTGCCTCCACCCCGGTCATGACCGGCATTTGAATGTCCATAAGGATGCAGTCGAACGTCTGTTCATGAAGCATATCCACAGCTTCCTTACCATTGTTGGCCAAGGTCACTTTTTGTCCGTCTTTCCCTAGCATTCTTTTGATGAATATCTGATTCAAGGAATCATCTTCAGCCAGAAGGATATGCAGACCGCCTGATTTTCCGGCTGGTTGAACTGTCGCCTGAACATCCTGAGAAAGTGTCTTTTCAGGTATCTTGAAGGGCAGAACCACGTGCACGGTGGTTCCTTCACCGGGTTCGCTTTCTATTGAAATGTTTCCGCCCATCATATTCACTAATCGGTTAACTAAGACCAGGCCAAGACCTGCACCCTGATGCTGCCTGGTCATTGTGCCGTCCGCCTGGGAAAATGGCTTAAATAAATTGTCTAACTTGTCTTCAGAGATGCCTGTACCGGTATCAGTAATGGAAAATAAAATACGATTATGACCACTATTAGATTGAGATACTGGAGATATACTGAGACTGGCACTGCCATCCTCAGTAAATTTTACAGCATTGCCCACAAGGTTGAAAAGGATCTGCTGCAGCCTTGTATCGTCGCCGATAATTTTTGCAGGAAGGGAAGAGTCAAGAGAACAGTCATAGTCTATTCCTTTGTCTCTGGCAGGAATCAAAAACAGGTCTTTTATTGAAGAACATATATCATTCAGGCTGAATTCATGTTCCCGAATAATCATCTTTTCGGCTTCAATACTGGAAAGGTCCAAAATGTCGGATAAAAGTTGAGTAAGTCTCTTGGCTGAAATATTCCCCAGATTGACCAGTTCTTGTTGTTCGGAATTCAGCCCTGTTGCTGATAATAGCTGCATCATGCCCATTATTCCGTTCAGCGGGGTGCGGATCTCATGGCTCATGTTTGCCAGGAATTCGCTCTTGGCCCGGTTGGCAGCTTCGGCTTCATTCTTGGCCTTTTCCAGGGCGGTTTCAGCAAGCTTACGATCAGTAATATCGCGAGCTGCGGATAGAGCATAAGCTTCGCCATGCAGACGGATAGGTGCAGTGATGACCTCCACAGGTATTTCTCTGCCGTTTTTGTGCAGATCAAGACTTTCAAAGGTGGATAAAAGTATTTCCTTCTCAATGATCGTTCCTCGGCGGCCTTGAATAGATGGCGCCTGGATATCCGCCAGGTTCATGCCCAGCAGTTCCTCACGGGTGTATCCGAGGAGTCGGCAGGCGGCGTCATTGACATCAAACAGGCTGTCGTCCATTCGCCATATAAAGAGCGGGTCAGGGTTTTCCCTGAACAGAACACGAAAGCGTTCCTCACTTTCCTCCAGGGCTTTCTGGGCCTGTCTGAATTCTGTGACATCCTTGCCCACACACAGGACCTCCCTGACATTGCCCGAAGCGTCCAGCAGGGCTTTGTTCGTCCAGGTAATCCAGACTCTTGAACCGTCCTTGAGCATATTCTCGTTTTCATTGCTTTCAAATAGCTCTGGATGCTGCCCTATTTCAACGATCATGCTTCGGAGGTCCTTGCCGGAGGCATCTGCCACAGGAACTATCGTTCCTATCACGTTACGGCCAATGATCTCATTATGCTTGTATCCAAAAAAGCGTTGAGCAAACTCGTTGAAGAAGGTGACCACTCCATTCTTGTCCATACGCAGGATAATGCTGTTGGCATTCTCCACCAGTTCCCGGTAGCGTTCCTCACTTTCCCTGAGCGCCATCCCGGTCTGCCTGTGTTCTTTTAATTCGTTATTGAGCTTGTCAATGGTATCAAAAAGTTTTTCAGACATCTGGTTGAAGGACCTGGTCAGGTTGCGGACTTCCAAAAACCAGGATCGTTCTGGAATTTTCTCTGACAGCGAACCTGAGGCCAAGTTGCGTGATGCCTCATCCAGCAGGCTGACGGGTCTGGTAATTCCCCTGGCCATAAATGTCCCGATTAAAAGAATCAGGGCCAGGACGCCCGAGGTCAGCAAGATAGTGATCCTGTTTTGAGTCACGATCCCGGCCATGAAATCGGATTCAGGCACGGAAACCACCATTAGCCAGTCAATACCGGGTTCAACTCTAAGCGAGGTTGTCTGCAATAAATATTTCTGCCCATTTACTTCGTAATCAAGATAGTGTTTTCCACTGATTGATTCGAGATCATCAAACCTGTCCATTAAGGCTCTGACAGCCCCTCGAACAGCAGGATCTTCACTCTCAACCCCGTGCACCCTGCTACTCAGGGACGGGTCCTCATCAACAATAAGGACTGGGCTTTTTGAACAGGCCACCAGATCCCCTGAACGCTCCATGATAAAGGCCTGCCCAGATTTTCCGATGCTGAGCCCCTTGAGAAAATTGGAAAGATGAGAGAGGAAAAGGTCCACAGAGACTACCCCCAGAAACTCTCCCTGCCTGTCATAGACAGGACGGCTTACAGCCAGTGACATATCGTGCCCGGTAAAAACGATATAAATGTCGCTGTAGACCGGTCCGCCCTCGTCCCGTGCCAGGACATACCAGGGTCTGGTCCTGGCGTCGTAATCATGCACAACGGCCAGTTCCCGGCCTGGGCTTGCGTGGGAATCCAGGGAGATTTTGCGGAAAGTTCCGGATTGGAAACTGTCCGTAACAATGATGTAGCGGGAATCGTCCAGAGGTTCACGGCCACTGTTGGCCAGGCCTCCCAGGTTATTTCCGAAATATATGCTGGTGATCGTAGGAAACAGTTCCACCTGATCAACAAAACGGGCAATCAGGGTTTCCTGATCTGCAATACCTCCCATTTCCAGTCCAATGGTCCGGGCATTGTTCTTATTGATCAACTGGGGAACAGTCAGATAGTTCTGTACGTGCTGGCTGATATGCCCGGTGATTTCTCCACGCAACTCTTGGGACATAACACCCAAGGCCTGGCGAGAATTATGAAATGAAAGCAGAGCCACCAGGCCGCAAGCAAATACTGTGGTAAAAGCGAAAAATACTACCAATCCAGTTTTTAGAGAGACTCCGTCAGGAAAGTATTTCATATGGCAACTATCCTTGCTTGTTTAATCAACTCGCCATTAATGATATCGCGACAAAGTAAAATATACCCTTGTTCCTGTGCCAGGCTCACTTTCAACCCAGATTTTACCCCCATGCTTCTCCACGAATTCTTTGCACAGGATAAGCCCCAGGCCTGTACCTTTTTCCCCGTCAGTCCCAAGCTGCCTTTTAATTTTATCAACAGTAAAAATTGATGAAAGTACAATGTCATTCATACCTATTCCGTCATCCTGGACACAGATTTCCACATCTGAGTCTTTCTTTTCTGCGGTTATAGAAATATTACCGCCTTGATTTGTAAACTTGACTGCATTGAAGACCAGATTACGAACTATGGTGCTCAACATTGGCTGATCAGCCAGCACTAAAATATCCTGGGGGATATCGTACTTAATAAAAATCCCCTTCTTTTCAGCCAAATCTCTGGCAGTACTTAGAATTTGGATAATAATTTCATGAAGATTGCATTTTTCAGGGCTGAAATTCATGCCTCCCTGGCTCATACGTGCCCATTGCATCAAGTCATTAAGAAGTTCCAGTGCGTTTTTCGAACTCTTCAGCATTTCAGCTGATATGAGACTGATATCTTCCTGGGAAATGGATCCTGCTTCCTGGGCAAGGAGTTGCGATGTGCTGTATATACCGGAAATAGGGGATTTGAGATCATGGGAAATAATAGAAAATAGCTTGTCCTTTTCAGCGTTTACCTTTTCAAGCTGCTGGTTGATGTTCTTAATTTCCTCTTCGGCCTTTTTCCGGTCGGTTATGTCCTGGGCTGCACCAGTCAGGACCTTTGGTTGGCCAGTACCTTCATACTCAACCTTTCCCATGGTATGAATATATCTGACCTCGCCTGTATCCTGACGGATAATGCGGAATTCAATGTCATACGGTTCATCTTTCTCTATCGCCCCGGCAATAGCCTTTTTAATTGCAGGTATGTCTTCAGGGTGTCCTATTGTAAACAGCTCAGATGTGGTTAGCTGGGTCTGGTTATATCCATGAATTCTTTTCCAGTTGTCTGACAAAAGCCATGTATCGTTTTTGGTATCCCATTCCCAGCTTCCCAAGCCAGCCAATTTCTCTGCTTGAGCCATGATTTTTTGGCTTTTGGACAGGGCCAACTCGATCTTTTTGCGGTCCGTAATGTTTCGGTAATACCAGATTCTGCCATAATATTCATCATTAGAACCAAACATGGGTGATGAATAGCGTTCAAGTATTTTTCCATCTGTTAAGGCAATTTCTTCGAAACTTTTTTCCTGTCTGTTTTCATTAAGATCCTGAATCCGCCTAACAAATTCATCTGAATTGGTAAGTTGAGGAAGGACATATTCCAATGCTATTTTTCCTGACTGCAAAGCCATAACTCTATCAGGTATCCCCCAAATGTCGGCAAAATGCTGATTGAAAAATATAATTTTATCATTCTCATCAACAACAAGAATACCGTCCGGTGAAGTTTCCAGTTGAGTTTTCATCAAGACATTTCGAAACATCAACTCATCCTCGGCCTGCTTGCGCGTGGTGATGTCGATGCCTGTAACCAGGATTGCTGTTTGGCCCAGGAATGCAATCGGGGTTAACTGCACCTGCTCCCAAAGCAGATTGCCGTTTTTCTTCCGGCTACACCACTCGAACTGCTGGGTTCCTTCCTGGTCGGCCTTGCGCATCCAGGCCTGGGCATCGGCAAGTGAGTAAGGGGGTTCCAGCCAGAACTCATGGTTTTTGAGTTCGTCTAAGGATGAGAGACCGTACTGGAGCCAAGCCACGGGATTGGCATCGATGATCTCGCCGCTGTCCGGTTCCTGGATGATCATGGAGACAGGGGTATCCTTGAACAACGTTCGGAAATGTTCCTCGCTCTCACGAAGCGCCTGTTCCGTCTGCATGCGCTGGGTTATATCGCTGAACACCACAACCGACATACCTCCCTGTTCATCTTCCTGCATGGGAGCAGCAAAAACCTCCACTGGAAATACCTGGCCGTCTTTTTGCTGAAAGTATTCCTCAGCTCTATACTCCTCTCCCCTGCTTACCTTGCGGAAAAAGGGACACTCTTCAAGGGTACTTCTATATCCTTCTTCATCAAAGTGATAGTGAAACAGGTCATGGGCCTCGCTGCCCAGCAGCTCTTCCTGACTATACCCCAGAATCGATGCGACTGTCGGGTTGGAAAAGACAATTCTGCCCTCCCTGTCCATGATATAAAGCCCCTCACTCATACTGTCGATAACGGACTGAAGCCTTTTTTGGGCCTGACTGAGAGCCTCTTCAGCCTGCTTGCGCTCAGTGATGTCCTGATTAAAGCCCTGGTAGCCGAGGGTATTTCCGTCTTCATCTTTTATCACATTGATATTTTCAGACACCCAGAAATGCCTGCCGCTTCTATGGCTTAGTCTACACTCAAAGTTTGTGACTTTGCCGTATTTCTCCAGCAAGCGTTTAAGATTATCCTGGTCAGCAGGGTCTACATAGATTTGAGCGGCAATGTCGAATACGGAATCCATCAAATGGCGGGGAGAATCATAACCATGCATCTGGGCAAGGGTATTGTTAACTGACAGGTAACGACCATCTGGTGTGGTAGTAAAAAAACCAACTGGAGCGTTCATCAAAATGTCTTGAGGATTTTGAAAGATGATTTGGTTAGACATATTTTTTTTGGAATGTCTGGTCATAATCAACTCCACATAAGGACATGGTTTCTACGAAAAAATAAGAGCAAGGGTATAATGTAGTCCGAAGAAGGATAACTGAGCATACGGGCAAAAGAATTCCTCGCAAAGAAGAATTGCCCTTTAGTGTTAGAGATGAAGAAGGGTGCAGGATTATTTCGAAAGTGCTCCGTAAGTGAAGCTGGCAGGATAACATCACAATTTAGACCATGGGCTAAGTTCTTTCCACAAGTCATTTCTCTACTCCTTACCTTTGAGAATAGTGCATAACACCGGATAAATATCAATTGAGCACCAATCAACTATCATCATTTTAGTGGACATTAATCAATTACTTTGTTACCATATTCACAAATATTTGTAAACAACCATAAAGGTTGTTTTTGGTATTTTTGAAAAAAATGACTTAAAGTTCAATATTTACGGCCATTTTTTTAATTTCTATGCTGGGAAATAATTGCTGAAAATAAAATGGCAAAAATAATGATTGGCACAGATGGCTTGGGGAATTGTAAATTAATAGTAGCCAGTATCTATGTGTATGCGACTGCAAAGACACCTTTGTAGCCATCAGAGCAAGAGCCGACACTACGTGAAGCTGTTCTTACGATGGGTTCATGGACGGCCATCTAGTTCGAAAAAGCGACGGAAAACCCGGAACCACCAGCCTCTGGCGGGCGCTTTTGCTTCTCCATGGCGGCTTCATTGTTTATCGAATTTTGATGCAAAATATGAAAAGAGGTCCTTGAAAATGGGGTTATGTGTGGGCAACTGTCAGTGCCCCAGGCAATCGTTTCTGGTCATCACGCAAGCGTCAAGACAATACATGACGCCCGGCGGGCACAGAGCCTCGCATTGGTCCCGTTTCTCGTCGCAGGCCCACAGGATGCTCCTGAACGTTTCGTTGCAGCAGTTGTTGCAGTCAATCAGGTCGGGGCAGCCGTGGATGCAATCAATGTAAGTGCCAGTGACGGCGTGAAGGTTGGGCGTTGCCATGAACAGTAAGGCCAGGGCCAGGATGGTGGTCAGAAATAGTTTTTTCATTTCTTACTCTTAAAAAGAGACTTGAGGGAACAATTGATCCGAATAACCAAGTCACCCTCACTGTGCCCAGCGCACGGCACGTACATAGTAGGTATTGTACTTAAAGTAGCTGTAAAAGTAGCCGTTGTAGAAGTAGACGAGCCATGCCGTGTTTGTATAGAAGGGGTCGGTAGTAGAGGACCAGTAAAGTCTATTTTGCACGTCCATTAAATTTTTGCAATCCGAATGATACAGTTCCGCTAATTCAAACATTGTTGGCAACCGCCATCCAGTATGCCCGCCCATCGCAAGGCTGGAAGCATAGCTCATGGCATCATCCCAGTTCATGCGTACGACAGTTGTCTTCTGCCACATCAGGCCTCTGCCATTGTCCGTCACCGTCCCGTTCCCATTGTCCACTAACCGCTGGGCCTGGGCTTCGTCGGACATGACCAGTCCGGTCAGGCAGAGCATAAAGACCAGGGTCACAATGGTCATTCTGACAATACTTAGCATGTTCTTTCTCCGTGTGTTGTTGAATGTTCAGAACGTCACCAGCACCGACCAATTGAGCCCCCAGCGCATCTCCTGCCGTCGGTCCAGGTGGAACCCGACAGGTCGGCTCCGGTCAGTTTGGCCGCGGACAGGCTGGCCCCGGACAGATCGGCCTCCCTCAGATCGGCCCCTCTCAGGTTGGCCCCGAACAGATCGGCCCCTCTCAGGTTGGCCCCGAACAGATCGGCCTCGACCAGATCTGCCTCCCTCAGATCGGCCCCCCCCAAATCGGCCCCTCTCAGGTTGGCCTTGCTCAGGAAGGCCCGGCTCAGGTCGGCCCCGATCAGGTTGGCCCCTCTCAGATTAGTCCTGAGCAGGGTGGCCCCTCTCAGATTGGCCTTGGCCAAGGAAGCCCCTTCCAGGTTGCATCCAAAGCAGAGATTCGTATACAGCAATCTATCAAGATCATCTTGGTCATAAGCCTCAGCTGTCCCCATGGCCATAAGACAAAAAAGTCCTGCCATTACTGCGATTCCTGATATCTTCACACTCCATTTTTTCATAACAACCCTCCGTGGTTGAGTGTTGATATTTCTCAATTATTAAGCACTATCTATGCCACACAATAAAGCCATTAAATAACAGCATATTGTCAACATTGCCAACAGAACTGACTCTTAAGTTTGCGCCAACATGGTTGGCAGTAGTTGGCACTTTAGCTTGTGTCCAGGGTGTTGACTTGCGAGACAGGCCAGAGTTCTGCCCTTAACTGGACATTACACTGCCTTGGGGGGAAGTTACAAGAAATATATTGTGACTGGAGTGGGAATAATGGCAGCTGCATGGCCAGATATCCTGCCTAAACCCGGAGCATGAACAGCTGGCTCAGCAGCTCCGGGAGGCAGGTAGTCTTCAAAATTCAGGGGGCTGGACTACCCCAGAAAGCCGGAGGTTTGTATAACGTTAAGGCTGTGGGTTCGGCGCGTTAGCGAAGATACCCACTATAGCCTCTTGTTAGCTATCCATTATTTCAGTGTGCCCTTCAGATACTGCTGGCGAGTATCCTCTGGGAATTTCTCAATCGCGTATCTCAACATGGTGCGAGGCATGTTTCGATAGTGTTTCTTCAAAAAAGCTTCTTCCGTATTCTTGTCTCGCTTGCCGACCTCTCTCAACATCCATCCGACCGCTTTATGAATTAAGTCTTCTTTGTCGGAAACAAACATTTCGGCGACTTTGAGGGTTTCATCATACTCATCATTCTTGATAAAATGAAATGTGGACATGATCGCAATGCGGCGCTCCCATATGGATGCTGAGTGTGCAAGTGTGTATAATGGCTTGCGTGATCTATGTTCCAGATAAGCACCGACAATGTGCTCGGCAGATGTATCAACAAGATCCCAGTTATTAATGTGCCGAGTTTGACCCATGTATAATCGATAAATCTCTGTCTGTTCGTCGGGGGTACCTTTCTTGAATTTCTGAGCAAGGATTATCAATGCAAGGAGCCTTTCTTCATGAATCTCCGATTGGATCAGGGCTAAAACATCGGTTGTGGGTAGGTCTTGATATTTGCGAGCAATACGACGTGTCGCCGGAACACGAATGCCGAGAAACCTGTCGCCTTCACCATATTCTCCTGGACCGGTTTTGAAAAAACGCTGCAACACTACGGCATCTGATGGAACAGCGTGTTCTCTTAATGCTGTTCGGACATTTTTCAGTATGCTGGTTCTCATTTTATCTTTGGCTAACGCCAACCATCAGCGGCGCGCGCCTTTGGCGCGTCCGCTGGATGGTTTTGTTAGCTATTTTCTTTCATTAACTTTGCCAACTCTTTGATGCTAATTGGCGGATTACTTCTATGTAGCATTCTATGGCAGTTTGAACACAACGCTGACAAATCGTTAATGGTCGTTATTGTTTGCTTTTTTAATGATGCAAGTGGTTTGTTATGATGCGCCTCAATAAATCCATAACCAAGATGCCCATATTTTTCACCAAAATCAAATCCGCATACTTCACACTTGTAACTAGATAGCGATGCTTTGAACTCTTTAACTAAGCGCGAAGACCTTTCTAGTTTCAAATGTTTTTTTAGATTTCTTCTGCCTTCGATATCAGAAAAAGGTTCTGCTGGGTCGTCGAAATAGTAGCTCCCTTCTTTAATAATTATATCCAGCAAATCTGCTGTTTCCTCACTAATGTATCTAAATGTTCCAGCTCCCCAGCCTGGCACACCAATACTTTCAAGTTCCTTATAGGTAAGGCCTTTTATTGCCTTTTTCTCATTTAGTGGTTTGAACTTTTTGAAATAAAGATAGCTACCGTCTCTTTCTGTAATTGTTGAACGACCCCATAATACTAATGTACTATCGGTGTCTCTATAAACAAAATATGCTTTTCCTTCGGCTCGTTCGCTGAATTCGCCTACAGCACTTTTCCACCAATATTCCGTGCATAATGTAGATTCCCAACATGTAGCTTGGCATACCCCTTTTTTATTGATTTTATACCCAGTCTTCACAACATCGTTTTTGCACTGAAATAGCCTTCTGTCCCGGTCTGCGTGTTGGCAATGACCGCACCATTCCTGATTATTGAAAGCTGTTCTGATTATTATGGGCATACTTCCTCTCTGATTTAGCTAACAAGTTGTTACAAAATATCCAAGTATTATTCCAACCGACATGATATACATGATTTAAGTTTATTGAAGCCTACGTGCATTCATTTACAGAAGTCCAAATCTGCCTAAATTGTCAAGCCTTGTCTTCACAGTGTTCAGAAATCATAGCCAGAACTACCCCAGCAAGATAGCCGGATTGCAAAAATCAAGTCTGTATTTTTTCCTCTCCAAAGAACTTGCTGAATACCCTGTGAAAGTCCTCCAGATTAACAGGTTTTCCTATATAATCATCCATCCCGGACTCCAGGAACCTTTCCCTGTCACCGGGCTGGGTATGGGCGGTTACTGCGATAATGGGAATATCTTTCTTTGGGCCTATGGTAGTTGACTCTCGGATTGCCTTTGTTGCCTCCACCCCGGTCATGACCGGCATTTGAATGTCCATAAGGATGCAGTCGAATTCCTTTTCCTGCAACATATCCACAGCTTCCTTGCCGTTCTTGGCCAGGGTCACTGTTTGTCCGTCTTTTTCAAGTATTCTTTTGATAAATACCTGGTTCAGCGGATCATCTTCAGCCAGGAGGATATTTAGACTGCCTGCTTTTCTAAATGATTGATTTGTTTTCTCGGCAATCTGAAAATTTTCCTTTTTTAACATTTTGAAGGGCAATGCCACATGTACAGTTGTTCCCTGGCCTGGCTCGCTTTCCACAGAGATGTTTCCGTTCATTATGCTCACCAGCCGTCGAACTATGACCAAACCAAGACCAGCACCTTGATACTGCCTGGTCATAGTGCCATCTACCTGGGAAAAAGGCTGAAACAGCTTGTCTAACTTGTCTTCAGGGATGCCCGTACCAGTGTCAGTAATGGAGAATAAAATACGCTTATGGTCATTATCAGACTGTGATGCTGGAGATATATTCACGCTTACACTCCCGCTGTCAGTAAATTTAACTGCATTGCCCACAAGGTTGAAAAGAACCTGCTGCACCCTTGTGTCGTCTCCGATGAGCGTTTCTGGGAGCGAATAATCAATAAAAAAATCCAAAGAGAGCTCTTTCTCACTGGCTGGAATTACAAAGAGATCATTCAAAGAGTCACAAATACTTTTAAGGTTGATTTCATTTTCCCGGATTATCATTTTGCCGGCATCAATACTGGAAAGATCAAGGATATCGGATAAAAGTTGAGTCAGCCTCCTGGCTGAAATATTCCCCAAATTGACCAGCTCCTCCTGATCCTGCTTAAGGCCTGTTGATGATAACAACTGCATCATGCCCATTATTCCGTTCAAAGGTGTGCGAATCTCATGGCTCATATTGGCCAGGAATTCGGACTTGGCTTGGTTGGCGGATTCGGCCTGCTCCTTGGCCTTTTGTTCTGTATTTAAACTTCTTGCCAGTTGGAGATTGCTCAAGCTAAGTTTGGCAATAAGAGAGGCAAAGCGTGTATAAAACTGCGTTACCAAGTCCACAGTTTTTCGGGACCAGCGTGGGACTTTATAAAGGGCATTGATGTACTTATCCTCATCAAATCCGTACTTCCTGGCCTGGGCTCGAAAAAAATCCTCGTCCAGTTCTTCTTCCTTGAAAAAAAACTGTCCGATAAACAAGTTGCCCAAGTGGTTGTCGCCCACTACAATAGGGGTAGCAACATCCCACATGTTGTTCTTGCATTTATAGAGCTTGTATTCACCGGGAGTTATTCCTTTGGAAAGGATCAAGTCGCTTTCCAGACAGTTTCGGCGGGTTTCAGGATTCACACGATGAAATTTTGTGCATATGTCCTGCCAGCCTGTGGAAACAAGAATGTTACCCCTTAGGTCAATAATAGCAACACCTATATTTGTTAAGGCATAGAATTCTTCCATGAAGGCCTGCACACTCTTTACATCCAGGATATCGCTCAATTCAAGCGTCCCAATATAACCTTCCGGCTGAAGTATTGCGGCAAGCTTTCTGCGAACCTTGGCCTCACTTTCTTGAAGTGCCTCCTGGATGCGTTTACGTTCTGTGATATCCTGCCAGGCAACTATACCACCAGTGATTCGATTATCTGCGTCAAGGATTGGACCTGCATCGCAAATCAGTGGAATAACCCGGCCATCCGCATGACGCTGCACAATCTCCTGCCCCAAAACGGTTTCTCCGTCCATAACAGCCTTTGGCAAAGGTAACTCCTCTGTCTTTGCCTTTGTCACGCCATCAGACAGGTAAACCTCCCATTCGTCCAGAATCTGCTCCACCGACAAACCAATGTGTCTTTCCAAGGGCCAGCCCATCATCTCCAGGCCATGACGACTGACCTGCTGCAATCTCATGTCAGAGTCAGCAATGGTTATACCCAGCGGGATATACTTCATCAATGCCTCAAAAGTTTGTCTGCCTTCTTCAGCTTCCTGCATTGCTGCCTGCAAAGATTGCTCAGCTTGCTTCTGCTCGGTTATGTCCCTTACCCACTCCAGAAAAAACTCAACATTATTAGCTTGATCCAACAAAGGTATTACCCGCACATCAACCCATGTACCGTCAGGCAGTTCAGCCTCAGCACGAAATGCTTTTTTGGTCTTAAGCACAGATGCGGCTTTACAGTCAGGACATATATCATCATAGCCCCTGTATGTGCGGTAACATTTGGTATTTAGCTTCCTTTTTTCCGGGGGAACGGCTGCAAAACCCTGCCAGTTGCTGTAGATAATGTTCATGTCCGAATCATGTATAGAAATCATATCCGGAAGCATGGACAACATTTTTTGAAAGCGTTCTTCGTTTTGCTTCAGTGTATCTTCAAGTTGCCTGTATTCTGATATATCCTGGACTGTAGCAAAAACCAGGGGAGCTTTACTCTGTCTGTACTGTATAATGCCTGTGGTCCTTACGGATAAAACCTTTCCATCCTTGCGGATAATCCTGAATACTTCAGGTCTTAGTTCTCGGCTTCCGGATGTGATACACTCATTAAACCAATGGAATATTGATTCCATATCTTCCGGGTGAAAAATCTTTTTATGAGAAGCCGGATCGCTGATTTCAGACTTTTCGTACTGCAAAAAATCACACATAGCATCAGACCAGCTTACTTCCCTAACTTCCATATCCCAGATAAAGTCCCCAATTTTTGCCATTCTCTGCGCAGCAACAAGTCTTTGCTCACTTTGCCTCAACTTTTCCTCAGCCTGAACAATGCGCATTACAGCTTCTATTCGGGCAAGTAACAGTTCTTTATGGACCGGTTTTGTTAAATATCCGTCAGCACCGGCTCGCAGACCTTGGGCCTGATCTTCAGGACTGGTCTTTACCCCGGACAAAAAAAGGATATGAGTATCTGCAATATCCGGATCAGCCTTGACCTGCATGCAAATATCAAAGCCGCTGGCATCTGGAAGATTGACATCCAGCAATACCAGATCAGGTTTCTTTACGGGAATCAGCTCTAAACATTCAAAGCCCGTTTCAGCTCTGAGAACCCTGTAACCGGCAGAAGTCAGGATCTTTTCAATGATCAATATATATTCAGGGTCATCATCTGCTATAAGGATGGAACGGAAGGCATGCCTGTCCGTAAAAGGAGCTTCATATAATTTGTCTGTGCTTGTCATTAATATCTCCTTAGATATAAAGCCGATCAACCAAACCTATGGCAAAATAAAAATATATCGGATTACTTTTAATCTCATGCGTGATTTGATTCTATAGTGATTATCTATGTCATTTTTGACCTGACTTGCTCGGCAAGATGAGATATACGCTTGTTCCTTTGCCAGGCTCACTTTCAACCCAGATTTTACCACCATGCTTCTCCACAAACTCTTTGCAAAGGATAAGCCCCAGACCTGTGCCTTTTTCCCCGTCTGTTCCATATTGTCTTTTGCTTTTATCAACAGAAAAAACCGAAGATAGAATAGCTTCATTCATACCTATTCCGTCATCTTGGACACAGACTTCAACATCTGATCCAGCCTTCCTTGCGGTTACAGATATATTGCCACCAGGATTTGTAAACTTGACTGCATTGAAGACCAGATTACGAACTATGGTGCTCAACATTGGCTGATCAGCCAGCACTAAAATATCCTGGGGGATATCGTATTTAATAAAAATCCCCTTCTTTTCAGCCAAATCTCTGGCAGTACTTAGAATTTGGATAATAATTTCATGAAGATTGCATTTTTCAGGGCTGAAATTCATGCCTCCCTGGCTCATACGTGCCCATTGCATCAAGTCATTAAGAAGTTCCAGTGCGTTTTTCGAACTCTTCAGCATTTCAGCTGATATGAGACTGATATCTTCCTGGGAAATGGATCCTGCTTCCTGGGCAAGGATTTGCGATGTGCTGTATATACCGGAAATAGGGGATTTGAGATCATGGGCAATAATGGAAAATAGCTTGTCCTTTTCAGCGTTTACCTTTTCAAGCTGCTGGTTGATGTTCTTAATTTCCTCTTCGGCCTTTTTTCGTTCTGTTATGTCAGACAAAATACAATGAGTTCTTATGAATTTTCCTTCAGAATCACGTTGGGTTCTACCCTCAAGCAAGACAAAAAACGGGGAGCCGCTTTTATGGATCAGCTCCAACTCTCCTTTGACACACCCGGTATATTTGAATTCCTCAAATGTTTCAGGATAGATATATCTGGTCCGCTTCGACCATAACTCACCAAAATCCCTACCCAAAATCTCAAAGCGCTCGTAACCAAGCAATTCACATAATCTATCATTTACATCAATATATTGACCATCTTCATTTAGAGATTGATACGCAATAGGAGAATTTTCAAAAAGAGATCTGAATCGTGCTTCACTTTCAACAAGTAAATTTTGAGCTTGTTTTAGTTTAGTAATATCCTGAACTGCACCGATCATAAATTCAGGTTTGCCGTTATCATCCATCTCAACCATTCCTCTGGCATGGACATACCTTACATCCCCTGTATCCTGACGGATAATACGGTGCTCTATATCATAAGGCTCGCCATTTTCCATCGCCCTGGCAAAAGCATCTTCAATGGCAATTTTGTCATCAGGATGTGCGATTGGGAGAAGCTGAGGCGTCGTTAGCTGAATATCAGCAACTCCATGAATTCTTTTCCAGTTATCTGACAAAACCCAGCTATCGTCGTTTATGTTCCACTCCCAGCTTCCCAAGCCAGTCAATTCCTCTGCTTGAGCCATGATTTTCTGGCTTTTGGACAGGGCCAACTCGGTCTGCTTACGGTCTGTGATCTCAAAAGTTATTGTTCCTACCCCAAGAAGTAATCTATGCTCATCATGGACAGGAAATTTTTTTGTAATGAAGGTTCTTGTCTCTCCTTTCTCATCTAATGAGGACTCTTCAACGGTAATTGATCTTCCTGGAGACAGCTCAAGGGCTTTCCTGTCATTCTCCATATACTCTTGGATCTGCTCAGGAGTTGAAATTCCCTGAAACAGTTCCTTATCTGTCTTGCCAATTACTTGTGGCAAGGTATGACCGGTTAACTTCGTGTAGGCATTGTTTATCAGAACGTATTTCAGCGAAGGATCCTTAAATACCGCTATATGCTCTGAATTTTGCAGCATCTGGAAAAAGATTCTCTGCATTTCTTCAGTTCTTTTCCGTTCGGTAATATCTCTGATTATTTCTACAATATATTCGATATTGCCATTTTCAGAAATGACCGGGTTAGCTCTGCAACTGAAATAGGTATCCAGCTCAGAAACATACTTTTCTCGAAATACTGGCTTTTTAGTCCTTATGGCATCTATACTGGCGCAGTTATCACAATTTGTTTGCCTGCCAAGAAGTTCGTAACACTTGTTTCCATGGACGTCTTCAGGGCTTTTTCCCAGGAATTCATATCCTGCTTTGTTGTACCTGATAACTGTGAGATCAGGCCTTTTGATACTTAATATGTCAGGGGCATTCTCCAGAAAGCCATTAAGCAGACGTATCTGCTTATCAAGAGCCTGCCTGCTTTTTCTAAGCTCTTCCTCTTTTTGCTTTCTGCTTGTTATATCTCGTGAACTGAATAGCAATTTGCCAGGATGAAAGTCTGTTTGCTGGACAGTTTTGCCAATGGTCTCAAGCCATAAATAGGTACCATCCCGGCATCTATAGCGGAATTCAGTCTTTCGACCATCATCTTTTGATTGAACAAAATCTTTGAATTCACTGGCTATTCTATGCTGATCCTCAGGATGGACAAATTCAAGCACGTTTCTGCCTATGAGATAGTCATGATCATATCCCAGCATTGAATGAGATTTTCCTGCAAACTCAAAATTTCCATTTAGATCTGTCAGAGCTACCAGATCAAACATGTTGTCAGTAATGAGCTCAAGAAGCTCTCTATTGTACTGTGCTTCAAGTTCAGCCTTTTTCTGGTCGGTGATGTCTCTAAATTCAACTACCCTGACCTGTTTACCCTTATATGGTATATTTCTCGCCTCAAGGCGCAGAGGATATTCCTGGCCATTTTTTCGAACTCCGAATGCTTCATAGGGTCTTTCATAACCCGCAAGGATATTGCTCATTACATTTTCGCGTGATTTTTCAGAAATCAAAAGCAAACCATCCATACCGATAAGTTCATCATATTCATATCCGGTAATCTCACTAAGACCTCTGTTGCAATCCAGGATAATCCCCTTGTCATGAATAAAAATCCCCCCGAATGAAGCGTTGTGCAATGCCTTGAAGCGATCCTCACTCTCGCTCAAAGTCTTTTCAGCTTCTTTCTGTTCAGTAACATCTATATTGAACCCCTGATAAGCAAAAATATGACCTTTCTCATCCCTTAGGGCACGAACATTTCTGGATACCCAGAACTCTGTTCCATCCTTGCGTTGGAACCGGCATTCAAGGTTAACCACCTCCCCGTGTTTTTCCATAAGACGCATGAACTCTATTCGGTCTTCAGGATTTGCATAAACCTGAGAGGCAATGTCAGTGATGCAAGACATAAGCTCTTGAGGACTTTCATAACCAAGCATCCTGGATTTTGTATAGTTAACGTCGATATAACGCCCTTCAGGGGTTGATGTGAAAACACCGATGGGGGCATTCATTAGAATGTCGTGAGGGTCAGGAAAGATGGTTGGGATGGGCTGAATGTTCTTTTTGGAAAGTTGCATAATGAGCTCCGAGGAAATATAATTATTACGCTGGTTCGTGAAAGGATGTGACAACGCGGAACAGAACTTGCGATTATTCCATACTTGCAATCGTGTTATTTTTATCACAAAGATGAATCAAGAGCAAGTTGTATAACGAGATGATTTCGACAGTAGAGGATTTCAAAAAGTGTGAAGTTCCCCCCAAAAACTGGACAAGGAGTTAAGGTGTATTTTATGAACATCCACAAGTCCGGAATCGGGAGGGAAAATGTCCAAACGAAAAAAACACAGCGCTTCTTTCAAAGCCCAGGTAGCCCTGCAGGCATACAAAGGAGAAAAGACCATGGCTGAGCTGGCCAGCCTGTACAAAGTTCATCCAAATCAAATTTCCAAATGGAAAAAGCAGCTCATTGAAAATACTCCGAGGTCTACACCTTAACTTGACCCATTTTTTGTCCAACCAATCGGTGAAGCCTCATCTCACGGAACTGACTTTTGGATTACCCTGCATAATGGACAGGTTCATATTTACATTGCCCCGACTTGAGGGGTTGAGACTTAAACCACTACTTTAAGTCCTAAAAGGAGGTGATGAGCGACAATTATAATTCCCCCCTGACGACAATTATTTTTCCCTATTGATGAACAAGTGTTTATCCTTGAACTCCAAACAGGAGGTACAGGATGATCACAGACAATCAAGTGAGGAAACTAATGAAACTTTTAGGACAGGGGAAGACAATGGAGCAGTCATCGGCAAAGTGTGGCATGGATGTAAAACGTGCACGTAAGTATAGGGATCTGGACAAACTGCCAAGTGAGTTGCAGGCTGAAGGGAAACGGGACTGGCGTACCCGCAGCGATTCGTTTATCAAGGAGTGGCCAATAGTTACGGCCTTTTTAGAGATCAATCCTGGTCTCGAAGCAAAGACTTTGTTTGAGCACTTACAAAGGCAGTATCCTGGTCGTTTTTCAGATGGCCAGCTTCGGACCTTTCAGAGAAAGATCAAGGGCTGGCGGGCAACAGAAGGTCCAGCCAGGGAAGTGTATTTTCCTCAGGTTCACAAGCCAGGTCAACTGAGTCAGTCTGACTTCACTCATATGGGCGAGCTTGAAGTGACCATTGCTGGCCTGCCTTTTGATCATTTGATATACTATTTTGTTTTGACCTATTCCAATTAGGAAACAGGTATGGTTTGCTTTTCTGAAAGCTTTGAGAGCTTAAGCGAAGGGTTACAGCAAGCTCTACAAAAACTTGATAGAGTCCCGGAAGCTCACGTTCATTTTTTTGCGCTTACGCAGCTTTGCCGAAAGGACACAGAAAAGCGTAATGATCCCATCGCAAAAGCCAGAAGAAAATGCCTCTGATTTTTATTCCTGATCATTTAGTTGAGTCCTGATGTTTGAATGAGCCTTGTCATTTGGGGTGTCAGCTTTGGTGGGAAATCCGGAACTGGAGTCAGCAGACTTCAGGCCGGACTTTCTTCCGGATAGTGAAAGTTTCAGACACAGGCTGCGCATCTCAGATACCAGCTTTAGTCTCTGAGTTACCTTTTCAGGGGTCATATCAACTTTTTTCATTACTTTTCCTTAATTGCCGGATATCTTCCTGATCCTGGGCGCTGTCACGCATTTCTTTCAGACAGATGAGGCCAGGCTGAGAAACCACCCATACATCTTCCTCCATTTCAATTCTTTTCCTGTCCAGCCAGACCCACTCCAAATCTTCGTTGACCAGCAAAAAATCAATGCTCAAAGGATAATCCATGCCCGGATCAATTTTGCTTACCCTGTGAATGCATACTTTTCCCTGGGCAAAAACCATCGGCTGGGCCTTGATATCAAACCCTAAGCCCTCTACCGCCTGCATGGCCCTGCTCAGATCCTTGGTCAGGATAAGCAGGTCTATGTCCACAGTTGCCCTAACCAGATCATAGACAGCCATGGCCAGGCCGCCGCATAAGGCATAGGAAATATTCTCCCTGTTCAGCAACCTGATTATATGGAGAAATTCCTCATATAGATTAAGCGAAGTCTTTTCCTGCATGATGGGGTCCAACTCAAAGACAAATGTATGAGCCTAAATATTGACAGAGTATTCAGTGGAAGTATGTGGCTTAATCAATCTCAGCTCTCCTTCCTCTGATTGTTTTGCATAATACAGATCCCAGAGCAGTTGAATATTCACCCAGAAATCCTCTGACATAATATAAGCCGAAGCCTCTTTGAATGAGCGGCCTGAATCTCTGCGGTGCTGCCGATTTTGTAGAATTTGGCCAAACCTTTGTGTCTGAAGCTTCGAATCATGACTTAAATGTACCTTGAAACGTATCGGGTGTCAATGTCCACTCTTTTCGGGATAAGGAAGAGATGACATGATCGAGTCAAGACTACGTGCATACATTTACAGAAGTCCAAAACTGCCTGAATTGTCAAGCTTTCTTTTGTCAGTCTTCACAATTATCATAAGCTAAAAATTCTGATCATTCCTCTGAACCAAACACTTTTTCAATGTGATTGAGTAATCAAGACTCTGCAACTATTGAATCATTTTGTCCACAGTATCTCCAGCCTTTTTCACACATCATTTTGGTTTCCATTGTTTTCTGTTCCATCCCAGAATTGACCAAGGTTTTTCCCCTCAGAGTCATAGGCGATTATTTTGGCGTATGGATAGATCAATTTTTCAGTTGTCAGAAACGCGTAATGCTCCTGTTACTTTTTAACAAAGCCCGGTCCTGTAACCGGGCTTTTGTTTGTGTCTTGTCACATTCCTATTAGTGTATGTACTT
>NZ_JYNP01000075.1 GCF_000934755.1 Desulfonatronovibrio magnus
TAGTACCTCGCGGGGACTGTCCCAATTTCCAGAAAAGTGACAGACTCGTAAAGTTACTCACACGTTCGGTCCTGGTCCGCCCAGGTGAAGAGCTTCTAAGTAACTACAATCGTTTATGAAATAAAATCAGGGCATTATGGTTTTCCAAACAAATTGCTTCGGTCGCTTAGGCTCCCTCGTGGGTGACAGGTTGTTAGCAACCACATCCCTGACAGCTCAGGTGTCATTGCGAGCGAGTCTTTTTACCTCGTTGAATACACGCAGTGTAGGCGCAGCCATTCAACTGGGGCGAGCGCGGCAATCCTGTTGCGAGCGAAGCGAATCAATCTCGTGTTAAGGCTATTACCTCTTTTTTTGTGGCTTAAGCCACATTTCAAAGAAGCGGCTGGAGCCGCAAGAACAAGACGTCCCCAGGCTGGAGCCTGGGAACGAGTGGTGTAAGTTACTCACAGGTTCGGTCCCGGGCGCGCTCGGATGAAGCGCTTAAAAAAAGCTGTTACCAAAAATCAGAATAACCAGGATTCCTTCTTTATTCTGTTTATTGTGGGCAGGTCCGGTACAAAAGGGTTGGCTGGTGGTGAACCTGGCTTAAGTGGTTTAATTTTCAAGGGTATGCCGCCAATTCTTTGATTATAGGCTGTAATCATCAAATGCTCTAAGCTCAGCACATCCTGAATATTATAGGCAAGAAGTGTTTCCAGAGACTTTTCCTTGCGCTTTTTCTTGTAATCATACCATAAAAGTACGGCAAAATATCCATCCACATCTTCAAGACATCCTGTCCGGCCTATGCCCAGCTGCTGCTCACAGGACTTGAGACCGCCGGAATAGCCAAGCCCCTTCAGGATATACCTTAAGTCAAGATGAGCGTGCTCAATACTTATTCCCAGATATTTCTCAATGAACGGAACATCAAATGTCTTACCGTTATAGGTCACAATGACCTTGTATTCCATAATATCATGCCTGAATTCATCCAGGTTTTTACCGTTGATGTAGTGCTTGATTTCTTTGCCGTCATACAGGGCAATGGTGGTGATAATATCGCCATAACCGCCAATGCCGGTGGTTTCTATGTCAATATACGCTGTTGAGTCCTGGTACTCCCGAAACAGCCGCCACTGCTCTTTAGTTGGCAGATTGTCGCAGAAATATCTTGCCTCGCCGCTTTGCATTTTATTTATGGACATCTGAATATGCTTGCCAACTGTCTGCTGCCGGGCAGGCTTTAAAAATGCAGGAGGAGACTGGATGAATTCCTCCATGGTTTTGATGCCGGATGTCCAGAATTTTCTCTCAGTGGCCAGGCCAATGGTGGGAATATGTACAAAACTATGATTAAGCATTGGTTATCCTTGTATTTAATGCGGCCATTGCCTGCAACCTACATGAAATTCAGTGCAGAGGGTTGTCTGTTTCAAAAAAATAACTCAACCAACCCCAAGTCTCTCAGCCACATCCTCATACCCGGGATCAAGGACAAACAATTTTTCCAGATCCTGACGACACCTGGTTTTATTGCCCATTTCCTCATAAACTAAAGCACGCTCATACTGAAGAGCCATGAGAATCTCCTGGCTGCGATCCTTTTTCTTTCGCAAAGCAGCTGTAAGTGTATCTCTAACCGGCACAAGCATTTTCAGGCCCTTAAGGGCTCTGGCCTTGTAAAGCATAAGGGCTGCATGGGCTGAGGAATCATTTCTTACGTCTGCAGTCATTTGAACAATATCTTTGAGAACCATGGGGTCATCAGGTGAAACTTCCAGAAGCAGTTCTGTTAAAGAGACCTTAATTACCACATCTTCCGGCTCAAGATCTCTAAGTTCCTTTAGCACCTCCAGGGCTTGCAACAGATTGTTCTGCTCCTTATGGGCCTCTGCCATTCCAAGAAGAAGCCCCCTCAGCCTTGGCTTGATAAAGGCATCAATATCATGGGTCAAAGGCAAAGACAGAGTCAGGTCAAGTCCGTATCTGGAAAAGGTCTGCCCCAGTCCTGCCCGATTAATATAAGCCTGTTTAAAGAGCTTTAATGCCAGGTCATACTTCTCTTTTTTCAGAGCAATAAATCCGGCCATAAACAACGAATCAGCCATTTCACCGCATTGACTGAGCTTTTCTAAGGCCAGCATTTCATTTCCCTGGATATAAGCCTTCAAACCATCAACAAAATCTTGCTCATTCCTGGGAGTAAAGATCCTTTTGAAAAACCCAAGGTCAAGTTTATGCATTGCCTGGCTGTTGGAGTCTGGTTCAAAACCGCCCTGCCCTTTTCTTTTCTTAAGACTGCCCCATGAGGAATGTTCTGTATAGAACAGGCCGGTTCCCGTTGCTCCTATGGTTTTGCGCACCCCCCTTGACCCCACAGTTACCTTGGCCCCCCTGGGCCCAAACGATAAAGATGGTCCAGACTTGCTTAAATTCAAGGTAACACCGGGTGCTACCTTGAACCTTCTAAAAAATCTAAACGGCATAAACTCTCCATATTTTTGAACAGATAGATGGTTTTTTCACGCACATGCTCTCCATTATCTAATTACAGGAAAGACATCATCTGCCTGGAATTCTGATTAATAATAAATTGTGGCTTGGAGTGCCAGAATAATTTTTACCTGGTGAGGCATTCAGACGCTCGTGGCCTTATAAAAGGTTCAGTGCGATATCCATAAGGGATGTTCAAAATACCAAAATACCAATATGTCGTTACTGTTGAGTGATTTAACCGCTGGAAGCATGCCTGCCCTGATAACAACGCTGAAAGCGTTCCTGCTTTGCTGGGTTTAACTGGGGTTAATCCTGCCTGCCCTGTGAAATTTCTTCCATTTCACTAGGGTAAAAAAAGCCCTTTTCTTTATTTTGGTTGCGGGCACAGCCCGCGTTAGAAGAAACAACATGTTGTTTCGAAATTTGCCCAAGAGCCTGAAAGGCTTTGCTTGACAAACAAACCGTGAATTTTATAAGAGAATATGAACTACCCCTATGGTTTCGACCTGGGGCGCGGGGTCGCCACGGCGGCCCCTGCTTTTTTTAGGGAATATCAAGTGCGCACTTCATTATACATTGATGGATTCAATCTTTATTATCGTGCTCTTAAAAACTCACCTTTCAAATGGCTGGACCTGAAAAAACTCGCTGAAAACCTCTTGCAATCTCATCACACAATCACACAGATCAAATACTTTACAGCGGTTGTGTCCGGTATTTTCGATCCGCATCAGCCCATTCGGCAAAAGACCTACATCCGGGCGCTGAAGAGCCATATTTCCGGATTCTCGGTTTATTACGGGCATTTTCTAAGTCACGAAACATCCTTACCTCAAGTTCCGTTGACCAGTCCTCCACGATTCACCAGGATTCTCAAGACGGAGGAAAAGGGTTCGGACGTCAATTTGGCGGTACATCTCCTGAATGACGCCTGGCTGGACAAGTACGATTGTGCCGTGGTTATCTCAAATGACAGCGATTTGGCTGAACCACTACGCCTGGTCCGTGAACAAAACAATAAAATGATCGGCCTGATTTCGCCCCTTATCCATGGACACCCATCTAGAGAACTCCTGACACACGCTCATTTCATGAAAAGAATCCGCCGAGGCGTGCTGGCTATATCTCAGCTCCCATCGCCTGTTCCAGGGACAAACATCCGAAAGCCACAAAACTGGTGATGAAGATCTCAAAAAAGTAAAAATTCCGGGATAAACTACGCTGAGATATTACGAGGGCATGGCACGGGGACTGTCCCTGGCTTCGGGACTGTCCCCATCCATTTTCAAAAAACTCGTAATGCTCCCAATCCCAGCGCCCTGGGTATTCATGACATGTCCTGTAATATTTGGAAATGGGTGCAGGATATGTATGATTCAGATGCCTATCCCCGCTCCAGTCGTAAGGACAACCCTGTGGTTGACTCGGGCGGGTCCAGCCGCGTCCTCCGCGGGTGGGCCTGGAGCAACATTTTCGGATTTGCTTTGTCTGTATTCTGTAAACTGGCTACTTTCCTCTGCTCCACGTTACCATCACTTTGAAATTAAAGGGAAACCCATGATAAAAAACAAGAAAATTTCAACCACAAAGGCGCCCCGGTTGAATGCCCTTCGGGCTTGCTCTTCGAGCAATTCAACGCTGAAAGGGTTTCTGCGCAGCAGAGTTTAACTGGACTTCTTGAGCTCGCCCGGTTGAATAGACCTTCAATATACGGCAAAGCCCTATTCAACCGGGTATATCTTTTTACCCTGAATACACGAAGTGTATGCGCAGCCATTCAACAGGGGCAAACGGGGGCGGTTAAGGTTTCTTTATTTCCTGGGTTGCGGAAACAGTCCGCATTAGTTTTCATCATCCTCTAAATCAATTTCCTCTTGAATGCTTTCAAGAGTGGCAAGTGCCTTGTCTGCTACTTCCTGGTCTTCATCCCGGCTTAAGATTTCAAGAATTTCTTGATCAATAAGTTCGTTTTCAGCTAAGGACATTCTGACTTTTGGATTTTTTGTTTTGCAGAGTGTTTCTGCTAAAACATCTTCATCACATTGAGAAAATGAATCAAGATTGCCCACTATGGTCTCAAGAATATCAAAGTCATCTGTTTCAATCAGACGCAGGAGGGAATTTTCTGGGATGAAGCCATGTGCATTGTGGTTTAAAACCAGATTCCTCAGCACATCAATCTGAGTATCCTCAAGCAACATGGAAACAATTTCCTTATTGATAGAAGACCTTGAAGCTACATCCATTCTGACTTGCGGGATGGGAGACTTGGCAAACTCAGCAACTATCGGGTTGAATTTTCTTTTATCAGGAATACTGTAAAGGACATCTTCAACAGACTCATTACCGAGAGTTACGGTTTTTCCATTTACGGTCAATTTTAATTTAAACATTTCGGTCCTCCATACTTGAGAGTTATAGATTAGCACTAAAGCTACAAATTATCGCCTCGGCCACCGGGACAGACACTTTTCAATAATCTTCTTTTTTTCTGGGGAATGCCGAGCCCCAGCTCGGCGCCTGCACCGAGGAACAAGTTGAATTTATCTAATGCAGACTTTGCCAGCAACCCAAGTAGCAAGAAAAGAATGCGTAGCCTTAACTGGGACAGTCCCCGGTGACAGGAGTCAGAGATCAGAAGAAAAGTTTCCCTTGTTCCCTGGCTGGAGTCTGGGAACGTTTATTCCCTGAGGCTCCAACCGCTTTTTCAAAATGTGGCTGGAGCCACAAATAAAAGATATCCCCAGGCTGGAGCCTGGGAACAAGAGCAAACACCATAGCTCCAATGCCAAGCGACCATCCCCGCATTTATCTCAAACTTTCTTGTTTTTTGTTACAGCAATGAACGGGTAAGTCTAATCTTCTTCAAGCTCCAAATCCTCATCCTCATCCTCTTCCAGCTCAATGCTCTCCAGAGTATATGTTGCTCTGGCTGCAATTTTGCCAACTTCATCATTACTCAGGATTTCCAGAATTCTTTTGTCCACAAGCTGATCCTCTGCCAGTGAATATCTTACCCTGGGATTTTCTGATCTGCACAACTTCTCTGCCAGAATATCAGGATCGCACATGGAAAATGAATGCAGGTTGTCAGCCACGGTTTCAAGGATTTCATAATCTTCGGTTTTGATCAGGCGCAAAAGAGAGTTTTCAGGAATCATTTTCCTGGCCTTGCGGTTGGAAACCAGATTTCGCAGGACTTCTATCTGGTTATCCTCAATAAGGATTTTGACTATTGAACTGCTTATGGACCTTCTTCCAGCAACATTCATCCTGACCTGGGGAATTGGCGATCTGGCAAATTCAGCTATGATTCTGTTGTATTTTCTTTTTTCAGGTATGCTGTAAAGAATTTCATCTGCAGCCTCATAATCCAAGGTGGCGCTTTTGCCATTAATAGAAATTTTTAGTTCAAACATTGAATACCTCCCTTTTTTGTTAACTCTCAGACACATAGACATATCTGCTTTTCTTCAGTCATCACTTCGACTACAATAGCATGGTTCTGTGATGCTGAGCTCAGATCTTACGACGTGCTGTTGTCTTGAAGCCGAGTATAATTGGCAGGTATGACACTTCTGGTCATATTAGCGAAATTTTTTTAAAAAAATTTCAATACCTGGACACAGAAATCCCTTCACATGATTAAAATTATCGTAACAGTTTAGCCATTTGCATGTGGCACGGGGACTGGCTCTTCTGGGACCCACTTGTCTCAAAAGTGAGACGTTTAAATCATCGGTTGATCCTCAAGTGGGGCCCAGAGTGCCTGTCCCCTGCTTTCCTTAAAAAAGGGCTAAACTATTACAAATTATCAAAGGACTGCCCCAAACTTCTAACTCAAACACCATAACAGCTTGAAATTTTTACATTTTATTAATTAAAAATCAGAAATTCAAAAAAATTTCAGAAGTTTTTTTTAATATGACCAGAAATGTCATACCTGCCTGTTAAACTGCGCCTGAGTTCATGATTTTCCCATTTAAACAGGAAAGTATTTTTTTGGAATAATTTGTTTTTATATGCTCCTCACCCGGGAGACCTGGGCCCTAACATGTGAGTAACTGTCTTCAAACGTGGAGCCTGCATCCTGCAGGCTATTAAAGCCCAGGCGGCTGGAAGCCGCCTCCACATTGATGAACAGTCCCATATTTGGAAATTGGGACAGTCCCCGCGAGGTGCTACAAACAAGATTGATGCTGCATTGGTTCCTGGAAAAAATTTGCTTTAATGAAAAAATTTACACAGCGAGGGACAGTCCCCCTCCGGGCTGTAAGCCTCCGGGCAGGAAGCTGTGCCAGGCGCAAAGTTCTCATCTTTGACGGAACTTTTCTGGCAAATGTGCATGAATCATAAGCAAAAAATCGCAAAATTATGAAAACTCTAACTGTTTGATTTTGCTTCTAATTTGGTTTTAGTTACATAGAAGCTCCAGGAACTCTCATATTTTCTTTGAACCAAAAACCAGGAACTCTCATATTTTAATTTGTCTTTACCAACACATAAACCAGGGAGGTAATTATGCCTGTCAGAAGAAGAAGGTTGCCATCAGCTTCCTTTTATCCACAAGATCAGACCATGGACAAGAATGACTGTTTTGTTGCCGGACAGGGAGCAAAATATCTTGAGAATATTCTGACGCGATACCCGCATCTCGATGCTTCCACCATGGGCTTTGCGTGCTGGATTCTTGGCTCTTCCCTGATGACCTTGACGGATAGAGTTACGGCAATGCTATCAAAAAGCCAGGCGATCAGGCTACAGGAAGAGTTAGAAGATGCTCTGGATCATTTTGATTATGGCGAATATTTAGTCAAAGCAATCAACCATAACAGAAATAAGCATAACAGAATCGTTAAAGAGGTTTGTCATATGCTGCAGCATCGCCAGCATGAATTGTCAAGCAGCCGCGAATCAAAACTGGAGAAAAATACCAGGCAGTTTCAGAAGCTGTTCTCACTTACTGACGATGAAGTGGAACTGTGTTTGTTCATATTTCTAATAGAAAGCTGGGATCAGTTCAGGCAAATCTTTCACAGCCACCTTGAGGTAACTACTTATCCAGGCCATAAGTTCCTGTGTGCTGCTCTTGGCATCACCCAGGCCAGGCTGGCCAAAACTACTGGAGGCAATCTCAAAAAGCTGGAAATCATCTCCCAGGAACATTATGGTCTGGAAATGAACAGTGATTTTCTGAGCATGTTCATTGATCCTTCAAATCGTATCTCCCATGATAATCTGTACAGACAAGCAAAACCAAGTGAAATACCCTTAAGCTTTCACATGATCTCCCCGCACGAGGTCAACCATATAGAGTTGCTGCTGCAGGAAAAAAGGCAGGTTCCCACCCATATCCTTTTGTATGGACCTCCAGGAACAGGCAAGACCAGTTTTGCCAGGGCCATGGTCGAACATCTTGCAGTGCCGGCATACGACATCATGCAGGAAAAAAAGAACAGGTCCAGTAAGAGAAGAGCTGCCATGCAGGCCTGCCTGAATATGACGAACAACGGTCAAGGATCAGTGATCATTGTTGATGAGGCCGACAGGATGCTCAATACTATAAGCCCATTTTTCTTTGAAGAGGCTCATGACAAGGGATGGCTGAACAGTTTTCTGGAAGAACCAGGGGTCCGGGCCATCTGGATTGTAAATAATACTGACGGCATTGAAGACTCTGTGCTGCGCCGCTTTTCCTACAGCCTGTATTTTCCCCATTTTTCAAGACAGAAGCGCATACAGCTCTGGAAAACCATAGTGGGTCACAACAAGGCTGGCAGGTATTTCAAAAAAGACACCATTCACAAGCTGGCAGAAAACTACAAGGTAAGTCCTGGAATAATTGATCTGGCCATCAAGCAGGCAAGAGCAACAGACAAATCCGGGCTGTCATTTGCCAAAAGAGTCCGCATGTCCCTGGATGCCCATTTAAGGCTCAGCAACCAAGGGCTACTACCCAAAAAACAGGATAGTCTGGACCGCGATTTCACCCTTGAAGGGCTGAACATTCATGGCGATATCCAGGAAACCATAGACCAGCTTGAGTACTTCAACACACAAATCAGACAAGGCCAGGACTATAAAGTACTGCAGTACAATCTCCTGTTTTACGGTCCTCCCGGCACAGGAAAAAGTCAGCTGGCCAAGTATCTGGCCAAAGAGCTGGACCGGGACATAATGATCAGGCGAGGTAGTGATCTGTTGGGTATGTTTGTAGGAGAAACAGAAAAGCTTATTGCCAGGATGTTTGCCGAGGCAGAGGCCAGAGAAGCAGTCCTGGTAGTGGATGAGGCCGACTCATTCATCTTTGGCAGAGAGATGGCTCATAGATCATGGGAAGTGAGCATGGTCAATGAGTTTCTGACCTGCATGGAAAGCTATCAGGGCATACTCATCTGCACCACCAATAGATTCAAGGGGTTGGATAATGCATCCATACGCCGGTTTAATCAAAAGCTGTACTTTGATTGCCTGAACAATAACGGGGTCGAGATATTTTACAGAAAGTTTCTCTCACCCTTGTGCGATGACAAGATGCTGCCCGAGCACCTGACAAGGCTGGGCAGGCTGACCAACTTGACTCCGGGAGATTTCAAAAACATCCGGGATATCCATATTATGAGGAGCAATACAGTCAATCATAAATCACTCTTAGCCGCCCTTGAACAGGAATCCAGGCTCAAAGAACAGCAGGAAGGCAAAAAATGTGGGTTTTAACTATGGAACCAGGCATCAGATCATTCAAGGCTCTTGTTTTAACATTTGGCAAAAACTCTGTCAGTCTGGCCGGTGCAGTTGAAGACAGAGTGTTTCAGTTGATGAATTACTGGTCAAATTTAGACTCCGGCAGACAATGGGTCAGTCTGAAGGGCCAGGGGAGCCCAATGATAAATATCTGTTCAGCACACAATACTGTGCTCAGTAGCGACGTCTTTGAAGGCTATGACTATATATTCCTGATAGGTGACCTTGACTCTGCAGAAGTATTGGCAGTCAGGGAAGCCATTAGAAAGATATACCTTGAAAAGAATATTTTTATAACATTTCTGATGTCAACCCAGGGAAAAAGAATCAGCAATCTCTTTGAAAACGAGTGCAGTCCTCTTTGCCATGGAAATAAACTACTCACCAGGGAATTGGTGGTGGAGTTTGTCCATGACTACTGCGCATTGAATATTTTTCCAAATGTGATTTCAGTTGATTTCTTCGATTACGGACATAAGATGAAGGGCAAGACCATCTACCTGGATTATATAGATTTTAATCCTGAGTCACTCTCCATAAACATGAACTGGAGGGCCATGCCCAGTTCAAAACATTGTCTAAGCATCATTTTCATAGAACCTGAACATCATTTGCCTGATAAGTTTTCAATGCTCGTTGAAAATCTTATCGAGTGTATAAACTCGGACCTATATATTACGGATGTCGCTTACATCGGAAGGAACAGGATATTGTGTCTGTTCTACTGAGAGCTTTTCATTAACCAGACTCGAAGACATTCATCAGTCATCCTGTCAAATCCACCTTGGGATAGATTGTAATCTGGCCCAAGTTTGTTTATGGGATGTAATTTACCATGACCCACAAGCTGTCAAAATCCAAAATTCTTTCAGGAATCCAATGTCCAAAGCGGCTCTGGTTAGAAGTCCATCGCCCCGACCTGCTTGAATATGATCAAAGCACTCTGGCCAGGATGAACTCCGGGCATCAGGTGGGTGAGCTGGCCTGTATCTATCTTGCTCCTGGGGGACAATATATCGGCCTGGAAAATGGTTTTGGCCATGCCCTGGAAGAAACAGGAAAGCTCCTTGACTCTGATGCGCCAAAGCCTCTTTATGAGGCCACCTTTGCTCATGACGGAGTGCTTGTGCGCTCTGATATTGTCATCCCCACCAAATCAGGCCTTCTGGTCACTGAAGTCAAATCATCCACCAGTGTAAAGCAATATCACTTGTGGGACTGCGCTGTTCAGTACATGGTCATTAATGGCCTGGGCCGAAATGTGCGCGGTATCCAGGTGGCAACCATTGACTCATCATTTGTTTATCCCGGGGACGGCGATTATCAGGGGCTGATGCGTGTAGAAGATGTAACTGATGAAGTACTGAAGCTGCAGCCGGAGATTCATGAATGGACCAGGCAGTGCCTGGACACATTGCAGGGTGCAATTCCTGAAGTAGATCCCGGGGTGCATTGCACAACTCCTTTTGGTTGTCCGTTTTCAGAAATATGCGCTCCAGAGGATGGTCCGGAATTTCCCCTGGAATGCCTGCCCCGAATCAGAGATCATTTGCTTGAGCAGCTTAGACAGGAAGGTTTCCAGGACATCCGTGACATTCCTGAAGACAGGCTGCAAAGTTCCAACCATGAACGGGTCAGAAGGGTGACTGTATCAGGCAGGCCTGAGCTTTTGCCTGGTGCTGAATCAACCCTTGGTTCTCTTCCATATCCCAGGTATTTCCTTGATTTTGAAACAGCCCAGCTTGCTGTTCCAGTCTGGGCTGGAACCAGACCATACCAGCAGCTTCCCTTTCAATGGTCCTGTCATGTTGAAGACGCACCAGGAAGGATTCGCCATTTGGAATTCCTGGACCTGACAGGAGATTCGCCCCTGCTCGAGTTTGCCAGGTCCCTGATTGCCGCCTGTGGACAAAGCGGTCCCATATTTGTTTACGGGAATTTTGAAGCGCGCATTCTCAGGGAACTGATGGCCATGTTCCCTGATCTGACGGCCTGGCTTGACGGCCTTGTTCAACGGATTGTGGACGTGCTGCCCATTGTGCGTCAGCACTACTACCACCCTCATATGTATGGAAGCTGGTCCATAAAAGCAGTGCTGCCCTGTCTGGCCCCTGACCTTGATTACAGCAGGCTTGACGGAGTCCAGGACGGCGGTCAGGCCCAGGAGGCTTATGCGGAAGCGGTTGACCCCAAAACAACATCCCACCGCAAAAAGGAGCTGCAACGAAATTTGTCAGCATATTGTAAAATGGATACCCTCGCTCTGGTCAAAATCATTGAGGCTTTAAGCGGCAACAAGTAACAAAAAAATCAGCAAATTAAAGACACATGCAAGAGCAACAATGCCCAGTATCCAACGTCCAGTGTCTTCAGCCTTCAACCTAAAATTATGTATTCACCCCAATTATTTGATTCTTTTTTAATAAGGATAATCCCATATGCTTAAACTCACCTTTGATCCATCATTTGACCAGGGTTACTGGCCTGGACCATTAGCTGACAAAAGGGCAACCACCGGCGAGATGTGGGTTGGCCCACTGGGTCTTCTAAATGCCCTGGAGACCATGACCGGCCTGAGCGGGCCAGGTATTCCACCTATTTTGCTGGCAGCTTCACTGGTTCCTGAAATCCACTCCAGACAAGGATTCTGGAGTGGATCAGCTGAGGTTGATCCCCTGGGCACAGCCACCAGGCTTTTGCAGTGGCGGGACTATCTTTGCCTGCATGGCTGGCAGGGACAGAAATGCAGCGATCGTCTTGGCCAGCTGGCCCTTGTCACCAAAGATGTTCTTCCAGGTATTCCAGACAGGCTCCTGGCTTTGAAAAGATATATCGGCTCTGCCGACAACACTGTATCCAGCCTGACTCTGCTGCAACCACTGGATGAATTGCCCCTTTGCCTGCAGGAGGTCATACTTGCCCTGAAAAACTCCGGGACTGCTGTAACCCACAAAGAGATTGCCGCATCCAAGGCCGAAGGAGACCTGGCTGCTTCACGTAAGAAAGGGTTTGTGCCCCAATCTGACGGCTCCTTACAGATGCTGCGCCCCCAGACTCCGGCCCAGGCCGCCCATGAGACTGCTGCCTGGC
Source organism: Desulfonatronovibrio magnus (assembly GCF_000934755.1). Taxonomy (NCBI): domain Bacteria; kingdom Pseudomonadati; phylum Thermodesulfobacteriota; class Desulfovibrionia; order Desulfovibrionales; family Desulfonatronovibrionaceae; genus Desulfonatronovibrio; species Desulfonatronovibrio magnus. The sequence continues at coordinate 12,316 of NZ_JYNP01000075.1, forward strand.
TCTCCGGGCTCGACAATCTGGACAGCACGGTCATCATCGGCCCGGACAGTATTCTGGATGAAGCCCTGCACCGATTTGGTCTGCCCTGTACCGGAGCGGGCATCCCGGTTTATGACAACGCCCTGCTGCAGATTCTTCCCCTTGTTCTGGAAATGGCCTGGAATCCTCCTGATCCTCAAAGGGCATTGGAGCTTTTGATCCTGCCGGAAAGCCCTGTTCCAAGGAGTATTGCCATGCGTCTGGCAGGAGCTTTGCACAATTATCCGGCTGTAGGTTCTGAAGCGTGGCAGGAAAAGATGCATGAGGGGCTGGAGAGTATTGAGGACGGAGACCGGCGCAGCAGGATTCAGGCCAGAGTAGAGGCTGTTTTCAAGTCCAGTATTTCTCAGGGCCATTATCCTGCTTCTGAAATCATATCCCGCATTGATCTGATCCGGGAGTGGGCCAGAGGCCGGATGGAATACGGCGCTGATGATCTGAACTGGCAGCCTCTCATTGCCCAGCTGGAAAATGCCCGGCGTCTGGTAGACCTCTCGGGTTTGCAGTCTTTCACAGCCCCGCAAATAAAGCGCATGATTTATGATCTGACCCAGGAGAGTTCTCAGCTCCCGCTTTTTCCTTCCCAGGCAGGGCTTGCGCATGTGGGCAGTCCTGAATGCCTGACAGGCACTGCAAGGAATGTGATCTGGTGGTCCTTTAACCACAACTCTGTGCCGTCAGTCCTCCTGGATCCCTTTTCCCAGGCTGAGAAACAAGCTCTGAAAAGTGCCGGGGTAGTCCTGCCTGATCCGGGCAAGCTGGCAGAGCATAGTGCCCGGCGCTGGCAGCGCCCGCTGATGCTGGCTGAAAAAACTCTTCTTCTGGTTTGCCCTGAAAGCAGTTCTTCAGGTGAGGAACAATTCCCCCATCCCATGTGGGACGAACTTGTGGGCAGGATGAAAGATGATAAGCAGGCATCAGGACTGCAAAGCCGGGAAGTCAATGCCCGTGTCAAACCTGTAAAGACTACAAGACAGTCCATGGATTTGCCCATGCCGACCTCAGAGTGGAGCATTGACAAGCCTGATTTAATTTCCAAACGCGTCAGAGAATCCGCAAACAGTCTTTCTAACCTGCTGTCGTGTCCTTTGCAGTGGGTCATAAACTATCAGGGACGGATATCCAGCGGCCTGAGTGCTGCACTTTCCGAACCTGAAGAACTGGAAGGCTGGTTTGTACACGAAATCGTATCCATCTTTCTGAAAAAGTTCCGGCATGACCCTGGTATCTCCACTGACGAAGTGGAGCGCATATTTGACGAACAGGGCCCCCGCCTTGGGGCCAGGTTCTTTCTGCCGGGTTTTGATCATATCCGGGCCAGGGTTCGAAATACCACTAAGGCTGCTGTGGCGCAGATACTTGAATTAATCAGCCAGGGCGATTTTAAGATCAGGAATGTGGAGGACAGTTTAAGCAAGTTGGTTCCCGACTTGGATTTAACCCTTGAAGGCACGCCTGATTTGGTGCTGGATTCTCCTTTGGCAGTGGTGGATTTTAAGCGAGGGGGTATGAATTTTCGGCAAAAGGAGCTTGAAAACGGAGCCTCAGTCCAACTCGCTGTATACAGCAGGCTTTTGTGCCGGAAGAATTATAAAAATATGCCGCCTGCCGCATATTTCATGCTGTTGCAAGGACAGCTCATTACTACCTATCCAGGTCTTTTTCCTGACTCAATGCCAGTAAACGGCCCTGTCCTGGAAGAAACCTGGGAGGCAGCAGTTAAGGGCTATAATGATACCTGGGAAGAACTTGAACAAGGTAAAGTCAGGGCTCCGGGAAATGATGAAGAATCGCCCAAGGAAAGCGGTATATTTGAAGGCCGGTTGCAACTTGCTCCGTGCGCATTCTGTGGTCTTGGCAATTTATGCGGCAAAGCTTTTGGGGAAAGTTGAAGGGTTATCTCTTAAGAGCAAAAAATGTGCTTGCTAAGTATTTCAAATTGTCCAGTCCTCTATTTTGAGTTCTTCAACACGTTGAAATTCTCGAGTGTTGTTCGTAAGCAAGATCAAGTTGCGTGATACTGCTTGACCAGCAATAAGTATATCATATGGGCCAATAGGAGTTCCATTCCGAGCTAATTTAGCCCTTAATTTTCCGGCCCAGCGAGCGTCATTAGAAATAAAATGAACAATTTCAAATTGCAGATTATCCACTCGTTGCAGATTTTCTGACTGCCGCTGACTTTTATAAGCACCATAAAACAACTCATGGACCACAACTGAAGATATCCCAAAATCCATGACATGGTGAGAACGCAGCCGATCCAGAAATAACTTGTTACCTTTGAATAAGGCGATAATGGTATTTGTATCCAAGAGATATTTCATTTAAAAAAATCCAGCTCGGCTCTGTCCTGGGCAGCAGGTTTTTCAGATAAGGCTTGTTCAAAATCCTCATCTAAAGGTCCAATCACCCCGTCAAGCCAGTCCCAGTTATCTGGCAAAGGCTCAATGATAAGGGTGTTATCCTGACGTCGGATTTTAACCTGGTCAGCATCAAACTGGTACTCTTGGGGCAATACTATAGCCTGTAAATGTTCGGTCCAGATGACCTTTGTTGTTTGCATAAGCGATTACCTCTTTTTCATGAAGTATAATTTATTTTAATTTTAGATTCAAGCAAGCTTTTTAGTCCAGATCCACTTGGGGAGGAATAGATGTCTGGTATTCATATTATAACTGCCAGCGCAGGCAGCGGCAAGACCTATCGATTAACTGAGCTTCTGGGGAAAAAAATATCTTCGAAGGAGGTCAGGCCTGAAGCAGTAATGGCCACCACCTTTACCCGCAAGGCAGCCGCAGAATTACAGGAACGGGTCAGACAAAAGCTGATCTCTCAGGGGTTGATCAGAGAGGCCCACAGGCTTTCAGCTGCCCGGCTGGGGACAATAAACGCCATCTGCGGGCGGTTGGTCAGTGACTTTACCTTTGAAAAGGGGCTTTTTCCGGATGCCGGCGTTCTGGACGAAAATGCTGCTGCACGCGAACTCAGACGCTCCATGTCCAAGGTGGTCACTGCCCGGCAGTCTGAGAGGCTGGCGGAACTTGAGTCCCTGTTTGGAGGATTCAGCTGGACAGGGGCGGTGGAGAGTCTGATAACTCTGGTTAGATACAACGGGCTGGACAGGGCTGGTCTGGAGCAGTCCAGAAGCCAGAGCCAAAAAGGTCTGCTTTCGCTGCTGGGAAAGAAGCTGCCCAAAACCAGAAATCTGGACCAGGAACTGCTTCAGGCCTTGGATGACTTTATTCAGTCCGTGGATACTGACCATGACACCACGAAAACGACTAAGAAAGTCCTGCAAATGGCCCGTTCAGTCCGGATTAAGCTTAGCCAGGGCCGCAGGCTTTCCTGGGACACCTGGAGGCAGCTGAGTAATCTTGCCACTGGTAAAAAATCCATTCACCTTACCCAGGACCTGGTCTCAATTGCTGCAGAGCACCACCATCATCCCGACCTGCACCAGGACATGGCCCAAGCCGTGGACCTGGTCTTTGAAATCGCCATGAATACTCTGGACAGCTACCAGGAACATAAAAGACTTCTTGGGGTTCTGGATTTTGCCGACCAGGAAACCATGGCCCTTGAACTTCTCGGACAGCCTGACGTTGGAGAGCACTTGAAAGATGGGCTGGACTTACTTCTGGTGGACGAGTTTCAGGATACCAGCCCAATTCAGCTGGCCATTTTACTCAGGCTGGCAGAGCTCAGCAAGGAAACCGTCTGGGTTGGGGATCAGAAACAGTCCATTTACGGCTTTCGAGGCACAGACCCGGCACTTATGGATGTCTGCCTTGATGAGCTTTTAAAGCCTGGTTCAGCCAATACCCTGGAAACCCTTGAAAAATCCTGGCGCAGCCGCCCCTGCTTAGTCAGCATGACCTCGGACGTCTTCTGCCCTGCCTTTAAACGCCACGGGATACCTGAAGAACGAGTCCGTCTTACTCCAGCCCTTAAGGATCAATCTGATCTTGGCCCTGCAGTGGAATGGTGGACTCTGTCAGCCGGCAATCAGCAGGAGGATGCCATGGCCCTGGCGCGGGGGATACGAGATATGTTAAACGACAGTCAGGCCAGGGTCAGAGACCGGCAAAACAATTTATCCAGGCAGGTTCGGCCCGGGGATATCGGTGTTCTGTGCCGGACCAATAAAATATGCAGTAAGGTGGCCCAAGCCCTGCAAAGCATTAATATCCGTACAGCTCTTCCAGGCAGCGGCCTGCTGGACACTCCGGAAGTCAAGGCTGTTATGGCCGGGCTCAGGCTATGGGTGGATTACAAGGATTCCCTGGCTGCTGCAGAACTGGCCAGGATGTTTCACTACTCAAATACTCCTGACGTCTGGCTGCAGACCCTGCTGGAAGATCCGGCCGAAAAAGCCTTTGCCGGTATTTCCGAAGTTGTCGCCATTACAGAACTATCCAGACAATACCCCACGGCTGGAGTACAGCAAAGCCTGACTCTGGTCTGTCAGGCCTTGAATATAAGACAGTGGTGTCTGGCATGGGGTGAGTCTCAGGAGCGTCTGACAAACTTAGATTCCCTGCAGGCCCGGGCTCAAGGGTACATTGATGCCTGCTCCCAGGAGGGCATTGGATGCACCCCGGCTGGATTCATCGCCCATTTGCAGGAGCTTTATTATGCCGAAGAAGACACCCGCAACCCGGCAGGGGGAGAAAATGCGGTCACCGTGGCCACATGGCATTCGGCCAAGGGACTGGAGTGGCCCGTGACCATACTCTCGCAGCTTGGCAAGACCTTTGATCCAAATCCTCTCGGAGTGCAGGTCATGCACGACTGGAAAAACTTTACCACCCAGGATCCCCTGGCAGACCGCAGGCTGCGGTACTGGTTCTCCCCTTATCATTTCAAAACCAAAAATTCCGAGTTCCATGAACAATTGAACAATCATGAATCTATGGCTGAGACCCAGCGCCAGCATTATCGCCAGGAGCTGCGGCTTTTGTATGTGGGCTGGACAAGGGCCAGAGACCGTTTGATTCTGGCCGGCAGAGAGTCTGAATTTCAAAAAGGCATCCTGGCCATGCTCGCAGATGAAAAAGACAACTGCCTTTTGTCCGCACCAGAACAAGAAAAGGCCACCTGGGCAGGCAGAACCTTTGATATTAAGACCAGGGTTCTGGAACCTGCAGAACCGGAAGAACGAACCATTACACCTGGTGAGGACTATCCGGAAATTCAGCCAGTGGACTATCCTCCAGCCAGAATTTCCCCTTCAGAAATGTCCGGCCAGGGCAAAGTGGGCAAGCTGGAAAAGATTGGGGAGCGTCTACCCCTCAGCGGCAAGCCGGACTTGAACCTGCTGGGTGAGGCCCTGCACACCTTTTACGCTGCAGACCGGGCTGCTTTTGACCATAAGCACCGGCTGAACCTGGCCAGGGAAATCCTGAACAGGTGGCAGTGCAGTGCCTGGCTGCAGCCTGACAAAATCATCCAGTCCGCAGATTCCCTGTACGCCTGGATTGAGAAAAATTATCCCCAGGCAAACTGGAAAAGAGAGTGGCCGGTAATGCACCGCCTGGAAGACAAATCCCAGGTCTTCGGGTTTATTGACCTCCTGATAGAAACCCGGGATAAACTGATAATCATCGACCACAAGGCCTATCCCGGAGGACAGAAGGAACTTCTTCAGAAGTCTTTAGACTTTACCGGCCAGCTTGAAGCGTATAAGAATTGTTTGAAAGAGGTTGGTCCTTTGCCGGTTGTCAGCTACCTGCACTATCCTGTGGGTGGATTTGTTGTGGGGGTTGATTTGTGACTACATCCCAGAAAAAGTGTAATTGGATTTCCCTGCAAAAAGTCAGGAAATGAGGCGAATCGGCAAAAAGTATCTTCATAAATCTTTGTTTTTTCTGACTCCTGCCCTCTGTCTCCTGACTCCTGCGACTGCGAAAAATGGTTTTTGCAGTCGAATCTTAATTGGGCACAACTGCAGAGATGAAGATCCAGATCATGGAATAACAGACTTATATTGACAGCAGCAAATGGGTCAGTAATATCCGTAAAATGAATGGGCGGTAAAAAATTGCTGAGCCGGTAATAGGCGGATTGCAACTATTACCCTATCCGAATCCATTTGAATGATAACAAAGGAAAACACCATGCCTATCTCCGAAAAAAGTATGCAGTTTTTAGAAGAACATATTCCTGAATTGGCTCAATCTGCTGTAACACAAGCCTACTGGCAGACTTTGGCTTCGGGCCATAGTGTACTGCAGAGTGAAAACGGCATCGTTTATGAGGTGTTCCCTGACGGTACACGCACAATAGTCAAAAAGATCGCCCCGCCCACCCCCGTAAGAGTGGGGGAAAAACGGGTGATACGCTTACATGGAACCCAGGTTGGAAAAGATCGGGGAGAATCTGCCCCTCAGCGACAAACCGGAACTGAACCTGCTGGGTGAGGCTATGAACACATTTTATGCTGCGGACCGCCCTCCTTTTGACGGGATCATTATGCGTGTCTGACAACTGAAAAAAATTGATGTGTTTGTCACAGCTTTTTTGGGGTTAAAAGCGGTTTATCATGCCTTGGCACGGCTTACAGCCCGGAGGGGGACTGTCCGGCACTCAACCCAGGTGCTTATGGACAAGCGCATGGAAATTTGTACAGTAGCGTTGAGTGCCGGACTGTCCCCTATCTGATTGTCAGAAACGCGTAATGCTCCCAAACAGGCTATCACAGAAGACAGCCTGTTGTGCAGTATAATAGCATATTGAATAGTTACAAATTTTCAGCAATAATTGACCCTTTCCAGTTTGACATCACCCAGGTCCAGTGAGGCGCATTATGAAAAAACTGCCCATAGGCATTGCTACACTAAGCAAAATTATTAACGAAGACTACGCCTACGTGGACAAATCAAGATTTGTTCATGAACTGGTGGAAAGTGGTTCTTACTACTTCCTTTCCCGTCCCAGGCGTTTTGGCAAATCCCTGTTCGTGGACACCCTCAAGGAAGCCTTTGAAGGTAATCAAAGGCTCTTTAAGGGCTTGTGGCTCGAGGACCATTGGGACTGGGAGACACAATATCCGGTTATCCGATTTTCTTTTGGAGAAGGGGTTTCCAGCAACCGAAATCGGTTGGAGGAAAAAATCTGGGAACAACTTACACTGCATGAAAAGCGACTCGGCGTCCATTGCGCATTTCAAACCATTTCCGGGCGTTTTGGGCAGCTCATAGAAAACACAGCCCGCAAATACGGTCATGTAGTGGTTCTGGTGGATGAGTACGACAAGCCCATCTTAGACTGTATTGCCGACCCTGTTACAGCTGCGGATATTCGGGAAGGATTGAAGGATTTTTACTCTGTGATAAAAGACAGTGACGCACATCTAAAGTTCGTTCTGCTCACTGGAGTCTCAAAATTCTCCAAGGTCAGCCTGTTTTCCGGACTGAACAATCTGACTGACATCACCCTTGATCCCCGTTTTGCCGCAATCTGCGGCTGGACCGAGACTGAACTTACCGAAAACTTTGCTGACCGCCTGCAAGGTAAAGACATCAATCAAATCCGAAACTGGTACAACGGATATTCATGGCTGGGGGAAAAGGTTTACAATCCATTCAGCCTGCTCAATTTTCTTAGAACAGGCTTATTTCGAAACTACTGGTTTGAAACTGGAACGCCAACCTTTCTCATGGAGCTGCTCAAAAAAAGACGATATAACATTCCTGCC
>NZ_JYNP01000076.1 GCF_000934755.1 Desulfonatronovibrio magnus
TCCTCAATCTCCCGGCGCACCTCATGCATCAGCCAGGTCTTGCCGCTTTGCCGGGGTGACCAGATGGTAAAATAATGCCCTCCGTCCTCAACATCTCCTACAATATAGTTCAGACAGCTTTCCACAAGCTCGCGGCGTGGTACGCAAAAATGGCGGCGGCAGTTTACTGGGCCGTAAGAATAGAATTCACGCATGGAAATCTCCAGAATTTTTCATCCATAATCATTAATGCTGCAAAACATCTTCAATGTCATCGGTGAAAAGAACTCTTCCCAACCACTTGAACAGTAGTTCTTAATCAGCAGACTGGATCATTATCTTTTCGTCCTCACCAATGTCACCAGAGCTAAGCGACAAAAGCCTGAGCAGCATTATGGACTTGCCCTGCTGCATGCCCTGTTGCATATCTTGTTGCTTGCCTGGATTGAGAAATCTTTCTGCAAACCGAAAAGAACTTATAAATTAATCCTTCTCCGGATACCTTTGTAAAAACACAATTCTTAAATCAATTATTTGAATCGGTCAGACCTTGAAAGAGAACCAGGTTAGACTGCAAATAATCCTCAAACTTCTGAATAGCTTCAGGCAAATTCCTGCGGCCAAAACCAATGCGAAATGAATTTAATTCTTCATTATAAAGTGTTCCCGGCAAAAGCAAGATCCCTGCCTTTTGAACCAGGTCAGTGCAAAATTGAGTAACTGTCCCTTTGAGCAGTGCAGGGAAGGCAACTGAGCCAGCTTTTGGCTTGTGCCAGATAAACATATCCTCATGGATTTTAAAAAAAGCGTCAAGATGATCAAGATTTCTTCGAATTATCTGAAGGTTACGCTCAACAATGGTATCGGCATTTTTCAATGCAAGAATCGCGAGAAACTCACTCGGAGCACTGTTGCATATGGTTGTATAATCCTTAAATGCTGCAAGCTCGGAAAAAAGATGTTTATTGCGGGTTGAAATCCAGCCGATCCTCAGGCCGGCAAGCCCATAGGTCTTTGACATAACCCCAAGAGATACCGCACGATTATTCATATCCGCCATAGATGGAAGGCGTTCTGACGGATCAAGCTCAAGCCCTCTGTAAACCTCGTCAGAAAAGATTATGAAACCGTGCTTTTCCGAAAGTTCTGAAAGTTCACGGACAAACTCAAAGCCTGGCAGCAATCCTGTCGGATTATGCGGAAAATTGACTACCACGACTTTTGTGCGAGGAGTAAGAATAGACTTCAAATCTTCTATATCCAGTTCCCATGCATGCGCTGGATCACCGGTCCATTCTGCAACTTCGGCTCCAATACTCCGGGCTACTTCACCAAGAGACTGGTAGTAAGGTGCATGAACTATAACTTGATCACCAGGGCTGAGAGCTATGTTCATGAAAATAAAAATCGCTTCTTCTGCTCCTGAATGTACAAGTACCTGATCAGAAGTAATCCCGTTATACAGAGTGGAAATAGCCTGACGAAGCTCTGGATCCCCAAGTGATTCTGTGTAGCCAAGCCAAAGCGAGGCAAATCGATCTGCTGCATCTGGTTCAAACTCCAGCAGTTCCCGCAGTTCCATGCTCTCGCAATCAGAGGTACAAAGCAGATAGGGAGCCGAAAATTCATGCTTTGCAAAGTAACGTTCAAGTTTGAATGGTGCAATTTTCATATGTTAATCCTTTACTTAAAGATAGCAACTAAACTTATTATCAAGCTCCTCACCTGTGCGGCTTGGGACCGAACCTGTGAGTGACTGCCTTGATAAGTAGAGCCTGCATCCTGCAGGCTATTTTAAAGAGGCGGATGGAGGCCGCTTCCACATTAGTATCAACTTGCCCGTATAGTTGGAGATTAACCAGAACAGAAAACTAATAGCAAGAATATTTATCAGCCAGCTAAAATGACTTTTTTAGAAATATTTTGCGATCACAGACAGGTAATGAACGTAGAATATTTTTGGTTTAAGGGTATGGGCTGAAAAGGGTCTTAACTATACTCCCCACCCTTTTGGGTTAAAGCGTATGATATTCATATCGCTGAGAAGAGAATGAATTTATATTTCTTCCTTTTTTGTATCTGTTTAGAGCTTTTAAGGAAAGCAGGGGACAGGCACTCCGGGACCCACTTGATCATCAATTTGTGTTCAAAATGACTCATTTTGGGACAAGTGGGTCCCGGAAGAGCCAGTCCCCCTCCGGGCTGTATGCCTCCGGGCAGGAAGCCGTGCCACATCCAAAGCGCTAAACAGATACCCTTTTTTCATGGAAGGTCCTTAACTAAAAAAATGACAATTGACTTTCGGAAAATAGTAAGTCATAATAAATTCTTTGTTTGGTGATGATCACAGTCCAAGTCATTGCACCATGAATTACCCATGGCTCAAGCTGTATGTCCTGAACTGCATACAAAAGTATGATTGATAATTAATTTCTGATTGCCACCAGAATAACGGAGTGAGTTTGCTGGCTATAAAATTTTTCCAAAAGAAACTGCCTGTTGATTGGCATGTAATACTACCGAAATTTAAAGGTGCTTCCTTCGGACTATGCAGGGAAGCACCTTTTTTATTTTTACCCTAATGGTTGGGTACTGGTAAACGCTCTACTCGGGCAATTCCCGTATCCGCACTTATTTTACAAGAACATTTTAAACCCATGCGAGAGCAGTAATGCCCGGTGTCCACAGTGCCATGTTTGCATCCTTCAGTCTGAAGATTTCTGTAATTATCTTAATTTTTTACGAATCTTTTACCAGTAGAATTGTGGACCAGGCTCATATCAGACTTGCTGATTAACATACTATATATTACCGGATTAAAAATTTTTTGAGAAAATGACACTGGAACAAATTATAAAAATTATTGAAAAATCCGCCCCACCCAAACTTGCCATGGATTGGGATAATTGCGGAATACAGGTGGCAGGGTCGAAAAAAAAAATAAAACGTCTTTGTATTGCTCTTGACCCTGATGAAAAATCCATTGAGCAATCCATCTCTTTCAAAGCCGATTTTCTTCTAACCCACCACCCCTTGACCATAAAGCCCAGACTCCCCAACCATCAAGATTCATTCTATAGAATACTCAAAAGCCTCCTGACTACAGACACAATCCTTTACAGCGCTCACACTTCTCTTGATGCAAACCCGCAAGGGCCTGTCAGATGGTTAGCTGATAAAATCGGTCTGAAAAATATTAAAGTCCTTTATCCCACCATGACTCGCAGTGCAGCACGCATCTTCTTTCAACATCCCATTGATATTTCTCTAAAAGACAATGACTTACAGGATCATATCCTTGACTGCCAGCTTGATGATCAGGGAAAAATGATAAGCATGGTCGCTTTTCACGACAATGTTGATGCATGCATTGCTTTAATCAAGAGTAAAGTCTGGCCTTTCTACCATGTAGTTACACCCTGCCCTGAGGCTGACAGCATTTGTGGAATTGGTTTTACCGGAGACTTACCTGATCCGTTGTCATGGGCAGAATTCATTGAAAAACTTAAAAATTTACTTGAAATAAATTTTTTTTCTCAGGCAGGAAACCCTCCGACTGAAATATCTACCATTTCCTGTTGTCCGGGTTCTGGAGCCGACCTTGCAGAAAAGGCCTTTGCTCAGGGTGCTGATGTTTTTATTACAGGCGACATGAAGTATCACCAGGCTCAAGATGCTGGCCAGAAAGGGGTTGTGCTGGATGTTGGGCACTTCATACTTGAAGAAAAAATGATGTATGAATGGTATCTAAGTCTGAAAAGTGAATTGTCAGATATTCAAATCAACTTCATCAGGGGAGAGTCTCCTTTAAAAGTGGTTTGAATTATTACTTAATAAGGCGGGTTATACCCGCAACCCAAGAAAAGATATCTTCACCGCCCGTTCGAAGATTTACCCAGTTGAATACGGCTTTGCCGCAGACCGAAGGGCATTCAACCGGGGCACCTTTGCGGTTGAAGTTTTCTTGTTTTTTATGACAGGCTTTCAGGAGTAAATTACTAAAGCCAGTTTTACGCACACCTCAACATTATCCAAATGGTAAATATGAGGTTTTTACAGGTATTTTCAGGCTAAAGACTGAATACATTGGACTTTGGACAATTGGCATTGCTGCTAATGATAAAAAAGCATTTTACGGGAGGATTAAGTTGAGCAAGTATATTGATCAAATCAAAAAGCTGGTTGAGCTGCAGGGCATTGACACTGAAATGATCAAGCTGAAAGACCGGCTTGTTGAGGCGCCCAAACATCTTGAAGAACTACAGGCAGCCTTGGATAATATTGAAGATCAGGTCAGTCACGTTAAGGAGAGGCTCGAACTCCTAAATCATCAGAAAAAAAAGCTTTCTCAGGACATTGAAGATGATTCCAACAAGATCAAAAAAAGTAAAAACAAGCTTATGATGGTTAACAATACCAAAGAATATCACGCCATGATGCGTGAAATGGATAACCTTGAAAAGCTCAACCGTTTCCGCGAAGATGAAATGACCAACCTGATCGAGGATATTCAGGTACATCAGGAAAAGATGGAAGACCTTTCCACCCAGCGGGAATCATTAAACGATGAACTGGCCATAAGCCAGTCCACTCTGGACTCGGAAATGGCAAAAATTAACAAGCGAATCAAGGCCCTGGAAAAAAATCGCGAAAAAGCTTGCGCTACTGTTCCAATGCCCATATTATCACGGTATAACTTCATTAAAGATCGTTTACACAACCCTGTGATTGTATCAGTCAAGCGCGGTGTTTGCACTGGATGCTATATAAGCATTCCACCTCAGTCTTTTATTGAAATCCAGAAAGGTGAGCAGATTTTGAGCTGCCCCAATTGTCAAAGATTGATTTACTGGGAAGAACATTATAATGCTAACCAGGACGAGAAGGCTGAAACGTAAAACTGATCTAAAGAGTCCATTGCAGGCTGTACCCACAAACCAGTTTTAAACAAGGACACTTAAGTTGGGACTTTGTTGAAGGCTGAAGAATTAGGATCTTGGCCATTATTTCTCATATCAGGGTTAAAAATTTTTCTTGTTTTTGCTGCAAACTTGAGGCGGTAAGTTACTAAAGCAACTTTACTTAAAGCCTTTTATCAGATGCCTAAGTAGTTTCAGCTTTAATTATTTAATATTTTGGAGTTGAACGGGTTATCGCTGTCCGACGTCAGCTATAATGCTTTTTTTATTCAGCAGCATTATTTGCAGGATGAAATCTAAACTTTAAAAAAAGCATTACAACTGGCGCCGGATGGAGGAAAGTCCGGGCTTCACAGGGCAGGACGCTGGGTAACGCCCAGCAGGGGCGACTCTGGGACAGTGCCACAGAAAGCAAACCGCCCGGTACTTGTATGACAATTATTTTGTCAGGTGGGTATCAGGTAAGGGTGAAACGGTGGGGTAAGAGCCCACCAGTTGTCGAGGTGACTCGGCAAGCTTGGCAAACCCCGTTCGAAGCAAAGCCAAATAGGAAGACGCTTGAGACCGGCCCGGTCGATGTCTTCGGGTAGGCTGCTTGAGGCGTTGAGTAATCAACGCCCCAGATGAATGATGACCAGCCATTTGCCTGATCAGGCATGTGGCATACAGAACCCGGCTTACAGTTCAACTCCAATTCTTAACTATCTAAGGCGGGCTGTGCCCACACCCCAATTTAAACAAGAATAGTTAAGTTTGGGCGATAACCTTACTTTTCAGGCTGAAGAATAAGGATCTTGGGCATCATTGCTCTTTCGAGATTAAATAAATTTCTTATTTTTTCTACAGGATTGAAACGGTAAGTTACTAGGCTTATTCCGCGACCCTGCGCGGAAAAAGAGGCCCCTTCGGGGCAAAAGAGACTGCCCACAGAATACTCGGAAAAACACTGAATAAAGAAAAGAGACATTTCTGTGTCCTTCCGTGTGTTCCGTGGGCAAAACCTCTTGGCTTTCTTTGAAAATGAAACAACATGCTTGTTTGAAATTTCCGCTAAGCGCCTAAGGCGGATTATTCCTTAACCCCAGTCATGAATTAATTTGTTACCAAAAAATAATAAAAGAACTGACAACTGAAACAATTTCTTGTTTTATATTTGAAGGTTTCAGGATTAAGCTGCTAAGTTACATATTATGAATATTTGGGCAGTCATACTTGCTGCGGGCCAGAGTACAAGGCTCTCCAGATGCGGAATAAGCCAGAAAAAGCAATTTTTGGAATATAAAATGCTGCCTCTTTTCTGGCACAGTGTTGTCACCTTCAGCAGGTGTCCCCAATTATCAGGCATTATCATTGCCTTCCCTGGGGAAGAGCTTTCTCATTGTCAGGATATGACCCGTGAATTACTTGACAAACACCCTGTCATGCTTCCCGTGCACACTGTGGGTGGAGGAACTCTCCGTCAGGATTCAGTGCATAACGCCTTACTTGAGCTTCCAGTCAGTTGTACCCATGTCATAGTCCATGATGCTGCAAGACCTTTTTTCACTGCCTCTCTAATTACCCGGCTAATCAGCGCCCTGGAGCATGACACAAAAGGTGTGATCCCGGCCATCTCCTGTAAAGATACTATCAAGGAAATCAACCATGGTTTTGTTCAGAAAACTTTGGACAGGGATACTCTCGGCATGATTCAGACCCCGCAATTTTTCTGCAAACTTAGCCTCGTCACAAGTCACGAACTGGCCCGTAAACACAAGTTCACTGTAACAGATGACGCATCTATGCTGGAGAAATCAGGTTACAAAGTCAAAGTCATTCCTGGACTGGAATCAAATATTAAAATTACTACCTATGAAGATCTGAAAATGCTTGAAACGACCCCCATCACCCAGGATATCATAACCGGATTCGGCTACGATGTACATCGCTATGGAGGTGACCGCCCCATGGTTCTGGGTGGAATTCCCATTCCAGGTGGTCCAAGAATACACGCCCATTCTGATGGTGATGTTCTCATCCACGCTTTGATTGATGCTATCCTGTCCTGCATGGCTAAAGGCGATATCGGTGATTTGTTTCCAGACACTGATCCAGCTTATGAAGGCATGAGCAGTACAGTTTTTCTGGCTGAAACTCTTCTCCTGGCCCAGCAGAATGATTTAAAGCTGCACCATATTGATATTACCATTATTGCTCAGGTTCCAAAAATTTCACCACATAAGGCTTTAATTAAATCAACCCTGTGCGGATTGACCGGACTTGGTTCTGATCAGATCAATATTAAGGCCACTACTGAAGAACATCTCGGTTTTACCGGGGCCAAACAGGGGATTAAGGTCGTTGCTTTGGTTACAGCCATAAAAAATACTTCAAACCGTTAAGTAGTTACGCCTTTATTATGAAGCGCCTCACCTGGGCGGACCAGGACCGAACCTGGAAGTAACTAAAAATCAGCCTTTATACCCCTCGTCCCCAGGCTCCAGCCTGGGGACGTTTAGTTCTTGCGGCTCCAGCCGCTTCTTACAAAAGTGGCTGGAGCCACAAATAAAGAGGTGTTCCCAGGCTGGAGCCTGGGAACAATAGGCACGCAAGTAACATGCTGATTTTATTACCAGTACGATTGTAGTTACTTAGAATCGCCCCAATAGAAACTAACTAAGGATTATTTATGTTTATATACAATACCATTTCCAAAAAAAAAGAAGAGTTCATCCCTATTGAAGACAACAAGGTCAAAATGTACGTTTGCGGCATCACTGCCTATGATTATTGCCACATAGGACACGCCCGCTCTACTGTGGTTTTTGATGTTATGGTCAGATATTTACGTCATTCAGGCTACAATGTTACTTTTGTGCGCAATTTTACTGATGTTGATGATAAAATCATTGTTAGAGCAGCCAGGGAGAATATGTCTTCAATAGATGTGGCGGAAAAATTCATTGCCGCGTTTTATGAAGACATGGACCGCCTCAACATTTTGAGAGCAGATATTGAACCAAAGGCAACTGAACATATTCCAGAAATGATTAATCTCATCAGAAACCTTGAAGATAAAGGGTTTGCCTACAGCGTATCTTCCGGAGATGTTTACTTTCGTGTCCGCCAAATGGAACATTACGGCCGACTGTCAGGCAGGAATATTGAAGAGCTGCAATCAGGCAGTAGAGTAACCCCGGGTGAAGAAAAAGAAGACCCTCTTGACTTTGCTTTGTGGAAAGCATCCAAGCCTGGCGAACCCAGCTGGGAAAGCCCCTGGGGAGCAGGCAGACCTGGATGGCATCTGGAGTGCTCGGCCATGAGTGAAAAGTATCTTGGAATACCTTTTGATATCCACGGGGGCGGACAGGATCTGGCCTTTCCTCACCATGAAAATGAAATGGCCCAGAGTGAGGCCGCCTTTGGCACCCAGTTTGTCAAATATTGGGTGCATAATGGATTTGTGCGCGTCAACTCAGAGAAGATGTCAAAATCCCTTGGAAATTTCATTACCATAAGAGACATACTTTCAGAA
This sequence comes from Desulfonatronovibrio magnus, assembly GCF_000934755.1. Taxonomy (NCBI): domain Bacteria; kingdom Pseudomonadati; phylum Thermodesulfobacteriota; class Desulfovibrionia; order Desulfovibrionales; family Desulfonatronovibrionaceae; genus Desulfonatronovibrio; species Desulfonatronovibrio magnus. The sequence continues at coordinate 8,413 of NZ_JYNP01000076.1, forward strand.
TTCCATCCTGAAGTATTGCGTTTTTTTCTTTTAACAAAGCACTATCGAAGCCCATTGGACTATTCTACTGAATATCTCTTGGAGGCAGAAAAAGCATTGAAAAAAATATATTCATGCATTGATCATCTCAATACTGAACTGTCCAGAACAAAATGGAGCAAAGGCGGGCAGTTTGACCAGATCATGAAGGAAGTCCAGGCGATTCAGGATAAATGGAAAAAGGCAATGGATGATGACTTTAATACAGCTGAGGCCCTTGGACATGTTTTCAGTCTGGTCCGGCTTACCAACCGAATGCTTGAAGACAAAAGTTTTCGCAAAAGTCAGACTGGTAAAGAAATAATGCTTTTCATAAGTGAGAGTCTGACCAGTTGGAGTAAAATTCTGGGACTTTTTGAAAGCAAACCGGACTCATTTCTGGAAGAGCTGAAAAATATAAAATGTATCAGAAACAAAATTGATCCTGATTATATCCAGACTTTGCTCGCTAAACGCCAACAGGCTCGAAAAGATAAGGAATATGCTTTGGCTGATCAGGTTCGTGAAGAACTGACTGCAATGGGAATCGAGGTAATGGACACACCCGGGGGTGCCAAATGGGACTTTGCCTGATTCCATATTTAGTCTTAATATTATGAACATCTAAGGAAAACGAATGGATATTGTGCTAAGCATTTTTCAAGATATAAAATGGGAGTCCATCATAGCTACTTCCATCAGGATCATGATCATACTGGCAATAGTTTTTATTGTAAAAAAAGTGGTTAAAGCAGGGCTTGAAAAATTTGAAGAAAAGCTTGTCCAGCGCGGAAAAGTTTCTGGAGAGACCCCATCAGAAGTTCAAAAAAGATCTGAAACACTGATCAAGTTGCTGCGCCAGGGAGTTTTCATAGCCATATGGGTTCTGGCCGGACTCGTTCTGCTCAGAGAATTAGGATTCGAAATTGCGCCTATTCTGGCAGGTGCCGGAATAGTGGGTCTTGCAGTTGGTTTTGGAGCTCAAAATCTGGTCAGAGATGTAATTTCCGGATTTTTCATTATTTTGGAAGATCAGATCAGGGTTGGTGATGTAGCAGTGATAAACGGAACAGGTGGCCTGGTGGAGACAGTTAACTTCAGAACTGTTGTTTTACGAGACTTGACTGGTACTGTTCATTTCTTTCCCAATGGAACCATAAATACTTTATCCAATGTCACCAATGGCTGGTCAGCTCATGTTTTTGATCTTGGAGTTGCGTATAAAGAAGATACTGACAGGGTTGTAGAGATAATTAATAAAGTCGGCAAAGAACTTAAGGATGATGAGTATTTCGGCCGTTTGATGATGGAAGAGCTTGAAGTCTTTGGAGTTGATAAATTTGCCGAGTCAGCGATTATGATAAGAGGACGAATTAAAACCAAACCCATTAAACAATGGGAAGTAGGCCGTGAATTTCTGCGCAGAATTAAAAAATCATTTGACGAAAATGGTATAGAAATCCCCTTTCCTCATCGTTCCATCTATTTTGGGGAAGCAAGCAAACCAATGGACCTCAAGCTTGTTGAACAGGCAGCAGTCAGGGGCAGGTCCGATTCCCAGTGAGCCATTGCATGTCATCGGACAAATTCCCGGCCATAGGCTCACAGCTTAAAAATTGTCCGGTAATAGTTACTCTTGGAGTCTGCCCTAACTTTTCCGACTATCCTGAGTGGAAAAAAAAGATTCTGGCTGATTCTCCGAGGATATATTTCCCTACTTCACTCTATGCTGAAATGTTTGTGGCTATGGGTAAAGAAATCTTCCCCTCCATTGAGTGCTATCGCTTTGTTGGCGACAAGATCAGGCAAACTCTTCTGTTTGAAATGCTGGGACTGCCAGTGCTTAGAACCAGAGTGTATTATGGGCCCCTTCAAAGACAGAACATCCTTCATGATTTCCCTTTACCTTTTGTAGGAAAAGCTCCGAGATTTTCATCCCAAGGACAGGGAGTTTTTCTCATAAGCACTCAAAATGAACTTGAAAAGTACCTTAAACACAATCATCCAGCTTACATCCAGGAGTACATGCCTGCATGTCGTGATTTCAGAGTGGTGCTGGCCGGCACAAAAGTACTGCTTGCTTACGAGCGCATACCTGATAAAGAAGAGTTTCGGGCAAATGTTACTCTTGGAGCAAGAATAAGCTTTGAGGATATTCCAAATGGTGTTATAGATCTTGCCAGATCAGCTTCTGAGTTATGTCGGTTCAATTATACTGGGCTGGACATTTGCCAGTCTGAGGGCAGGTATTATATCCTTGAAGCAAACATGAAGTTCGGCACTTCAGGGTTCAGACAGGCAGGTCTTGACCTTAAAGCTATACTCTGCGAATTAGTACAAAACAGGATGATTTAGATATGTCTCACGAAATTACCAAAGCCAGGAAAAACCTTAATAATGTTGCTTCCATGCTGAAGCAGGACAAAATATTGCCTGCTGCCACAGCTTTTAACGAAGGTCTGTCCACCTATCTTAGAAGCAAGCTCTTGCAGAACGAAAAAAAAGAATTTGCTGACTTACTTGATAAAACACTATATCTGTTGAATAATCATCCCAAAATTAGAGAAGTATTTCCTATTCTTCTGACCATGGAACCCGGCAAAGAGAAGGAGCTGTTAGAGAACATACGGGAACTTATACAAACCTTACAAAATCAGATGACTGATTCAGCCAGATTGTCTCACGAGGATCTTGAAAAAGAGAAAAAAGAGCTTCTGAATAAAGCCAAAGCCCACCTTGATGACCATGACGTCACCAAAGCGGAAGCTATTTTTCGCAAACTAATGCGCAATCATGACAAAGACTTTGATCTTAAAATTAATATTGTGGATCTGCTCATTGAAGCCCAGGAATATCAGAAAGCCATTGATTACCTGAAATTGGCTTACAAGGATAATCCCAAGTCTGTACATATATATAACAGACTGGGCATGGCCTTAAGGAAGCTTGGCAAATATGAGGACTCTGAAAAGGCTTACAAGCAGGCAGTCAAAATCAGCCCCAGGGATGAATATCTGCACTTTAATCTGGGCCGTTTGTACATTGAAATGCAACAATGGGTAAACGCTATGGATTCAGCTGAAAAGGCGATTAAAATTAATCCAGACTTTAAACAGGCCAAAAAAATGCTGAAATTTTCTCAAGGGAAAGTCGGCAATAAATAGCATCGTCATGCTGTCAATTTAGTAATAGAGCGCTCCACCCGGGAGGCCCAGGGGTGGCGGTTCTTAAGTATCAATAACCACTTTTTTGGATCGAGCTTTGAAAAACATTCAAGATGCTGCTCTTACTCTTTTGCTACGCCAGCCCATAGAAACTCACATTTTACCCGCTCATCTATACCGCTCTGACTCTCTTGCCCAGGAAATTGAAAAGGCTTGTGTCCCAAAGAATGATCTTTCCCGTACTGATATACTAAATATTCTGGTCAAGTATTTTTACGCCTATATTTATCCTGATTCCATGGACAGCTCCATAAACTTAAAGGATATATCAGTCTGTTTTAATCAGTTTATTCACAGAAGGCTGGGCACGCCTCTTCTTTGGGATAAAATTGACCTTAGAAGATCGCTGCTGAAATACGGTTTCAGCCTGGCTATGCTCGCAGATCTGCCTAAGTCAGCCCATATTTTTCATGAAATTGCCCTTAGCAAGATCGATCCAGACAAATTTAAAGGTTTTTTTCTGGGAATAGATATTGGAGCTGGTACTGGGATTCTCATGCTGGCCCAAATGGTTGCTGCCAGAAAAAATGAATTCGATAAAATCAAAATTACAGGTATTGAGAGAGACAAGCCAACATTTGAAAGAACAAGACTAATTGCTGACAAGCTTAATCTGGGCACTATGCTCTTGGGTGATGCAAAAAAAAGACTGACGTATTCTTTTTTATCCAATGATTCAGTAACTTTTATTTCCAATGAAACCCTGCCCGGTGTCAGCGCGAGACTTTGGAAAGAAGACTTTATTGTCATTAACAAAATGCTTTTTGATAGCTATGAAACCTTGCTTCGCCTTACACATTTTTTTCCCAATCAGGTTTATGCTCGTGACAAATCAACTGAACGAGTAATTATTTTGAATAGGGACAACAATTTTTATAACACAAATCAATACCCACTAAGACTAATGTATCCATATGCAATAGAACTGGATAACGCTGCCTGCCCTCTTACAGAAATCGGCTGGGAGTATGCTGCTTTGCTCCAGGATCCATGGCCGGATATCCTGTCTCACAGATGGTAAGCTCATTGTTATCCTGAATAACAATTCCAGCGAAACCATTAGGCTAAACTGTTACCTTTCCCTAAATTGGATGCACTGATACTCTTGAATAAATATGCACTTTGGTTTAGTGCTTTAATCGGCGCTCACGAACAATAATACTAACTGTAACACTGCAGCGACATTTTGTGTTAATTATTGCCCGGCCCTCAGGGGCAGGCGCTTTTGCCCATCTCAAGTCGCAATACAGCCGGACAATCCAGCGGTAAAAGAGCCAGTCCACCTAACTTAAATAAAGTGTCGCTGTAGTGGTAGTTTTCTCTGAATAAAACTGCCGCAAACCAAGGAGAATGACTTATATATGGCCAATTCAAGACAATATTTGATTGACGAACTTTCTAAAGAAAATTCCTGGCGTCTTTTTAAAATCATGGCTGAATTTGTTGATGCTTTTGAGAAACTCCAAGACCTGGGAAATGCAGTCTCCATTTTTGGGTCAGCCAGGGTTTTGCCGGATGATCCAGTTTACAAACTGACTTTTGACATAGCCAAGCAGCTTACAGAATCGGGATACAATGTTATCACCGGTGGAGGACCCGGCCTTATGGAAGCTGGTAATAAAGGTGCAGTGGAAGGAGACGGCAATTCAGTAGGTCTTCATATCCACCTTCCCTTTGAGCAAAAGGCTAATGATTACGTAAATCTGCAGTGTGACTTCAGATACTTTTTTGTCCGCAAGGTAATGTTTATTAAATACGCCAGAGCCTATGTGGTCATGCCCGGTGGCTACGGCACCCTTGATGAGTTAAGTGAGGCACTTGTGTTGACTCAGACAAAAAGAATCAAACCTTTTCCCATCATACTTGTTGGGTCTGATTTCTGGTCAGGGTTGGTGGACTGGTTCAAAACTGAAATGCTGACCAGAAAATTTGTCAGACAAAGCGATCTTGATATGTTCAGCATTGTGGATACCGCTGAAGAAGTATTGGCAGCTATATCCGGCAAGCCTTCTCCATAAAATGAAGTCATTAAAAGATTTAAAAAAAGTTAAAATTGCTCCCAAAAAAGATCCCCAGCCTGAATTTACTAAGGAAGAGCAAAACAAACAGGTTCAAAAATCTGCCTCTCTTCCTGAAACTACTGATGATGAGAGGCTCTTTTTAAGAGCCATGAATGGAGTGAAGCCCATTTCTTCCAAAGGCAGGCAGATAACCCCTCGACATAAAAAAAAAGAGATCCGACAAATTTCAGAAGATCAGGAAAGTCTTAACATGCTTAACAGACTTGTAAATGGTGATGTTGAGTTTGATGTGGAACATTCTGATGAATATATTCAGGGCTATGTTCAGGGGATCAACGACCGGCTTTTCAGAAAATTCAAAATGGGTAATATCAGTGTGCAGGCTCATCTTGACCTGCACGGTCTAAATACAGACCAGGCCAGGCTTAGTTTGCTGAACTTTATGCGTGAACAATATATCAACAACAAGAAGTGTGTGCTGATTATTCCTGGAAGAGGCAAAAACTCTCCTCTTGGCGCAGCTGTCCTGCGCAATGAGGTGCAAAACTGGCTCACCAGGGAACCCCTTAAAAGGGTTGTGCTGGCTTTTTGCACTGCCCAGCCCAAGCATGGTGGTGCTGGAGCATTGTACGTATTGATTCGCAATTTTAAAAAAACTGGAAGCAAGATCTTTTGGGAAAAATTTCTTTTGGATTCGGACCATTGATGCTTACAAGTAACTACAAACGTTTTGCTAATAAAATCAGATGGTTATAATTTTCATATTTTGACGATTTTTGCTTTGATTAATGCACATTTGCCAGAAAAGTTCCGTCAAAGATGGGAACTTTGCGCCTGGCACAGGGACTGTCCCTCGCTGTGTAAATTTTTTCATTTAAGCAATTTTTTTCCAGGAACCAATGCAGTATCATTCTTTTTTATAGTACCTCGCGGGGACTGTCCCAATTTCCAGAAAAGTGACAGACTCTTTAAAGTTACTCACACGTTCGGTCTCGGGCCGCTCCAGTGAGGAGCTTAAAATATAAATTCAGGGCAATAAGTAATGTCAATTCATAGATATGCAAACTTTCATATCAGGAGATTAATGTGGGTTTTTTCAGTAAAATAAAAAAGTTTTGGAAAAAAGAAGACAAACCAGTTCAGGTGCCAGGTGTTGCAGTTAAAACCGAAGATGGTCAGGAATGGAAAGTCAGTCTTAAAAAATCTCTTGCTGCGGCTGAACCCAGACTCAGCATCTGGCTTGATCATATCCTGGAAGGTATCAATCAAAAAGGTGATTTACTCTGGGAGAGGCTCCTTTTCCTTTTTGAAACACTTGAAACACCAAAGTCTGAAGCTGAAAAGTTTGTAAGTTCTTTTTCAGTCTGGCTGGATGATATGGGCTATGAACATATTGAGGAATTCAGATCTGAACTGCAATACAGGATGGCCCTGGCCTTAGATCTCGAAGACGAAGAGGACGAGCGGGACAGGCTGTTTCTTAAACTTTCCGACGGACTATCCAAAACCAAAGAGCACCTCTCCAAAAAAGTAGATCATTTGCTCAGCACCAGCAAGGGATATGACGACGCTTTCTGGAATGAACTGGAGGAAATTCTTATCATGGCTGATGTAGGCTATACTGCCAGTGCACAACTTCTGGAACGTTTGCGTCCAAAAGCAAAAAATCTACAGCATGGAGATACAGAGCAATTTAAAGCCCTGCTCATGCAGGAACTGGCTGAAATATTCCCCAAAGCATCCAAAAGAATTACCCCTGAACCACCAGAAATTATTTTCATAATCGGGGTAAACGGAGTTGGCAAAACAACGACAATTGCCAAACTTGCATACAGGTACAGCATGCAGGGCAAAAAAGTCATGATTGTTGCTGGAGATACCTTTCGTGCAGCGGCCATTGAGCAACTTGGAATATGGGCTCAAAGAACAGGTTCGGGATTTTATGCCAAAACCAGAGGTGCAGACCCCGCTTCTGTTGCCTATGAAGCTTTGGACAAGGCTGTAACTGAAAACTACGATATCGTACTTGTGGACACTGCCGGCAGATTGCACACCAAAGTTGATCTGATGCAGGAGCTGAAAAAGATGAAAAATGTCATGGCCAAAAAACATTCCGGGGCACCACACAGGACAATCCTGGTCTTAGATGCCACTACAGGCCAAAACGCATTGTCCCAGACTGAACTTTTTGGTAAAGAGATAAACATTAACGAAATTATCATGACAAAGCTTGACGGCACTGCCAAAGGAGGAGTAATTGTTGCTATAGCACTACAACATAGTATTCCTATAACTTTTATCGGGCTTGGAGAAAAAATGGAAGATTTGCGACCTTTTGATGGACAAAGTTTTGCTAAAGCTTTATTGGGATAGAAATTATTCAAAAATATATTATAAGAGTTGATACATATGTATACAAAATAAATTTTTATTTTGCTAAACTTAAAATGTTTTTTTGTTGTTAAAACTTTATATGACAATTAATGCGGGTTTTTCCCGCAACCCAACTTAAGCAAGTTTTGTTAAGTTTGGATATTAGCTGTAATTTTAAGGCTTAAGGCTGAAGATCTAAGTTATTGGACCTTACTATTCTTGTCAGTGTCCAAAATTTTTCTTTTTTTTGCTGCAGGATTGATGCAGTAAGTTACTAACATTAACTGTTAAAAAAATCGGGAGGCGGGAGTCATGGCTAAAAATAAGAAAGGCAAAATTGTTGCCACCTCTACAAAGCTTTTTGCTACTCAGGGTTTTGATAATACAACAACTCTACAGATAGCAAAGGAATCCGGAGTTACTGAACCTTTGCTGTATTATCATTTCAAGGGGAAAGAAGAAATTTTTACCGATATAATCAAAAGAATATTTGATGAATACTCCACTCTTATCAAATCACTGCCTCAAAACCCTGCCACTCAGTTTGAAAAAATCAGTAACTTGATTCGCCTGCATATAAATATTGCTGAAAACAGACCTAATGATGGAAGACTGATCCTGGCCAATTGTCCATCCAAGCTCAAAAATGATACTCATATCTGTCATGAAGTAATGCAGCAGCAGCACGATCTCATAACTGGATACTTAAGAGAATGCTTAGAGACAGGTAATGCAAATGGCGAGTTTGATGCCCATCCTGTAGAAGAGCTTATAATAGTTATCCTGTGCCTTTTGAATGGAGTAATCCGTAAAAAACTTCTTGGCAGAAAAACAGACTCTTCATATGAATACACTGCAATTGATTTTTGCCGCAGGGCCTTGATTCCCAATCCAAATAAATAATAATGCAGTGATTCATCCGGACGCATCCGGAACCAAACATGCAAGTAATTTTTTTTGATCATTTTTTTCTGAAAATTGGGACAGTCCCCGCGCGTAACCATTTAAAGCATTGATAATTCCTTGTTCCTGGAAGGAATTGCTTTTAATGAAAAAATTCTAATACACAGCGAGGGACAGTCCCCCTCCGGACTGTAAGCCTCCGGGCAGGACACTGTGCCAGGTGCATAGTTCCCTTTTTTTTCAGAACCTTATATGTAATTGAGAATGAATTTTTCTAAGAATTACAAATATACCGAAATCAGTGAAGTCATGTATGTGTTGTATATTTTGCTCTGACTTTTCATAAACACTAATTAACATACCAGTAATTATTTCCCCCCATTTTTACAGGAACTAAAAAAACATTTCCAACCCTGACTTCTGATGGATACAGCTTCTCTCATACCTTTATCCAAAATCCTGCTTGTTTTTACAGCCATGGTTCTGGGTATAAAGTTTCGCCTGGGTATTGGTTTATCCATTCTCGGTGGAAGCGTTCTTACAGGTTTTTTATTTCAAATTCCCTTCACCCAGTGGATATTGATAGCCGTTAGCTCATTGTTAGATTACAAACTTGTATTACTGGCAATGATCGTCACTCTTATAATGCTTCTCAGCAGAATCCTTGAAAATACAGGTCAAAGCAAAAGGTTGATGCGGGAACTTTCCGGAATTTTACCCTGGCCCAAGTTCAGGCTGGCCTTTTTTCCTGCTCTGATAGGTTTGCTGCCCATGCCGGGTGGTGCTGTTTTTTCAGCCCCAATGGTCAAAACCGCTGCCCAGGGCCATGGTCTTTCCGGCAAAGAAAAAGTTTTGATAAATTACTGGTTCAGGCATGTTTGGGAGTTAATATGGCCTCTTTATCCGGGGCTGATACTTGCTGCACACCTGTCCGGCATCCCTCTGGTCAAGCTTCTTGGATACACCTGGCCTGGAATGGTAATCTGCGTTCTTCTTGGATGGTATTTTTACCTGTATCCTATAAAAAAACTGAGCTACCCTGAACAAATTCCGAAATTCTCTGCTGGAAATACTTTTTATGAATCCTTTCCACTGCTTATGGCCATTGCAGGGTCATTAAGTCTTGAAGCCCTGGTCTGGTCTCTAAACTTGCCCTTTGACCCGGAAACAGGTCTTGTGGCAGGTCTTTTTATAGCAATAGTTATCTGCGCTGTTCAAAACAAAGTTCCCATGTCTTCAGTGATGGGTTATTTCAAAGAAAAGCATTTATGGCAGATGGTTTTCGTCATACTCAGCATCTTTGTATTCAAGGGTATCCTTGATAAGGGCGGGATAGTAGGTGAGATTTCAGGTTCTATCTCAGGCAAGTCTGCCCTGCTTGCTGCAACAGCTCTTTTGCCCATGATTGTGGGTCTGATTTCAGGAATCACCATTGCGTTTGTGGGCTCAACATTTCCGCTGATCATCGGGGTGGTGGATCAATTGGGGATCGAGCTAAATACTGCTTATGTGGTTCTGGGCCTTTTTTCAGGTTTAGCAGGGGTGATGGTGTCGCCGATTCATATCTGCTTTATTCTCACCTGCGAGTTTTTCCACACAAATATTGCCAAAGTCTGGCCTGGACTGTTTCTGCCCAGTTTACTTCTATTTTTGTCAGGCATTGTTTACTTTTTTATTCTGGCCTGAAAATATTTTTTCATACCCCCACCCCGGATTAAGTCCGGGGTGAGGTTTAAAGCGAGTTGTTACTCTTTACGGTCATTCCTGAAAAAATCGGAATCCAGATTTTACGCAATGTAAGGAACTCACCCGTGGGGGACAGGTTTTCAGCAACTACATCCCTGACAGTTCAGGTGTCATTGCGAGCGAGTCTTCGAGCGCGGCAATCTCTAACGCGCTAAGGCTGATTTTTAGTTACTCACAAGTTCGGTCCCGGGCCGCCCGGGTGAAGAGCTTCTAAGTAACTAAAACCAAATTATCAACAAAATCAGACGGTTATAGTTTTCACAATTTTAAGATTTTTACATATGATTGATTCTCAATTACCAGAAAAGTTCCGTCAAAGATGAGAGCTTT
>NZ_JYNP01000079.1 GCF_000934755.1 Desulfonatronovibrio magnus
TTGCCTCACCAATGATTTCCAGATTGCGTATAACAGCATCCTGGGTTTTATAGTCCCTGGCAAATAAAGAGTAATCTAAGCCGGAAATATAGCTCAATGTCCTTTTGATGGCCTCCTGAATATCCAGAAGATATGCTTTTTCCGACCGCTTAGACATAGGTAGTTTCCTTTTCAATGGAGTCGGCAATTTCAGGCAGTCGAATCTGCTTCACGCCGTCAGATGTAAGTACATCTACTTTCCCCCCCAAAACATCTTCAAGGTACTCGCAAAGCTCCATAAACTTGAATCCAAGTGGAGAACTCAGCTCAACAACAACATCAATATCGCTTGAATCATCAGCAAGACCTTTGGCATGGGAGCCGAACAGTCCGATTTTATTAATATTAAACCTGGTCCTTAAGTAAGGTTTTTGTTCCCTGAGTACAGTCAGCAGGCGTTCTCTTTCCATTATAAACCTCCCTGGAGCAAAGGAAAATGCCCTTTAGGCGCTTAGCGGAAATTTCAAACCAACATGTTTGTCGTTAAAAAATCTTTGCTTTCTTGTCTGTGGGGACAGGCTGACAAGCATCAAGTCTGCATATCTGTATTTGGGGGGAAATTCAACGAAAAGATTACTGGCTCAAGTGTTGGTTAAAAGGACAGCGCTTGCTGAGATCTAACTATGACTCCCTGGATATCCTCAAAGCCAATCTCCAACACCACCCCTTAAATATTGCCCATCCCTGATCTCTATCTTCCCCTGGGCCAGGAGCTTGCGGACTGACGGCCTCATTTTCTTGTTGGGAGCGTCTAACTGGAGACGGAGAAGCTGGTCGTAGGTCCTGAGTACTGCTTTGGCCTTCTTCTGCTGGTGTAATTGCAGTGACCACATGTTACTGACTTTGATCTGGCCCTCGGGGGTCAGAGAAAGGTCCAGATAAAGTGAGTAAAGGAATTGGAGCGGGTCAAAGGGGGTGTGCATATTATATCGGTCATAAATCTTGTTGATTGGTGGATTAATTTCTACTGCTTGCGATCATTGCACCTAAAAAACCGATACCAAAAAGACCGACATATGCCATTATTGCCACACAATAATTAGTGTCAAAACCCAAGTTGCTACCTACTCTGAAAAACCAGTATACTTGAGATAAGAAAGGGAATATCAGTGTAATAACTGCTGCCAACAATCCAGATACAAAGAAAGCGATTACTATCGTCCATACATGGATGATCAGCCCCAAAACAGTTGCAGCTATTCCAGCCAAAGCCATAATACCGCCACCAAAGTATTCTCTTGCGCTCATTATCACATCCTGCTGATAAGCAATATATTTTCCTATTCACAAAAATTATGTTTTTTTGGTTGGTAGTGTTGTAAGCAGAACTCTATAGGCGACATGTTGGTTGCTGGGGAAGTTGCTTAAAACGGAGCGTCACCAAAGTCGATGTCCATCTTTGATTTAGGGGAAACATGGCCAGAGGATTGTTTGGCTCCTCATGAACAGGATAAAAACCAGAACAGCCGGGATAAGGCCGACTATAAAAGCAGGCAGGACAGTGATAAGCGACTCCAGGGCAGGATCGCCAAAAGTAAAATGATGAATGAGAGTTGCGAGCAGATAAAGGGGTAACCAGATTAGCTTGACGGGGTTCACTTTCCTTCCTGTATTGCGGCTGGATGGTTGGGCTGACAACTTACATGGGATTGGTTTTGTGACGTAAATCTATCTTTCCTATTCAGGTTTTCAAAAATTCATAATTCAGTCAACAAAATTTTATATTTTATACTATCAAGGTTCCTGGAGGCCCGGAACGGCCGAACCTCCAGGTTGCTTAAGTCTTTACGCAGCCTTCTTCAGGCCATCAAGGTAGGTAGTGAACTTCTGGAACAACTGCTTATCATCTTTGCACCTCTGCAGATTGTAGTGCTGTTCATCAAGCTGCTCTTGGGTTAAGTCCCTGACACCGTGTCCGTACTTGCCAGCGAGATACACTTCATACTCAGGGATCTTGCAGCCCAGGCCCTTGGATTATTTGGGTAATTCGGTAATTTGGCCCTTTGGCCTTTGGGCGGGATGGGGTTGTCGCTGAGGCAATCCACTCCGCTAAGGCTGGTGGCCCGCCCTTGCTTAATTATTCAAGTGGTCGGTGTCTCACTTTCATTGGCACAGAGGGCAGGGTGAAAAGCCTCAAATCTCAAGTACAACCTTCAAAGCCTGCCCCTGACTTGCTACAGCAAAGGCTTCATTAGCCTGATGAAGAGGATAGCATTGAGTAATAAGACGTTCAAGGGGCATATCTGGAAAACTTTGCATCATGGCCAGGGCATCACTGAAGCGGCCACAGCGCGAACCTACAACTGTAAGCTCATTAATAACCAGAGGGGCAAGATTAATTTCTCCCTGCAGGGCAACTGTAGATTTAAGCACTATAATCCCTCTCGGCCTGCAAAGCTCCATAGCCTGAGCTATGCCGTTGCCAGAACCTGTAGCCTCCACCACAATGTCAGCTCCAGGGGCAATGCCTTCACCTCTCAATGAAGTTTTGATTCCCCGCCAGCGGGCAATATCTAACTTCTCAGGATGATGTCCCATCACAGTCACATCCCGGGCGATTGTAGCCAAAGCCCATGCGCACAGTATGCCAAGCCGGCCGTCGCCAAGGACGATAATTCTTTCATTTCCATATAACTTAATCTGTTCCAGAATTTCGCAGGCCGCTGCCAGAGGCTCTGTCAGGATTGCCTGGTTGTCTGATATTTCAGGTGCAACAGCATGCAGATTCTCTATAGGCAGAGTGCAGTACTCAGCCATACAGCCATCATGATTGACAATGCCCAGAGTAGTACGCTGGGGGCAATGACGCCCCAACCCTCTATCGCACCAGTCACAATTGCCGCAGGCTGCGTTAATCTCCCCTACAACCCGTTTGCCTGCAATACTTATATCATCACAGCTTTCCGCAACACCCAGGAATTCATGACCCAGGACACCCTTAAATCCCATGTATCCCTTGATGATTTCCAAGTCAGTCTTGCATATTCCAGCCCTTTGTACTCTGATAAGAGCCCAGCCAGGTTTTAGTGCCGGAATTGAATGGTTTTTCACCAAACTAAGTTTATTATCAAATATTACAGCTTTCATAACTTTAAATTACCATAGCCTGCATTGTTTTGCAATCCATTCTTAGTCTAAGGAGTGAGTCAGGTTGAATAAATTGCTATGATTTTCCAAAGCAGGGTAATGTCCACTTTAGAGCATAGAGTGAGTCAGGGCAGGTTGAATAAATTGCCCCTTACTCTTCTTTCATTATTTTGATTATTCTCTCATCGAGGCATGATCGTAAAAAGCTGTTTATGGGTTTCTGTTGGCCTGTCTGAGAAAATTCCAGCATGAGACTATTAAACTCCAACTGACGTTTTGCAGGAAGATTGATAACTGGATACCCTTTGCTTAACAAAAGTCCATTCATCATAAACCTTCCCATGCGCTTGTTGACATCATAAAAGAACTGAATTCTTGCCATGGTGAGGAAAACATGTATAGCCTGCCCATAAATATCAGCAATTAAATTTACTTCGTCGTCGAGAAAGGCAAGTATTTCAGTAAAATCTATGGCCGCATTGGATTCTTCTGGGGGATCGGTCTAAGTGTATGATTGTTCAGGATGTGCTAAGCTGGGTTAATCTTCTGGTTTATGTGGATGTCAATCCGATCCGGGCCGGGCCGGAAGTTACTTAGAAGCTCCTCACCCGGCGACCCGGGACCGAACCTGCGAGTAACTTACACCCCTCGTTCCCAGGCTCCAGCCTGGGGACGTCTTACTCTTGCGGCTCCAGCCGCTTCTTCAAAATGTGGCTGGAGCCACAAAAAAATAGGTGTTCCCAGGCTGGAGCCTGGGAACAAGAGCAAATATACTGAATTTTGTAAGCATTTGATTTTATTGGCAATACGATTCCAGTTACTTAGAAGACTTATTCAATAATAATTACAACTCAATCACGATAAAAGCAAACCCGAACAGGTTCACTTCAGCCTTAATCGAAAGAAACACCTTGCTATTACATTCAATTCTAAATAATATCCATCTAAAGATAAAAAGTTCTCCACTGTTTCACAACTGAATACTCTGAACTACGCCATAACCCAACTGGCAACTGACTGCTGCCAACCATAGTGGCGCAAACCTCCTCGCCTTTGCGCCCCGAACGCGCTTCCAACAGCTTTCATGTGCCTCACGAATCACCAAGAATCCTGGCAGTGCCAACAGAATGGGCGCAAACTTTAGAGCCGAAGATGGTTGGCGCTTTCATTTAATATGTTGGATTCGTGCAGTTTTATTCATGGCATGGATCGTGCTTCTTTTAAGATATGCAAGGCCACTTCGATCCAATCTCAACAGGAGAAAAAACTATGAAAATGCTTTACGCGGTTGCCGCCATGGCGATCATGCTCTGCATGACAATGTTGATTATGCCGGGTGCTTTGGGGCTTTGGCCATTCGAATTATTGGATTGATCAACACTTTTACACTGACCTCGCCACAAGGAGACTGAAAATGAAAAACTAATCCTGACCACCTTTCTGGCACTGGCCTTGCTGTTCATGGCAACCCCCAACCTTCATGCCGTAACCGGCACTTACATTGATTGCATCCACGGCTGCCCAGACCTGATCGTCTGCACCAACTGCTGCAACGAGACTTTCAGCAGCATCTTGTCGGCCTGCGATGTTAGACGGGACCAGTGCGAAGATCTGTGCCCTCCGGGACATTATGACTGTCTTGACGCATGCATAATGGTCAGGAACGATTGTCTCAAGCAGGACAGGCGGTTTTTCGACTGCCCGCACTGGAAGGCTGGCGGGCCGCAGCAGGGGATGACAAAGACATCAGAGTGCAGGTCTTGTCATGAGGATGACCGGTAGAGTCTTTTCCAGCTACATTCACCCCGGAGTCATCGGTCAGGTAACTTCTGAAAACTCGCAATGCGGATACTACCCGGATTCAGGACGGAACTGCTGGAAGATGAGTGGAAGCTCTCTTCCACAATGCATCAATTAAAGCTGATGGAGGAGAACCTGACATCATCTCCACAGAAGCTGTCTGGATTGAAGACGGAGTAATGCCGGGGCAAAAAACAGGCTCTAGTTAATGAACTCCATGCGTAGATCGCTTTCCAGCAGATCGTCCTTTACGAGTATATAACAGTGGTTCCGCCCGGATTGACATAAATGAAAGACTACGTTGAATTATTTTGGGAATTAAAATATCCTTGCGCAAATATAGCCGAGATACAGGGCCCCAAAGCCGAGAATATTCTGCCCCATCAAGTTCAAGCCGAGTTTGATCCATTGCACATCCTGGATCAAAGCAGAACTTTCAAAAATGTAGGTTGAAAAAGTTGTAAAAGCTCCCATGAAACCGACTAAAATGATTATCCGGGCCTGGCCCGATACGAGCCCGCGTTCGAAAGCCAGCACCCAGAACAATCCAAAAAGAAAACAACCGGTTATATTGACAGTCATTGTACCCCAAGGAAAATCAGGTCCCAGAATTTTGTGAGCCAAGCCTGAAAGCCAGTAACGCAAGACCGTGCCGCAAGCTCCAGCAAGTGCAAGCAATAATATTTTTTCCATGATAATTTAAACAGACAGTCACGCCCAAAACGAAGTTGAAAGGATATAAAACACCTTGCTGACAGCACAGCAAACGTCATCAGCACAAACGAGGGCACAAAACCTATTCCGGCCCCATAATTTTCATTTACTCGGGTTGATAAACGTCGTCAACAAGGGGCAGGTCATCTGAACAGACACTTTTGTCCCCTGATAGTCTGACGTTTTTTACGGTTTGAGGTCGGCAAAACTGCCCGCCCTTAATGGACGCGGCATTAATTTACACAAATTATCGCTGTAGTGCTAATATTTAACAAATAATTCAGGAGGATCGTCATGAAAAATCCGAACTGGAAGATATCACGAGTCGTGGCTGTAGCGGCAATGGCTTGTCTGATGTCTATTGGCCAGGTCTATGCATGTAACCAGAATGATCTGGACAGGTTGCTGGAGAACAATAGCTGCAGGTTCTGCAATCTCAGATCATGCAACATAGATGACGCCAATCTATTCGGTGCAAACCTGCACGGAGCCACTCTGACTAATGCCAGCCTGACCGGGGCAGAGCTGACTAATGCTGTCATGACCGGAGCCAATCTGTCTCAGGCTGACCTTTCCAATGCCAGACTGCGAGGGGCCGATCTGTCAGGTGCCAATTTGTCAAGCTCCAATCTGTCAGGAGCTGATTTGTCCGGGGCTAAACTGGGCAGGGCCACATGGGTTGACGGCAGGAAATGTGCAAACTGGTCCATTGGTAAATGCGAGAAAGTTAGGTAGTTTTCATCCGGAAACGGTTCTTTTTCCTTTTAGCGGCGTCAAGCTGCACAATTATTCGTCCACGTACTAAGATACGCCTCCTCATAATTGCTTGATTTCCTTGCTAAAAAAAACTCCTCGTTTCCGGAAAGAAAACCAATAGCTTCAACATCCGGAAAGAAAGACTTTCCGGATGGAAACTAGGTAGTCAGGGGCAATATGTCTGCATAATAATGCTGCTGACTGAGGAATCTCTGCTTTTCTGCCTCTCAGGCAAATATTAGCCGGGCCCCGTCGTTGATTGCTCTGGCCTGAAATCTTACGAAGGTTATGGGTCAGGCCCTGACAATGCGGTTATGGGCCCGGCAATGACATAGAGGTAATCAGTTTACAATTTCATCATGCTTTTATCCAGTGAAACCATAAGATCTGCAAACAGATACAATTATCTAAACAGACAGTCTTCATTTAAGCATTCACCCTGGTTGCCCCTGGGGTTTTCATTGCCTCTATGATTGCCTCTGCCTTGAGAGTCCACAGGATTACCATCCTGATCCACCCGCCCTCTTTCCATAGGTGAACTTACTATTTCATCAAATTGCTCTTGAGTTAAGAATTCCGGAGTATAATCACCACCCACTACAATGAGGCTGGCATAAAATGAGCGTAAATGGTTTCTGGAACCCTTGAGCAGATTTTGCAAAACTGTCCTGAACTCCACATTTTCTATAAAGAGAAGTGACTCCTGAATATCAAAAATATCCAGCTCTTCCACCAGAACCCCTGCAGACAAGGCTTCTTCAAGAGATGACACCCCCATATCAACCAGATCATCGTAATAATTCTGGAACACTTCGCTGTTGAATACACCCGGATCGTTATAGACAACTGAGATATCCTGATTGTATCTCTGACCCAGATTGACCAGAGCCCTTATATGCTGCTCTTCACTGGCGGCAATATTAGCAAATATCCTTATACTCCAGACTTCGCTAAGAGCTGAATAGACATCCCGGGCAAGCTTTTCCTCTTCAAGAATATGCTCAAAAGCCAGGCTTTCTTCTGCTGTGAACTCTGTGACCGGATTGTTGGAATCCGTGTTCTGGCCTCCACGCATATTCTGCCCATTATTTCCCTGACCTCCCTGCCATGCGTAAGCACTGGCACCTGACAGTAAGAGCATGACTGAAAATAAGACCAAGATTGTGAAAAGACGATTTTTCATGGTTGTACTCCTTGCTAAATAGGTTTAAATTAATTTTTTTTTGCATCAGTCATAATACTGATGAAAATGTGATTAAAAGTGTTTACGTTTGTTCCTATGAAAAAGTCACACCAAAATTGTAAGAAATTAGCAGCTCCAAACTTAACAGCCTGTGGAAGCATCTTACTTCAGGCTTTTTTTGCAGTATTGGCAGTCGGTTGTATATCCGTTAAACATAGAACCGTGGACCACCCTGTTGAGCAAACGAGTTATACAGTACTCTTTGTCTACGAAGGTCAGGCCGACAGTATTTGTGTGACTGGAGACTTCAATGGGTGGAGCAGTCATGATTGCTGTATGGATTCTCACAATGAACGCTGGGAAGCTGAATGCCAATTGAATTCCGGTAAACATATTTACGCTTTTTTCATCAACGGGGAAAAATTTATCCCAGACCCACAGGCTCTGATTATGGAAGATGATGGTTTTGGGGGCTACAATTCTGCAGTGATTATTCCCTGATACTTCATTAAACAGGCTTTACCCTCAACCGGGGGCATTACGCGTTTCTGACAACCAGATAGGGGACAGTCCCGAAGCCAGGGACAGTCCCCCTCCGGGCTGTAAGCCTCCGGGCAGGAAGCCGTGCCAAGCCATGATAAACCGCTTTTAACCCCAAAAAAGCTGTGACAAACACATCATTTTTTTCAGTTGTCAGAAACGCGTAATGCCCCCCACAACCCAGCTGAAAAGCATGAAACTGAACAATGATGGCTTATTCATGGACACTATGGTGACTAAACCGGCATATCCTTCGTATATATCTTCATGAAAGGCCGGACAAATATTACAGGTCAGGAAGAACGGGCAATCATTGCCAGAATTCTTAACGGACATTATAATGACTACGAGATCCTGGTGCGACGTTACCAGGGAGCCATATTTAACCTGATGCTCAGAATGACTGGCTCCAGAGATACAGCAGCTGACCTGACCCAGGAGACATTCGTTCGGGGCTTTGAAAACCTGAACAAATTCAGGAAGGATAAACCTTTCTTGCCATGGCTTTATACTATCGGATTAAACATAGCCCGGGATCACTGTCGAAAAAACAGCCGGGAAAATGCCAGTACATTCAGCATGGACATGATCAGTCAGGTATATTTATCAACTCCGGGAAGTGACGTGCAGGCCAGGAAGAATCTTAGTGGAGATTTTATAAATCAGGCATTGGATCAACTGCCCCGAGAGTCCAGAGAAGCTTTGGTCATGCGCTTTCGTGAAGAGTTTACATATCAGGAAATTGCAGAAGTTCTAAGCATCACCTTGAGCAGTGCCAAAATGAAAGTCCACAGGGGATTAAAAAGGTTGAAGGAGATGCTTGGTGATGAGGAGAAATATTTATGAACATATATCAAGGCTTGAATGCCAGTGAAGTTTCAGCGGCCCGCCTTGTTGCCAGTCTTAAATACCAGAAACCTCCGGACACCCTTGTTTCTGAAGTGATGAACAGGATTGCACCTTCAACCAGGGTTAGAAAGTTTTCATTGCTCGGCTGGCTATTCGCTCCAAAGCCCATACGTATAGCCCCCATCTGGCCAATATCCGGCATGGTTGCAGCAATGATGATTGTCGCCGCAATGGCTTTCTCAGTTAGCGGTACTGCAAACCTTGAGCATACCCTGCTGCACTCAGGCACAGCAATGTATTCCGAGGATACATTTCATGTCTTTTTTTCTTTTGAAAATCCTGATGTAGAAAGTGTATCCATATTGGGATCATTTAATGACTGGAATCCTGCAGGGCATGTAATGACTCAGTCAGAAGACGGAACCTGGACAATCACCATTCCCTTGCCTCAGGGCAGCCATGAGTACGCCTTTCTCATCAACAATGATCAAATCATACCAGACCCGGATGCATTGCTGTTTAAAGATGATGGGTTTGGGAGTGTCAATTCCATGATTGTGATAGAAGACCCAGGCTATGAACAACAGACATAAATCATTTATTTTTTACTTTTTTGTCCTGATGCTTGCCATGTCAACCCTCATTAGCTTTAATCAAGCTGCTGCAGACAGGTTAGACCTTCCTCAGCCTTACCAGGACAGAATCATGGCCATGGCATACAGTCATGAACTTGATCGCAAAGAGGCTGACGCATACTTGGATTTAATTACCCGGGCTTATGTTGTGGATATTCCTATACGCCCATTACTTTTGAAAATTCAGGAAGGGCTTAGCAAAAATGTACCTCACACAAATATCTTGGAAACTGTTGAACAGATTCGCTGCAGATTTGAACGTTTTGCTGCTATGCTGGAAGAAATTCCTCATCAACAAACTATTGATAATAAATCTCTCTTAAATCGCATGAACAGTCTTGCAGCAATGGGTGTTGCAGAATATGAAATTAGTGACAGACTCAAAAATCACCCTGACTATATTGAGGTCATCAATGCTTTGGAAGTCAGAGAAGCCCTTGTGAATTCCGGGATGTCCAGAAATGATGCCAGTGTACTGACTGATGCCGGGTTGGAAGACGGATACTTTACTTCACCAAGATGGGGCATGACCAGGATAACCAGAGCTGCTCTGGAAAAAGGGGTGCCTGAAAGCGAAGTCAAACAATCCATGCTCGGCCTGGTCAGGGGGGAAATAAAAGAACAAGAGGCTGCGTCTATGCTTGGGATCGATGAGGGCAGAGTTGCAGGACATGGAAGGAGCGGTTCCATTACAGGGAGATCCCGAACACATGCAGGACATGAAGGTTCAGGCCAAAGACCAGGTCATCAGTCTGGCTCAAAAGGACATGGTCAAATATCACAAGATGGACATGGTCCTGGTTCCAGGGGCAGTAATGGCTCTCCAGGCAGTGGTGGCCCTGGAGGAAATGCAGGATCTGGAAACGGAGGCGGCAGTGGTGGTGGATCTGGAGGGGGTGCCGGTGGTGGATCAGGCGGCGGATCAGGCGGTGGATCTGGCGGTGGAAGATAAGGATGCACAATTATGGATTTGAAACCACAAAAATAGCAACTTAATCAGGCGGCCGAGTTTAGCTCTTTTCCGCGGAAATCCACAGGCTGCCTAATCCCTGGATACCCACCATGAAGCAAGCACCGGTCCGGTGATATTTTGCCATATACTGGCCATGACCCCAGGCAAGGTGGCCATGGGATGGATATGAATCAGTGCCAGAGTTGCAGCCAGGCCGGAGTTCTGCATTCCAACCTCCAGAGTCAGGGCCTTTAACTGTGCAGACGGAAAGCCCATTTTTGCGGCAACCATCCACGCCAGACCAAGTCCCAGAAGATTATGTAAAAGAATAGCCACTGTTCCAGCCAGCCCAATATTTATAAACTGCCCGGAATGCTGCCCTACAATGGCCCCCACAATCAAGCAGATGGCCAGCATGGATATCAGCGGTAACAAGCTGGTACTTTTCTGAACAGTTCCAGGGAAAATGCGCCTGCACATAAGGCCAAGCATAATGGGCGCAATAACAATAATCAAGATGGACTTGAACAGCCCTGCCACAGGAATATCTAACCATTGACCGGCCAGCAGCCAGACCAGAACCGGAGTGAGTAAAGGGGCAAGAAAGGTGGAAAATGCAGTCATGGTTACTGACAAGGCAACATCGCCACGAGCCATGTAAGTTATTACATTGGAAGCCGTCCCACCAGGGCACGCGCCAAGTAATACCAGTCCCACTGCCAGTTCAGGAGGTAGAAAAAACAATTTTGCCAGAAAGAAAGCACCAACAGGCATAATGGTAAACTGCAGCATAGCTGCAGTAAAAACCCTGCCGGGATGCTGCAGAATTTTCTTAAAATCAGGCAAGGTCAAGGTAGCGCCCATGCCAAAAATAACAATGGCCAGAAGCAAAGGTATATGACCGGCAAAAACCTGGAAGATTTCAGGCTTGAACCAGCCCATAATGGCTGCCCCAAGTACAAAAACGGCAAACCATTTGAAAGCAATACAGCTTAATTTATCTATCAGCGGCATGACTTTTGTTTTATGGTTTCAGTAAAGGATCTAATTATCATAAACCAACACTAATGCGGACTATGTCCACAAATTCAAAATATAGCCTTCCAATACCCATATCTGTCACCACGCCCACATCCAGTATTTTTGGGGATCAAAATTCTGGCTGTAATAGCCATTTTTAGTCGCTTCGTACCTGTTTAGCTCTTATATGGAAAGCAGGGGACAGGCACTCCGGGACCCACTTGAGCATCAATTTGTGCTCAAAATGACTCATTTTTTGGGCAAGTGGGTTCCCGGAAGAGTCAGTCCCCTCCGGGCTGTATGCCTCCGGGCAGAAAGCCATGCCGCATCCAAAGCGCTAAACAGATACGTTGCTTCAAGCGCGATATATTTAGCACTATATCAATATTCTCACTGGCTCAGGATTAAAATTGGAGGGGGCAGACAAAGTCAAAGTTGTAGTGCCTTTGGTGTCGCAGGTACTTAGTTTAAGGTCATAGCCCATGGTAGTCGCCATCAGTCTGGCAGAATATGTGCCCAGGCCAGTGCCACGCTTTTTACCGTATGTCATGTATTTCTGAAAAAAATGCTGACGAATGGACAAAGGAACAACGCCTTTGTTTTCAATAGAAATGGTCGGAGAAGGTAAGTCCACCAAGTCAATTTTGACCTGCTGTCCTTTTGGAGAAGCCTCAAAAGCATTTTTTATGAGGTTGGATAATATTCCGTAAAATAGATGCTCTTCACCTTTAACCCAAAATGAATCACTTTCTTTGTGAAGGTTTTTGTTGATAACTACCTCAATATTTTTACTTTCAAAAGCAGGTTCAATTTCATCAAGGACTGTTTGCAGTACTGCCCTGACTTCAACATTGCGGTGTGTGCATACATAGTCACCAGTCTCCATCTTGAAGAGATCCAAAGACATATCAATCATGCGCAGCATGCGCAGACCGGAATCTATTATCATTCTGACCATCTCTTCCTGTTCCGTGGTCAGGTTGTCATCGTCCAGAAGCAGTTGAGGCAGGCCGACAATTCCTGAAAGCGGAGTTTTGAGATCATGGCGCATGATCCGTTCAACATCCTCTTTCATGCGCTCTAAATCCTTGCGAAGGGATATGTCTTTTTTGACAGCTACATAGTTGATGATCTCACCTCTGGCATTTTTGACTGGTGCTATGGAAGCCTCTTCCCAGTAAAGATCTCCATTTTTCTTTTTATTCAGAACCTCTCCGCTCCAGACACGGCCTGAAGTAATGACCTGCCACATATCCGCATAAAACGCATTATCATGCATACCGGATTTTAAGATGCTGGGTTTTTTGCCCCGTGCTTCCTCCAGAGTATAACCTGTCTTTTGAGTAAATGCCGGGTTGGCATACTCTATATTTGCCTCGGTATCTGTAACAACTATGGTATCAGCGCTGTTTTCCACACAGCGAAACAGCCTGCTGAGCTCTCTGCGGGATCTGTGCAGTTCTAAATGATTTCTAACTCTCGCCTTAACAATGGCCGGGTTAAAAGGCTTGGTTATATAGTCAACAGCACCTAAGCTCAGGCCCTTCTGCTCATTGAGTTCGTCGTCCAGAGCTGAAATAAAAATTACCGGTATGTCCCTGGTCTCTTCTCTATCTTTCAGTTCCTTGCAGACAATATAACCATCCATACCAGGCATCACTATATCCAGCAAAATGATGTCCGGCTGTTTTTCTGAGCAGGCCATACTCAGAGCTTTCTCACCATTTTTGGCTGCTGTAACAATATAATCGTGTTTCAAAGTTTCCAACAGCAGCTGAATGTTCGCAGGCTCATCATCCACTATGAGCACCCTGGGTTGATTGTTTGCAATCACAATAGTTCCTCCTGCATTTCAGGGTTCTGGACTGGAAATATGTTCACTGCTTTTTCGCTGGACAGTCAAAAATTCTTGTGCAACGATCAGCATTTATTACATTTTTGTATAGCTTATGGACATCTTAGTTACTATATTTTTTCGCGACCCTGCGCGAAAAAATAAGCTCCTTCGGGAAAAGAATAGTCTGCCAGCAGCACAGAGAAAACAGACACTTTCCGTGTCTTTCTAAGTGCTCCGTGGGCAGAATGTTATGGCTTCCTCTGTTATTTGTTGTTATGAGACTCTATTGACACAATCCCATTCAAAAGTCCATGAGTCTGAAAGCCTGCATTCACAGGCATGCACCTCGTAGAACTTATTTACCCGGGCTTAAGCCTTAATCCAGCAAAATACAAAATCATAGCCTCAAATAACAATAGGAGACTGCCTTGGCTCAAAGATTTCTGCAAAATGTCCTGTTCCGGTTGCTTATCTTATTCTGCCTGGGAGGCATATGCCCTGCTCCAGCCTGGGCTGAAAACAACTCTGTGTCATTGACACCTGAAGAACAGCAGTGGTTGAAGGATCATCCGGACATCATCCTGGGCAGTTCCCTGGATTTTCCTCCGGCCGTTTTCGAGGATGGCCAGGGCAACCTGACCGGAGTGCTGCCTGAATATATTTCTGAACTCAATCGCAGGCTGGGCACCAATATCCAGCTCAAAGTGGGGTCCTGGCCGGAAATAGTGGACCAGGCCAAAAAAAGAGATATTGACGGCCTGGCTTCCACCATGAGCATGGAATCCCGCTCCCAGGATTTCAATTTTACCCGCCCCCTGACCCACGGCTACTTTTACGTATACACTTATCTGCAAAGATTAAAGGATTTCCAGAACCTGACTGACCTGCACGGCAAGAGAGTAGGCTACCAGAAAGGGGTTCAAAGAAGTAAGGAACTTTTAAAACGGCACCCTCAAGTAACAGCTGTACCCTTGCCTGATTTGGAATCCATGGCCACAGCCCTGGTCAACCGGGAGGTGGATGCGGTAGTTGCCGGCGACAATTTGGATTACTGGCGTAAACGGCACCTGATGACCGGATTCGAACAGGCAGGTATGATTGAAGACAGCAAAACCGAGGTGGCTTTTTCCATCCGTAGAGACTGGCCGGAACTGACACCCATCCTGAACAAGGCAATTAACTCCATCAGTCAAGAAACTGTGCATTCCATGCTGCGCCAATGGCTTGCCGGGGCTCATGCCCAGGAGCAACAGGAGCTCGTGCAGCTAACCCCGAGGGAACGGCAATGGATTAAAGACAATCCGGTCTTTACTATAGGGGCTGTGGACCTTCCCCCATTTATCTTCCAGGAACCTGAAGGACGGGTCACAGGAGTATTTGCAGACTACATCAGAACCCTGAGCGACAAGGTTGGCCTGAAACCAAAATTTGAATTTTCCACCGTTTCTGATCTCACTGAAAAAGCCCGTAATCACGAAATTGAGGCCATTATGGCCATGTTCAAAACTCCGGACCGTGTCCGGGAATTTAACTTTTCCGATAGGAAATCTAAGCTCAACCTGGTGCTGTTCGCCCGCACCGATGATGAAAGGATCAGCGACCTGGATTCCCTGAGCGGCCTGCGTGTGGCATCTTTCAAAGACTATGGGCTGCACCCGCTACTGGAACAACAGCTTTCGGATGTTGAATTTGTCATGACCAAGGACCCGGTGCAAATGCTTAGAGCAGTAAGTCTCGGAGAGGCTGATGGAGCGGTACAGGAAGTTTACAGCGGGCAATACATCACTAGAAACAACTTCCTTAACAACCTGGCAGTTAAAAATTATGTCGAATTCACTGGATTTGAAGATCTGCAGGCCCATCTTTATATGGTGCACATAGAATTTCCAAAGCTTTACTCCATTCTGGAAAAAACTTCTCATAGTATGACTGAGGCTCAATGGGGAAACATCTGGGAGCGCTGGATTTCGACTGATAAAAATGTTTTAAAGATATTTTCCCGGGAAGAACAGGAGTGGCTGCAAAACAACCAGACTCTTAGTTTTGGCTTTAATCCGTCCTGGGCTCCTATTGAGTTTGCTGACTCCCATGGAAATCCGCAAGGGATTTCACATGAGTATATACAGCGCTTAGAAGGTATTCTGAATGTCCGCTTTGAGCCTCAGGCCATATCCACCTGGTCCGAAGCCCAACAGCAGCTTGAAGAAAATCAAATTGCCTTGCTGCCTGCGGCTATCGAAACCCGTGAGTTGCAGGACAGATTCCTTTTTACCGAGCCTTTTCTATCTATTCCGGTGTCCATTTTTTCCGATACTGAGGCAGCTTACCTGGGGGGTATTTCCTCCCTGTACGGCAAAAAAGTAGCTGTGCTTGAGGATCATGGTACACACCAGTGGCTGAAGCAGGATCATCCTGAGCTGGATCTGGTACCGGCCCCTACCATCGAAGAGGGACTACGCTTAGTGGCCCGGAACCAGGCTTATGCATTTGTAGGCAACCAGGTGGTTACCAGTTATTACATCGGCCAGACCGGCCTGACCTCCATCCGGGTAGCCGGAGAAACCCCGTATGTCTCCAGAATGCGCATGGCGGTCTCTAAGGACCAGCCCATGCTTAGAAACATTCTGCAAAAAGGGCTGGAAAGAATTCCCCAGTCAGAAAGGGAAGCAATATACAACCAGTGGATCTCCATTCAGTATACCCACGCTATGGACTATACCCTGCTGTGGCAGGTCCTGACCGTCGGAAGTGTGCTTTTTGCAGCATTTATCTACTGGAACCGGCGTCTTTCCAGAGAGGTCAGCCAGCGTAAGCTGGCCCAGGACGAACTAAGGAAAAATCAAATGGAACTTATCTCTGCCCGGGAGCAGGCTGAAAGGGCCAACCAGTCCAAGACCGACTTTCTGGCCAATATGAGCCACGAAATCCGCACTCCCATGTTTGGCGTAATCGGCATGACTGACCTGCTATTGGAAACAGACCTTTCTCCGAAGCAACTGCGCTACGCCCGGTCCATAAGGCACAGCGGCCAGGCACTGCTGGATATTGTCAATGATATTCTGGATATATCTAAGATTGAGGCGGGCAGGATCGTAATACAGGCCCAGGATTTTGACCTGCAGGAACTTTTGGACAGTTGCTGTTCTGGAGCTTCGGTTCTGGCCCAAAAAAAAGGCTTACAACTGACAACTCATGTTGATCCGGATGTACCCTTCCAGCTAAGAGGAGACCCCAAGCTGCTGAGACAAATCCTGAACAACCTCATCAGTAATGCAGTCAAATTTACTGACCATGGCCGGGTGGAGGTCCGGGTGAACTCCGGCGGTAAAAACCAGGATAGAGAACAGAAAGCAGTATACCCGAAAAAAAGAATAAAAGAAAAAGCACCTTATGATTTCCATGACCCCATGTGGCTCTCTGTTACTGTCCAGGACACCGGAATAGGCATTTCCCAGGAAAACTTTGACATGCTATTTGAAAAATTTTCCCAGGTAGACTCTTCAAGTACCCGCAAATACAAGGGCACTGGATTAGGCCTGGCTATAACTAAGCTCTTAGTAGAAGAGCTTGGCGGGGAGATTTGGGTTGAGAGCAGTCTGGAGCAGGGCACAAGTTTTTCTTTTACTGTGCCGGTGGACAGGGCACATAAACACTTCAGCTCCACTGACAGTGTCAAAAAAAGCATTGAAGGCAGCTCCAGTATCATAGGCGCACGCATCCTCCTGGCAGAAGACAACGAGATCAACCAGGAAATAATTGTTGAGCTTCTGCACAATGCCGGCTTAGAGGTACAGGTTGTTTCCACCGGTCAGGAGGCAGTGTCTGCCTTTTCCAGTCAGAAGTTTGATCTGATTCTCATGGATATTCAGATGCCGGAGATGGATGGTCTGGAAGCCACGCAGCGCATCCGCGCCGCAGAGGTCAGAGGTCAGAAATCAGAGGTCAGAGATCAGAGCTTAGAGAGCAAATCCCTCAATCTCTCAATCCCTGAATCCCTCAATCCTTCAATCCCTGAATCCCAGAATTCCCGAATTCCAATTATCGCCATGACCGCCCATGCCATGACCGAAGACCGGAACAAATGCCTGGAAGCTGGAATGAACGACTATATAACCAAGCCCATTGATACTGATGAACTGCTTAATACTTTGATCAGATGGATTCGGCCTCGATCCGGCCGGGAGGGTATGGCTGATGTCCTTGCAGATGCTAAACCCATAATGCCTGAAAGTGCAGAGTCTTTGCCTCGGATGCCTGGTGTGAATACCAGCCTTGGCCTGTCTAAGGCTTCAGGTAATCAGGCTCTGTATACCGGAATGCTTGGCAAATTTCAGAACAAGTATCTGGATTCCATCCAGCAGATAGAACGTATGCTGCAGGAAAATCAGCTTCAGGAGGCTTTACGTCTGGCCCACACCCTAAAAGGTACAGCTGGCAATCTGGGTATGCAGGAGCTTTACAAGGCTGCAGCGGCTTTGGAACAAGGCATTAAAGGCCAGGCCCGGGACCTGAATCAGTTGTTTGCCACAGCCAGGTCCAGCATGAATACAGTACAGGAGTCTTTGCAGAAAATCCTGGCCTCT
>NZ_JYNP01000080.1 GCF_000934755.1 Desulfonatronovibrio magnus
ATGGTCAAGCTTCTTGATTACAACGACAGAATCGATGAATTGCTGAAGCAGTCCAACCCATTTGCCATTATAACTGCTGCTCACCTGAAGACAAAAACCACCAAAAACAACCCGGAGGAGCGCTATTCGTGGAAGTGGTCCATTGTTATGGCCCTTTATGAAAGAGGATTTTCAGCTGACGATATTTTGCAGCTATACAGGCTGATTGACTGGTTAATGATCTTACCAGAGGATTTGTCCCAGAGATTTACTGACAACCTTGTTGAATATGAGGAGGATAAAGAAGTGACATACGTAACAAGTGCTGAAAGACATGGGATTAAAAAAGGAGTTGAGATAGGAATGCTGTCTAATGCGCAGGAAACGCTCCTTGACGCATTAGATGCAAAGTTCAGTACAGACATTCCCTCAGATATTGAGGAAAGAATCAAAAAAATGACCAGCAGGATGATGCTGAAACAACTGCTACGCTCTGCCATTCAAAGTAGCGACATAGATAGTTTCAGGAAATCCATTGATAAGTTGACGTCTGAATAGCTGGAAGCTCCTTTCATGCCCTGCCCTCTGATCATGCATTTCAGCATTCCAGCATCCCAGCATTCCAGCATTTCTTTTCTGACCTCTGACATCCGACCTCTGCCCCCCAGACCAACCTCGTCAATCTGTAACTCCAATTACCAAATAGTAACCATGAGTACCTGACAGTCTGCTTTTCCCTGAGCATCAGCAGCAAATAATTTGAGAAATATACAACAAATTTGACAACATCATCAGTCCCTTGAGAGGGTTTTTAGTGATGCTTGGAAG
The DNA here is from genome assembly GCF_000934755.1 of Desulfonatronovibrio magnus. Taxonomy (NCBI): domain Bacteria; kingdom Pseudomonadati; phylum Thermodesulfobacteriota; class Desulfovibrionia; order Desulfovibrionales; family Desulfonatronovibrionaceae; genus Desulfonatronovibrio; species Desulfonatronovibrio magnus. Next base: position 808 of record NZ_JYNP01000080.1, read on the forward strand.
AAATCCTCCGGATTTTGTTCATCTTGGCTTTTTTATTGCTTTGTTACCAATGTAGGCCATGCCCGTAACCCAATTTAAACAAGCATCGTTAAGTTAGGGCGATAACAGTACTTTTCAGGCTACAGGCTTCAGCCTTCAGCCTTCAGCCTTTAGCCTTCAGTCTGAAGAATCAGTCAGCGCCGGATATCTATCAATATTTATTGACATTATTGCTTTCAACCAGAAACTTTGAACTCTCAAGTTCTTGCTCAATAAGTAATAGGTGCTGTGGAGCCTGTCCTGTGCTTTCCTGAAAGCGCTAATCAGATACATATTTGCAAAAAATTTTGAAAATAGCTAAAAAAAAACAGATGACAATCGTCCGTCTGTTGTGTAAATAATGTCTTGAAGGTACTTAAATTGCTGTGAAGCAAGTGATAATGACCAAAGCACGGCAGGCAGAATATTTTGGGGGTGAAGGTTTAATCTCAACAGTTTTCTCTGTTTGCAGCAGGCTCAACTGCCAGGACTCCTGGCAATTATGCACAGCGATTTAGTCATAACGCGCTGTTGTTTTGCAGCTTAACATTTCAATTCTTAACATTTTTAATTAGAACTTTTTAACAGGAGGGTTTTACCATGATGAGTTTACCAAGACCATGTGATAAGCCAAATGAACGCGGTTTCACGCTTATCGAGCTTTTAATTGTTGTTGCCATCATCGGCATTTTGGCTGCTATTGCGATTCCGCAGTTTGGTAAGTATCGGACCAATGCTGCTATAGGATCCCTTGAGTCAGATATTCGAACTTGTCTTAGTGAGGCTGTAGCAGCTTATGCTTCTGGGGCAATTCCTGACAATACATATGATTGTGTCGGCAGAAATGTTTTAGAACCTGATGTATCTGCAACTCCAAATGTAGTTATTACAATGGCAGATCCAGGCACACCTCAAATGGGTACTATTAACTTTGGAAGGTATAGTGGTGTTAGCGGTTTGGATGTAGACTGCGAAATAGTTGACGGTCGAAGAATTAGTTGTGTAAATAATAACTAATATTTCGTTGTCTTTAATTATCATGTCTATTACATAAAGAAAGGGCCAAAGTGGCCCTTTCTTTATGTGTATGTTCAACAGGTATTACTTTAGCATCATAATTAATATAATGCCTTCATTGCTTTTAATACGTAACCAATATACTTTTTCTCTTATACCATTATATATATTTGCTGTTTGTGTTTTTATTATTGTAATATATTGGAATAGTATAGATGGTTCCTTTGTTTTTGATGACACCCAAAACATAATCTCCAACCCCAACATCCATATCCAAACCCTTGACTGGCAAAGCATCAAGGGTACTTTTGAAAGCATCCGCAATACAAGTTTTGACCGGCCTTTTGCCTACCTGACCTTTGGACTGAACTACTATTTCCATGAATTTGATGTTTTTGGTTATCACCTTGTGAATCTCATTGTTCACTGTCTTAGCGCGTTATTTCTTTATCTTTTCATTTTCCATACATTGCGTCTGCCAATACTTAAGGGCAGATATGAAGAGCATGCAGCAACCATTGCGCTTCTGGCAACAGTGCTGTGGGCCACGAGTCCCATCCAGGTTACAGCAGTTACCTATATTGTGCAGCGCATGGCATCTATGGCTGGAATGTTTTTTATTATGGCCATGTTTTTCTACCTCAAAGGCAGGACTGCACAAGGTATTTGGCGCAAAGTATCGTATTTTATCATTTGTTTTATTGCTGGTTTTTTATCACTGGCTACCAAGGAAAACGCAGCCCTTTTACCTGTTGTGCTTTTTGTGTTTGATCTTTTACTAATCCAGGGCGCAACCAGGGAAAATATTCGAAAAAATATACTCTGGGGTGGGGCGGCTTTGCTCTGCCTTGTGGTGGTTGCTTTTATTGTCACCAATCCATTGAATATCTTATCTGGTTACAATAACCGGGAATTTACTCTCACTGAAAGACTGCTTACCCAGCCTCGCATATTAATTTTCTATGTCAGTCTTATGCTCTATCCTGTTATGGATCGCTTCACCCTGATCCATGAAGTGCAGCTTTCAACATCTTTATTTACTCCCTGGACCACCTTGCCTGCCATTTTATTCTGGGTTGGTGTGGTTGGTTTTGCGCTTTACATTGTCCGTAAACGCCCCCTTATTTCATTTTGCATATTATTTTTTCTCATCAATCATCTTATTGAAAGCTCGTTTATTCCCTTGGAGCTGATCTTTGAGCATCGCAATTACATTCCATCCATGACCCTTTTTCTGCTGGTGGCCATAGGTATTTTTCAGTTATTGGAGTATTTAAAAACCAATAAAAAGTTTCTGGCCTATGGGTTTGTGGCTCTGCTCCTGTGCTTTTTTATCTTTGATCAGGGGCATACTGTGGTAAAGCGCAATGAACTGTTTCATCATCCATTATATATATGGGAGGATAATGCGCAAAAGGCTCCAGGTCTCAGCAGAACATATACCAATCTTGGTCTTGAATACTGGGCATTAGGACAATATGAAAAGGCAAAACAGTCATATTTGCGAGCCATTGAAGCAGACCGCTATCATCGCCATTCCCTGCGGGCAGCTCCATTAATCAATCTGGGCAGTTATTATCTTTATATTGCGGAGGATCCGGTGACTGCCATAGAATATTTTGAACAGGCCAGAGAAATCAGACCAAAATACTGGCCGATTTGGTACAGGCAGTCGCTCGCTCTTATTCATTTAGATGAGCTGGAATACGCTGCCATGGTTCTGGAGCAGGCCACGCAACAGATACAGACCAATGCTGATTTTCACGTTCTGTACAGCTTTGTGCATCTGCATAGTGGTGATGAGGAAAGGGCTGTTTTGCATGCCCGGCAGGCCATGCTTTTGAATCCTGAAAATAGTCAGGCTTTGAAGGTCATGGGCGAGGCGCATAGGAGGTTGGGCAACCATGATCAGGCCATAAATGTCTGGCAGGATTTTCTTCGCCGCAACCCCAATGATCTGGAAGCTCATTTGTCCCTGGTTGATCTTGGGAGCAGGACCGGCAGGAATGAGGTGCTGATTCCATCTGCTGTCAGGCTGCTGAGCCTTAAGGGCGAACAGACCTGGGAAGAACTGTTCAGCACACTTCCCAAATATAAAAGCGAACTTGTATTCACTGACGATCCCATGAACCTCCTCCCACCCATCCGCCAGGGAGTTGACCTGGCAATGCAATAGCAATCATCTTTACATTTCGCGTCAAGCGCAAAGTGTAAAGATGATCTTTACATTTCGCGCTTGACTCGATGTGTAAACTTGTCTTTTCTGCTGCAACCGGATAAACAATAGCTCATGTCAGAAATAAGCATTATTATTCCTGCTTATGAAGAGGAAGCTGTCATTGAACGGGTTGTAGCAAAGGTGCGTGCAGTAATGGATCAATACGGCAGGGCGTATGAGATTCTTGTCGTTGATGACGGGTCACAGGATCAGACTGCTGCCAAAGCACAGCAGGCCGGGGCCAGGGTTATTGTTCATCCCTACAACATGGGCAATGGTGCTGCTGTCAAGACAGGAATCCGTAATGCCAGGGGTAAGATCCTGTTAATGATGGATGGGGATATGCAGCATGATCCTGAGGATATTCCCGGGCTTTTAGATAAGATGCAATCATTCGACATGGCTGTTGGTGCCCGAACCGGGGAATCTGAATCATCATGGCACCGCAATATGGCCAATAAATTCTACAATTTTTTTGCCAGCTATATCTGCAAACGTAAGATTGATGATCTTACATCGGGTTTTCGTGCTGTGAAAGCCGATATTGCCCGGCAGTTTGTCTCCATGCTTCCCAATACCTTTTCCTATCCCACCACATTAACCATGGCAGTGGTCAGAGCAGGGTACAGCATGACCTACGTGCCCATTGTAGCAAGACGCCGTGTAGGCAAGAGCAAGATCAGGCTCTTGCAGGACGGCTCCAGGTTTCTGCTCATTATAATCAAGATTGCCACCCTGTTTTCTCCTTTGCGGGTGTTTTTGCCGGTAAGTTTTCTGATGTTTGCCACAGGCCTTGGCTGGGGTCTGTTTAAGATTTTCTTTATGGGTGGGCGTTACGGGCCAACTTCAGCCATGCTTATGACCATGGCCGTGGTGGTGTTTATGGTGGGCCTGGTTTCTGAACAAATCTCACAGCTCCTCTATGATCGAAGCGCCCCCAGGGAGTGATGTAATATGCCAGTTGCGCTGCTGTTCCTGGTTCGTCGTTCGGCAGCTGCGCTGCTGTTCCTCGTTCTTCGTTCTTTGTTCCTGGTTAAGATCAAGATCAGTTCCTCGTTCCTCGTTCCTCGTTCTTCGTTCTTCGTTAACCAGGAACCAGGAACGACGAACCAAGAACGGCGGCGAAGCCGCTGCGAAGCCGCAAGACTGGATATTGCAAGCGATAGGGCGACGATATTTTAATTTAATGGTCAATAACCGGATTTTTCTTTCAGGATGCAGCAGCAACCAGTTCAGGCTTATATTCATAAGTGAAAAGAGATTGAAGAGGGAATTTTTCTGAAGCATTGAGAATTTCAATGCCTGCTATTTTTCCTTCCTCGGTGAGATCCAGATTTACCCCTTCTGAAATCTCAACAACACCTGACGGAGTCTCTTCGGACATCTGCAGATAAGCAGCGTCGACTTTCTGGTCATAATAGATTTTCATTATCTCAACCCCTTTTTAATATTGGAAAACATACAGAATGTGCTGATTATTCAAGACAATTTTAGCCGTAAAGATCAGAGCAGTCAATTGTCTGTTATTTTCTCTTTCAAAGGCTCTTGCGCACTTCACAGATGAAAAAATGAGCTGGTATCTACTGATAAATGAGTGGTCCTGCTCCCGTCCACCTGCAAAACATTGACCTGGCATTGCTAACAATCATCTTTACATTTCGCGTCAAGCGCAATGTGTAAAGATGATGTTTACATATCGCGTCAAGCGCGGAGTGTAAACATGTTCTTGGTTCCTGGTTAAAGGAAAACGAGGAACCAGGAACAAAACTTGTCGATCCAGCCACATTTGTGTAAAATGCATTTTACATTTCCAGGACAAAAGTGTAAAATGGAAACAACACAATCAGATGAGTCTCTGAATCATATTTAATAAAACCAGTCAAAGCAGATAAAATGGACGATGATATTTTTTCACAGCAGCATACACTGCTCACAAACTTAAGCGAGGCTAAGCGCTACCTCTACGAAAATATCCAGTGGGGTCACCGCCTGGTGGGGATCGTTGGTGCTCGCGGGGTTGGCAAGACTACAATGCTTCTCCAGCGCATAAAGGATCAGTACGGGGACAGCGGAAAGGCAGCTTATGTCAGCATCGACCATCCTTATTTTGATGCCCGTCCTCTATATGAATTTGCCGAGTCTTTTGCAGCGTACGGAGGGGAGTTGCTATGCGTGGACGAAGTCCATAAGCAGGCAGACTGGTCACGGCAGATAAAGGCCATCCATGACACCATCCCCAGTCTGCGGGTTATTTTTTCCGGCTCCTCTATACTGAGAATGAGCGCCCAGGCAGCGGACCTGAGCAGAAGGGCCCTGGTTTATGAGTTGCACGGCCTGTCCTTCAGGGAATATTTGTTGTTTGCCCATAAGCAGAAATTTGAGCAGCTGACCCTGGCTCAGATTCTTGAGGATCATGTTGCCCTGGCTGGGTCCGTAGTCCCACGCATCAAGATTTTACCATGTTTCAGGGCATATCTTGACCATGGCTATTATCCATTTTTCCTGGAAGGTGTGGACCAGTATCAGTTGAAATTGACTGCGGTCATGGGACAGATTCTGGAAATGGATTTGCCTTTTGCGGCCTCCATCGCCATTAGACAGATCGGTAAGTTGAAAAAACTGCTTTACCTGATATCCACCAGTGTGCCCATGATACCGGATATTGCCAAGTTGTCTCGTATGACAGGGATTTCCAGGCCAACAATATACGATTATCTTGAGAAACTGCAGGAGGCCCGACTACTGCGCCTGGTGAGGCAAGCTGGCAAAGGGACCGTGTCTCTAACCAAGCCTGAGAAAATCTATCTTGACAATACCAATCTTGCCGTGGCCCTGGCTCAGCAGCCTGATTCCGGCACTGTTCGCGAGACCTTTTTCGCTAACCAGATCGCTTCGGCCCTGTCTCGCAGCCGTCTGGTGGATGAAGAATTGACCGTCCCGGCCAGAGGTGATTTCCTGGTTCAGGGCAAATGGACCTTTGAAGTCGGGGGCAAGGGAAAAATGGATGACCGGATCATCAACCTGCCAGAAGGATATTTAGCTGTTGATGATATTGAAGTCGGCCACAGACGAAGGATTCCCTTGTGGTTGTTCGGATTTTTGTATTGAGTTTGGGGGGTGAGCAGAAACACAGTTCCTTGTTCTTTGTTAACCAGGAACAACGAACGAAGAACCAGGAACCGCAGCGCAGCTGCTGAACAGAGGCGAAGCCGCATTGCTCTTGACAACTCAATTGCATTTATTTAAATGATTACATTGCATTTATTAACCTGAAATCGTTGCAAACGTTTAAATTAAGTAAGTGCAATCGTTAACCTCAATGTTTCTTACTTTAGGAGGCTGGTATGCGCTATCGTTCAAGAGTGGTGGACGAAGATTTGCGGCAGCGCTTGTCATCCACCGGTGCCGTGGTCATTGAAGGGCCCAAAGCTTGCGGGAAAACTGCAACTGCAAGGAACATTGCTGCCAGTGAAGTATTGCTTGATATCGATGAAAATGCCCGTCAGGCAGTAGCCATTGACCCACGCCTGGTATTGGAGGGTGCTACCCCGCGTCTTATTGATGAATGGCAGATTGAACCATCCATCTGGAATCATATTCGGCGCTCGGTTGACGAGCGAGACCAGCCTGGTCAGTTCATCCTGACTGGTTCTGCAGTACCTGCCGATGATATCACCCGCCATACCGGGGCCGGGCGTTTGACGCGTCTGCGGCTGCGTCCCATGACGTTGTTTGAGCTTGAACGAAGCACTGGAGCCCTGTCACTGGCGGACTTGCTAAATAGTAGTCGACCTGCCTGCCCAGACCCTGGTTTGACAATTCAGGAACTGGTTGAGTTGATTGCTGCGGGTGGCTGGCCGGGACATCTGCGTCTGACCTTAAAGCAAGCTTTGCGGGCCAACCGGGACTATCTGGAGGAAATCAGGCGGGTGGACATCAGCCGTGTTGACGGGGTTCGCCGTGATCCGGATAAAGTTGGCCGACTGCTGCGTTCCCTGGCCCGCAATACCGGCACCTATGCGTCCGCAACCGGCATGGCTGAGGATGTGGGCGGCATTACGGTACAAACTGTACTTGAGTATCTGGCCAGTCTGGAACGTCTGATGATTATTGAGGATCAGCCAGCCTGGGCGCCTCATTTACGTTCACGGTCACGGCTGAGAAGCATGCCCAGGCGCCAGTTCGTGGATCCCTCCCTGGCGGTGGCAGCATTGCGGACATCCCCGGAAGGATTGCTCAAGGATATTAATCTGCTGGGTTTTCTGTTTGAATCGCTGGTTGTTCGGGATCTGCGGGTTTACGCCCAGGCCATGGATGCCGAAATATTGCAGTATCGTGATAGTACGGGACTGGAAGTGGATGCAATAATGTATTGCGCCGATGGTCGCTGGGCTGCTTTTGAAATAAAACTGGGGACAGGGATGGTGGAACAGGGCGCCGCATCTTTATTGAAATTTGCTGACCGCGTGGATACCGACAAGTGCGGCTCACCATCTCTACTGGCGGTAATTACTGGTGCTGGTTATGGATATTTTCGAGACGACGGTGTAGCGGTGATCCCCATCACCGCCTTAAAACCGTAGTGATGTTATATCTGCCTGGTTGCAGTTCTTCGTTCCTCGTTAAAAACAAAAACAGTTCCTCGTTCCTCGTTCTTCGTTAACCAGGAACAGTTATTCGTTCCTTGTTCTTAGTTCTTCGTTCTTTGTTAAAAACCAAGAACTAAGAACGACGAACCAGGAACCGCGCGCAGCGCAGCTGTGGTTAAAGCCCTATATTACAGGGAACGTATAAACTCAGCAAAATGCAGGATGCGCCGGCTGTGGTCACGATGAAACAGAAGGTGCTCGAAATCCTTTTGTTTTTGGCGCAGATCAACTGCCTGCAGTGACTTTTCAACAGCAGCCTTAAGCTCGGCAAGGTTGTGAATAGCAAAACCATGCCCAAGAAACTGATAATCCGGTTCTGTCCGTGACAGCAGGAACATGACGTCGTAATAATCACGTCCCTTGCCCCTGTCTAACATGGCGGCTATCTTCATGGCACACAGCACTGCTTCGGACGGAACTGGAAATGGGAAAAAAAAACCGCAGCCCTTGATGAATTCCATAGCCGGCTCATAGAGTATCTGCTGATCCTGGGCTTCAAGTTTCAGAAGAAATCGCGCTTCGCGATGTCCGGAAATGCCTAAGTTAAACAGAAGCTCCGGAAAATACAGGCTGCGTCGAAACGCCTTCAACCCGCTCTTTTCTCGGGCTCTGGCCTTAACGTTAAACCCGCTGCGCTGCAGGAAGGTAAGAACATCATCTGACATCCGGATGAACTCTTCTTCAGTCAGGTTTTTGCAGTCAAAATCCAAGTCTTCGGAAAAACGATCTATGCCCTTGGTCAGACGCAGGTTCGTGCCTCCGATAAAGGTCATTTTTCGGATGTGCTCTGTGGAGGAAAGATAATCCAGGGTCAGGAGCTGAACATATTCCTTGAGGATGTGCTTTTGAAAGACCGCATTCTCAGCCATTGAAGCCGGATAGAAATTTTTGAGCTGCTCCATTGAGATCATAGGTTATACACCTTTTCCAGTAATTGCATGCGCTTTTCAAGGCGTGCACATTGAAAGCTCTTTCCCATTGACAGCCATGTCCGCCTGTCCCAGTTCGTACGCAGTATATCCCCATCGAGCCGGAGTTCGAGAAGTTCGGACTCTGTATTATAGAAGGGATACAGATAGAGCAGATCCAGCAGCGCCTTTTCTCTGGTCGCATAGGGGGTTGCCCGGTTGTCTGCACTCGGGCGGCGGAAATAGCCGAACATCAAATCGCTCTTGACGCTTTTGTAGGAGTACTCACCAAATTCGTTGGTAAACGAGGCGGTTTTCAGTGAAGTGACACTGGTTATTTGGACCACGGATTCGGGAATCAAGCCATAAAATGCGAGTGCTGAGTGCAGACTGATGTAAGAGGGGTTATAGATTCTGCCGGCAATATATTCGGCGAATTCCGGTTTTTTCTTGTATTCAGGAAAGGCGTACCATCCACGCCGCAGATGCACGAGGTAGCCCTTTTTTGTCCACCGGACCAGGTTGTTGCGATCAAATCCCGGCTGCCACGCATATACCTGATGGATACTGAAACAGCCAAGGTCAAACATTTTGTTTCTGAATTCAATCCAGTTCATAATCTATTTCCGTTATGCAGCATATATGCTGATTTTTAGAAATAGAGCATGAACAGGGAATTGTCAAACAGGTTTTGGTTTGGGTCCTAATCAAGCCATTGAGCTAATTGCATAAAGAGTCTCTTCAGAGTCTAAGGCAAAAATAGATTCATCCGGTTTAAACGTACTTCCTCGAAAAGAAAAAGAATATCTCACGCCCGGCCTGCCTCTCTCCGAGCTGTAGGCTCTCCGAGCTGGAAGCCGGACCATAGGGCCTTCGCCCCTGAGCGAACAGGCTCCACTTTAAAGGCAGTTGCTCACAGATTCAGTCCCGAGCCGCCCGGGTGAGAAGCTTACATAAGTTGACAGACTATGATGGAGAGAATAGCGAATCATCTTCTTGCCTGGTAAATAAATTTCCCTTAAGTTGGTTTTTATGTCCACAACTATTACATTCAGACAACTCGTTAAAGTTCACAACGGTCAAGTCAATCTTACACTCCCGGAAGATTTTGATTATACTGAAGTGGAAGTGTTTGTCATGCCTAAAGCCAAAGACGCTGATCAAATAGAGCCTGTATGGGAATCTTCAGACCTGGAGGCAGCAGGTAAAATTGGGCAGTCATCATCAATATTTCCAGCAGACAATGAGGACTATTCTAAGTGGTAGGCAGGTTTTATCTGGCTAATATTATCACTGAAAAATAAAAGGTTTCTTGTAATCATCGTTTTAATTTTGCAACTGTCCACAATAGTCTTTGGGGAAGTGTGAGGGATGAAGGATGAGACCTGAGGGATGAAACTTGAGACCTGAGACTTGGGGAGTTATTCGTTTTTCGTTCTTCGTTCCTCGTTAACCAGGAACCAAGAACGACGAACCAGGAACAGCGGCGCAGCCGCATATGGGATGTATTGAAATTGCGAGGCATCGTCGGGTCCGTGATTGCCAAATCGGCAGGATGATTACATCGGCCTGGTTATGAGGGGGAGATGGACATGCTAATTAATGGTATTATTTGGCTTTCTGATATTATCGATAAACTGGAGAAGAAACATGCTGTTACTCCGAATGAGGTCGAGAACATTTTTAGTGATCTTCCTGTTTTTCGCAGGATAGAAAGAGGCAAAGTCAAGGGAGAACATGTTTACAGGGCTCTTGGAAGGACAGATTCTGGCAGATACCTTGTCGTTTTTTTCATAAATAAGCGAACACATTAAGCTCTGGTGATATCAGCTCGCGATATGACTGAAAAAGAAAGGAGAATATATGCAAAAAGCAAATAAAATGAAAAAATATTATAGAGATGAGTTGCCTTTATCTTTTGATTCAATCGCTGATGCCGCAGATTTCTGGGATAGCCATGATTCTGCTGATTACGAAGCTTATATGGAAGATGCTCAGTTTAATGTTGATATTAACCGTCATGTTTATCTTGTTCCTGTAGCAGAATCTGTTCTTGAAAAAGTACGGAGGAAGGCCAAACACCAGGGAGTATCTACAGAAACATTAGTTAATATGCTCCTTCAAGAACATGCTTGATCGAGAATAGTTCCTCGTTCTTCGTTAACAAGGAACAGTTCTTAGTTCTTCGTTAACCAGGAACCACGAACGAAGAACCATGAACAGCGGCGCAGCCGCAGAACCAAGAACAGCGGCGCAGCCGCATGTTGGCAAGCTTGACAAAGATGAAAGATTGATCATATCATACCATTAAAATCATATTTATTTGCTTAAAACACCCCTGTATTTTCATAATCCATGTATGCATGCCGACCAAGCTAAAAAATGAAAGCCTTAGGAATGTACCGCCATCAATTAGAGTTTCTGAATACCTGGCTCAAGAACAGCAGCCGAAAGCCCCTGGTCATCCGTGGCGCCCGTCAGGTGGGCAAGTCTACGCTTGTTCAGCTGTTTGCAAAAGAACATGGAAAAGGTCTGCTTGATGTAAACCTGGAGCGCTATCCCGAATTATCCAGCATATTTAATACCAATGACCCGGATCAGATTATTCAGCAAATTGAATTTCTGCCGGGAATGAAACAAGTCAGTCCAAATTCCCTGCTGTTTCTGGACGAGATTCAGTCTGTTCCCGAGGCGATTCCCGCATTACGGTATTTTTACGAAGACAAACCAGGATTGCCGGTTCTTAGTGCAGGGTCTTTGCTGGAGTTTGTCCTGTCTGACCATTCTTTCTCCATGCCTGTGGGCCGAATACAGTATCTGCATATGGGCCCCATGACATTTTCTGAGTTTCTGATGGGCATTGGGGAAGAAAAGCTCAGTTCCTTTATACTCAATTATGAGCCGGATAAGTCCATAGGAGAAATTACCCATAAAAGACTCTTGAGTTTGCTGCGATCTTATTACTTTACAGGCGGTATGCCCGAAGCCGTATCTGTTTTTTCTGAGACCAGGAGCTATAAACAGGTCAGCACGGTTCACAATTCCATTACCCAAACCTATCTGGAGGATTTCCCGAAATACACCGGTTCAAGAAATTTGAACCGCATACGCAGGGTGTTTCACTTTATTGCCAGAAACGTCGGTAAAAAAATAAAGTACAGCAATATCTCTTCCGAAGACCAGAGCGGCACTTTAAAAAAAGACATTGACCTTTTATCCATGGCCCGGGTCATAGACAAAGTAATACACAGTCATTGTTCCAGCCTGCCTCTGCATGCTGATATTGATGAGAAAGTGTATAAACCCATTTTCCTGGATGTCGGCTTGATGAACGCTGTTTGCGGGCTTGACTGGAGAGCTGTTTCTCAAATGGATGATGCGCAGCTGATCAATGAGGGGGCCATTGCGGAACAATTTGTGGGTCAGCATTTACAGAATATGTTTTCGGACACTCTGAACAGGGAATTAACCTACTGGCTCCGGCTGGGCCGGTCTTCCAACGCTGAAGTCGACTTTGTCGTGCAGACCGGCGGGTATATTATTCCCGTGGAAGTCAAAGCAGGCGCTGCAGGGTCGCTTAAATCGCTCCACCAGTTTATGGGAAGCAAAGAAGCGCCTATAGCTGTTCGATTTGATGCATCTTTACCAACCGTAACCCGGATAGATACCGTAATCAGCACAGGCAAAACCCGCAGGCAGGTTCAATACCCGCTGGTCTCTGTGCCGCTGTACCTCATTGAGCGTCTGGAAACCATTGCGGCGTATTATTGTAAGAATCAGGGATAGAAGATGCACATGCAAAAAGTCGAAAAATGAATAATTCAGGAATAAATCAGCTCCATAAACTCTTTGTTTTTACTGGCTCCTGACTCGTGCCTGCCCGGTTAAACAAATCCGAAGGATTTCCTGCAAAGCAGGGTTTAACAGGGCCTGCCCCGTGAAACAGCCCGCAGGGCTCTCTGTCGAAGACAGGGGTTTCACTGGGGACACCTGACTCCTGCGACTGTAAAAATGAGTTTTTGCAGTCGCATCATAGAAGGCCCCAGTGAAATCCGCTGCGCTGAACTTCGATATTCATGATTGTTGACAGGCTTGAAGTCTTGAGGCGACCTGCACCAGAGGTAGAGTGGATAGTGAAATATCAGGCCAATAGAAAAGAATTGTGCGTCATGGAGAAAATGCGAACGGGAACCCCGCCGCATGTCTTGACATAAATGCACAATGCGATACTATATGTTCCAACATAATGCAATAAATGCATTAAAATGGCACATGAAGAGGAAGGGCAATGTTTAACCGACGGGCAATAAACGATATCAAGGCATGGTACGGGCAAGAAAAGCGCAAGCCCCTGGTTATTCGTGGTGCGCGGCAAGTGGGCAAAACAACAGCGGTTCGCCTCGCAGCCAAACAGCTATCCGTCCCGGTTATAGAAATCAACCTTGAGCGACACGCGGAATTGGAGCCCCTCTTCCAGAAGTTCAAACTCGACGAACTTCTGCTCAACTTTTCGCTCATAAGCGGCGAGCAGGTCACAGAAAAAAGCAAAGCCATTCTCTTTCTCGATGAAGCACAGGCGACTCCTTCCGCCTACTCCTGCCTGCGATATTTTTCAGAAGACATGCCGGGACTGGCCGTTGTGTTAACGGGTTCGCTTCTCGATCAGGTGCTCGTTGACAGACAACTGTCGACGCCCGTCGGCCGCATAGAGCCCTACTACATGGGCCCACTGTCCTTCGAAGAATACCTAGTTGCAACGGACGAGACCAGGGCATTGCGTGCTATTGAAATGCTGGATATTCATACCATGGATCACGTACCGGACTCCGTGCATGGCGACCTGATGTCACTTGTTCGACGCTACACGCTTACCGGCGGAATGCCCGGCGTGATCCAGCTTGCCAGGGATACGAATCACGATCACGGGGAAATTCTGAAGCATCAAACAGTGCTGATCCAAACCTACAAGGATGATTTTGCCAAATACGCCGGCACTGCCAATGCCGCCCGTCTGGCGGCATTCTTCAACGGCATCCTGCGCCAGGTGGGGTTGCAGTTTTCCCATAAACTCGCCCGCGAAATAACATCGTCAACAAGCGGCGACAACCGCCAGGTTAACGAGGCAATCGAGCTGTTCCTGCAGGCCAGGCTCTTCTATCGCGTGCTTCACAGCAACGCCGAAAGAATGCCCCTGGGCGCGGAAACGAAAACCAGAATAAGCAAATTTCTGTTTCTGGATATCGGGTTGTTGCTGGCAGCTCAGGGTGTGTCGCCACAGTCAATCATGCAGGCGCCCATCGAACTGGCCAACCGGGGTGTACTGGCGGAACAATTCGTGGGGCAGCAACTGCTTTGCGGAAAAAAGGCCTATGTCGAACCCGAGCTGTACTACTGGCATCCGCCAAAATCGGAAGCACAGGCAGAGGTGGACTTTCTATTCCCCTGCGCCGAGCGCATTTATCCCGTTGAGGTGAAATCAGGGCCCGGTGGAACGATCAAGTCGCTGGTTTCCTATGTGATCAAGAAAAAGGCCGACCAGGCCGTCGTAATCAGCTCCGCCAGGCCTTCCGTGGAAAAAACGGCAGCAAGAGTAAACAAAATCCAACGCCCCTTCCGGTTGCTCAGGCTGCCCTTCTACCTGGTAAACCAACTGGAATGCTTGCTGGCAGAGGATACATAATGAACCACACCGGCAAAACAGAACGCTCCATCGACCGAAAAATCCGCCCCCTTGTCCTGACCAGGTACCAGGCCATGCCGCTAATAACTTATACACTTTCAGCCATGCTGGAAATGTACAGGTTAAGGCTTAAGTTGTACACTTTGTGCGTGGCTGAAAGTGTACAAGTTGTGGGTGTTGCCGATGGTGGGCGGCGGGCGGGGACGGGAAGGTCTGGGAGAGAGGAAGGGACATGGGATGTGAGCCCTTGATAAGTTTTTCTTGCAAAAGAGCGGAGCTGCTGTTTAACTGCCTGGAGTACAGCTGAAGCAATTTTTAAACAATCTTGAACCAGGGACTGGTCCATGCCAGAAATAATGACACGGCTTCCTGCCCGGAGGCTTACAGCCCGGATGGGGACTGTCCCTGGCTTCGGGACTGTCCCCATCCTGGTTGTCAAAAACGCGTACTGCTCCCGTTGTTCTTCGTTAACCAGGAACCAAGAACCAGGAACCGCGCGCAGCTGCCGAACCAGGAACGAACAATAAACAAATGTATCAATTCAAACACACACTCCCATATACCTGGCCGCTCATACTCCTGCTGCTGGCTGCCTGCGCAACTCCTCAGGTTGTCGCTACTCAACCGGTTCCGCCTGCATTGGAGACCCAGGAAGAGTACTGGTGGTACGTGCGTTTCGGCCATGTCTGGCCTGAAGGTGAAGGCCCGGCCTGGCACCGGGACGTGCTGCTGGCGGACCGGATTATATCGCCTGTGCTGGCTGAACATGGCCAGGAAATATCCCTGTGGCGCGTTCACCGCCGCGCGGCCCGGGACAGTGCCGGACACCGGTTCAGTTTTATTTTCCGGGCCACACCTGAAGTGGCCGCCCGGATCAACGCCCGCATAGGGTCTGATCCGCTGCTGGAGCGGCTGCTGCGTGATGATAAGCTCAAAACCGTTGGCTTTGATGATCCGGCAAAGCCCCAACGCCCGGGCATGGGCGATACATCAGACCCCGGCTGGACACCGGAAATGCAGCGCGCCTGGCCGCATTACATCATGGGGGTCAGCCGGCTCTGGCTGGAACTTATCCATGAACTGGCCGCCAGGGCCGATCAGGCAGAGGACCTGGATTCCCGATACGTCGCCATCAGCGCTGAACTGGACAATCTCTGGCTGCATCAGGGAAGCCACGCCCTGCTGCACCATCTGAATGCGGTGTTTGGATATCAAGAAGTCAATGTGATTCGCCGTGAGGGGATGAGGTTTTGAGTTTTTGCGGCGCAGCCGCAGTTCTTAGTTCCTGGTTCTTTGTTCTTCGTTAAAACCAAGAAACATGAACAAAAACCGTCACTATGAGGTATTCGTTGTGATTCACTTCTTTATATGAGGAAAAGTATGCACTACGGATGTGAGAGCATGTGAGGGTGTGAGGGTGAGTGTGAAGGGATGAAAGTGGGAAGGTGGGAAGGTATGAATACCGTTTTTGAGCAGTCTTGACTCAAGGGAAGTGTTCGTCGTTCTTCGTTAACCAGGAACTAAGAACGAAGAACCAGGAACACCTTTTCGTTTAGTCCAGTTCAAGAGCAATGGCCAGTGCCTGATCAAGTTTTTTCATCTGCTCCAGGTTCAGTGATCCGATAAAGTCGCTAAGCATGCGTTTGGGAATACTGACCAGCTCATCACAATGGATACTGCTCTCATGTTTCAGTCCATTTTCTATTCCTATGTGGACCTGGGTGGAAAGCCCATGGCAAGCTGAATAAACAGGAGCGCAGATGGCAGTGGAAAAACGCGAATCAAGAAGTACCTGGCGGCTGACAACAACAAACACCCGGAAGGCTTT
>NZ_JYNP01000083.1 GCF_000934755.1 Desulfonatronovibrio magnus
AAGCCCCGCAAAGTCCTGAACTTAGCATAGACACAACCAGACTCACCCCCACAGAGGCAGCCCAGGAAGTATTTCTGTTTCTTGAAGAACAGGGATATATCAGGTGAAGATGGTTTAACTCTTCATGATGGGTTTGCCCACAACCCAACTTAAACAATGAGCGTTAAGTTGGGGCGATAATTTGATTTTCAGGCTGAAGGCTGAAGGCTGAAGGCTGAAGGCTGAAGGCTGAAGGCTGAAGGCTGAAGGCTGAAGGCTGAAGGCTGAAGGCTGAAGGCTGAAGAATTCGCATCCTGGACTTTTTTGCTCTTGTCAAGGTTAAAAAACTTCTTGTTTTTCGGTGCAGGATTGAAATGGTAAGTTACTGATACAGATTTTTCTGACCCTGATTTTTACAAATTGCAAATTGCTTTTTTTGCAATACTTTAGTAACTTAATCCTGAAACTCTGTCATAAAAAACAAGAACACTTAAACCGCAAAGGCCTCAGAGTTAAAGACAATAAGGAAGATATATATTTTTGAAAACCGGGCATCGGTTTTCAAAAAGGCTCCCTTTTCATTTGCCGTTCCCCGGCAATTGAAAAAAACTTCTTTCTTCCTTTGCGCCCTTTGCGTCTTGAGTGAGTCTTCGAACGGGCGGTTAAAATATCTTTTTTTGGGTTGCGGGTACAACCCGCATTAGACAAGGAAATTTTTACTATGAACAAATCCGAAACAAAATTATCTGCTCCGGCAGCATACTTAGACTATTCTGGGCGAGACGATGTACTTAGCGGGGGCGTTAAAATGGTACCAGTTGACACGCCTCACGGAAAATTCCGGGTATGGACAAAACGGATCGGAAACAACCCGGACGTCAAGGTACTGCTGCTGCACGGCGGGCCTGGAGGGACGCACGAATACCTTGAAGCCTTTGACAGCTATTTTCCCGTTGCAGGCATTGAATACTATTATTACAATCAGCTGGGATCAAAGTACAGTGATCAGCCTGACATACCAGAACTATGGGAAATAGACAGGTTCGTGGACGAGGTGGAACAAGTACGCAAGGCCCTTGGACTCCAGAAGCAGAACTTTTATCTTTACGGGCAGTCATGGGGTGGAATTCTGGCCATTGAGTATGCTCTTAAGTTTCAACATAACCTTAAGGGGCTGATCATCTCAAATATGATGTCAAGCATGCCAGCCTATAATAAATACGCCTTAGACGTACTCATTCCATCCATGGATCAGGCAGCAGTAGCTGAAATCAAGAAAATGGAGGCTGAGGATGATGTGGAAAATCCCCGCTATATGGAGCTGCTGATTGAGCATCATTATATTCACCATGTATTGCGTATGCCGCATGACCAATGGCCGGATCCAATTGACCGCGCGTTCAAACACCTCAACCCCAAAGTCTATATTCCAATGCAGGGGCCCAGCGAACTGGGAGCAAGCGGCATACTGGCAAAATGGGACCGCAGCGCTGAACTTGAAAAAATTCTAACACCCACTCTTGTAGTTGGATCACAGCACGACACCATGGATCCAGAGCATATGGCATGGATGGCTGACCAGATCCCCAGGGCTCGTCATCTGCACTGCCCCAATGGAAGCCATATGGCTATGTATGACGATCAGCAGGTTTACTTTGATGGCCTGGTAAGATTCATTTATGATGTTGAGAAAGGAAAAATCTGAAGAATGGTAACAGGTTAGTTCGCTTGGTGGAGAAATAGTTTTTCAGAAACGTATAATGCTGCCCAAGCCAGCAGAATAATTCAGAAAGGATCCTTTGGGGTGTTTTATGTCCGATAATTTTCAAGATGATGCTCAGAATGACTTAAACGATGCCCTCCAAGAGCTGCGTGTGCACCAGATCGAGCTCAAAATGCAAAATGATGAGCTGCGCAGAATACAGGAAGAACTGGAACAAGCGCGCCTTCAATACTTTGACCTCTATAACCTTGCTCCTGTTGGATATTGTACTGTTGATGACCAGGGCATAGTTCAGGAAGCCAACCTGACCCTGATAAAAATGCTGGGGTTAGAGCACGATAAAATCCTGAACAGACCATTAGCAAGGTTTGTACATAAACAGGATCAGCAGGCTTTTTACAATTCTCTCAGATTATTTCTTCATGATCAGGAAGTCATGTCCTGCGAGGTCCGTATGTACGGCCAGGGACAAAGTTTGTTCTGGGCCATGCTTCATGGCAATGTCAGGAACATGTCGGATAAAGCACCATCCTTTAGAATCGCTGTCACCAACATTACTGAACGGAAAAATGCTGAAGCTGAGCTGCAGCAATATCGCAAACACCTGGAACAGCTTGTAGAAGAGCGGACAAAACAATTACAGATGGAAGTGCAGGAGCACAAAAAAGCGAGAGAGAAAACGCGAGAAAGTGAAATAAAGTATCGACATCTCTTTGAAAGTGCCGGGGATGCTGTGTTTGTGGCTGATGCTGCATCAGGCATGATTGTAGATGCCAACCAGTATGCACTGGAACTTTCTGAATATTCTCTGGAAGCATTGCAAACCATGCATCAAACTCAGTTGCATCCCCTGGAGGAAGCTCATGTGACCCGGGAATTTTTTTCAAAACATACTTCAGGAAGTATGTTCCTGAGCGAACAAATTCTTGTCACGGCTTCTGGTTTGCACATTCCTGTGGAAATTAATGCAAGGGGCACTTTTGAAGCTGGAGGAAGGCGGCTTATTGTGGGTATTTTCAGGGATATATCCGAGCGTATTGAACAGGACACTAAACGCAAACATTTGCAAAGTAAGTTAAAAGCCTATCAGAAACGACTCTCCTATGCTCAACGTTTTGCCCGTGCCGGAGCATGGGAGTTCGACTTTAAGACCTCTGAGCTCTATTGGACTCCTGAATGCGAAGCTCTGTTCGGGCTGGATGAAGGAACATTTCCCGGCACCTTTGAAGCCTTTCTGCAGTTTATTCATCCTGACGACAGGGAATATGTTCTGAGGGTAAATGAACCAATGCTAAAAGTTCATTCTGAAAAAACCTTTGAGTACGAGCACCGTATTTTAACCAGATCCGGAGAAATG
This sequence comes from Desulfonatronovibrio magnus, assembly GCF_000934755.1. Classification (NCBI taxonomy): domain Bacteria; kingdom Pseudomonadati; phylum Thermodesulfobacteriota; class Desulfovibrionia; order Desulfovibrionales; family Desulfonatronovibrionaceae; genus Desulfonatronovibrio; species Desulfonatronovibrio magnus. The sequence goes on from NZ_JYNP01000083.1 coordinate 3,060, forward strand.
CGCTGGGTCCGGGAATCAGCAGGAGTCGTTGTCGATGAAATAGGAAATCCACTGGGGATCACTGGCTTGGTCATAGACATAACTGACCAGAAGCAGATGGAAGAATCCTTAAAGAAAAGTGAAAAGCGTCTTTACAATTATATTGAGTATGCACCATACGGAATCATGGTTGCTGATAGAAACGGCAGATTTATTGCTGCCAACAGACGCGGGTGCAGGCAAACAGGTTACAGTCGTGAAGAATTGCTGAATTTGGGTATCAGGGACATTATTCATCATGAAGACATGGAACTTTTCTGTAAGCATTTTAATACCGTGGTCCAGAAAGGACATTCACACGGCGAAATGAGGTGTTCACGTAAAGACGGCACTGTGCGTGACTGGTCCGTTACAGCCGCAAAAATAAGTAACAATGAATTTATTGGCTTCCAGGAGGAAATTACTGCCAAAAAGCAAGCCCAGCGCGAACTGCTTGTGGCCAAGGAACAGGCTGAACAGGCCAGCAAGGCTAAATCAGTTTTTCTGGCTAACATCAGTCATGAACTGCGCACCCCCTTGAACTCTGTACTGGGTTTTGCCGACATTTTACAAAGAGATACAACTCTGACCCCGGAACAGGTCAGAAAAGTCCAGTTGATTTCCAGCAACGGCCAGAACCTGCTGAGGTTGATAAATGATGTCTTAGACATGTCCAAAATCGAGTCCGGAAAAGTTTCTCTTAATTCCCGGGACTTTATCCTCCCTGCTCTTTTGAAAGAAACAGCAGGTATGTTTCAAGCCATGGCTGAGGCCAAGGGTCTTTTTTTGGGCCTGGAAATAAGTAAGAAAGTACCCAGGTTTATTCATGCAGATCAGGACAAATTGCGACAAATTATCATAAACCTGCTGGGCAATGCTTTTAAATTTACAAGTTCAGGCCACGTGATACTTAGAGCAAGCGCTCCTGATACACCAGCTTTGCATCAGGGATCGGAACTTAAGATTATTATTGAAGTGGAAGATACCGGACCTGGGATTCCTGAACAAGACAAGGACTTGATTTTTAATCAATTTTACCAGGCCGCCGCAGGCATTGAATCCGGCGGGACTGGACTTGGCCTGCCCATCAGCCGTGAGTATGCAAAACTCATGAATGGCAGCTTGACAGTAGAATCAAACCAGGGTCAGGGCAGTCTATTTCGCTTAGAAATAAGCGTGCTTTCAGCTTTGGATGAAAACAGCCCTCACACAGAAGAGCAAAGTGTTGCAGGCCTTAAGCCTGGCAGCGGCCCCTGGAAAATACTGATTGTGGACGATAAACCAGATAATCTGGCCCTGCTTTCAGAAATGCTCCTGCCAGTGGGGTTTGAAGTCAGAAAGGCGTCAAACGGAGCAGAGGCACTGGATGTCTTTCATGCATGGCAGCCTCAAGCAGTGCTCATGGATATTCGCATGCCGGTAATGGATGGATACGAGGCCACCCAGAGGATCAAGGCTACAGATTACGGCAGCAAAACATTTGTACTGGCCGTCACTGCTGGAGCATTCGAAGATGTAAGGAAAAAATGCTTTGAGGCCGGTGCAGATGCCTACCTGTCAAAGCCCGTTAAAAGTGCTGAACTGCTTGACATTCTAGCAGAGAACCTGGGGCTGGAATATATTTATGCCGACTGCCAGATCGTAGGCTTTGAAACATCTAAACAGATGGAGCCACAGACAGTGAGTCCTGATCTCCCCCAGGAGCTCATTGATGAAATAATTGAGGCCACAAACAATGGTGATATCTTTCAACTCAAGGAACTTACCCAAAAGGCTGAACTGCATAATAAAAAGGCTGCAGCATTTTTGTTGAAATTTGTAGATAGTTTCAACTACAGTGCCATATACGAATGGCTGGGAAGCACTAAAAATTCTGATTAAAGTTTAATGCAGACAGCTATTTTCTATAATCACTTCACCCAGGCGGCCCGTGTGAAAAGCTTCTAAGTAACTAAAACCAAATAAGCAATAAATTCAAAGTATTATGGTTTTGCCATACAGATTACTTCGGTCGCTTAGGTTCCCTCGTGGGTGACAGATTTACAGCAACCACATCCCTGACACCTCAGCTGTCATTGCGAGCGAGTCTTTTTACCCCGTTGAATTCACGCAGTGTAGGCGCAGCCATTCAACTGGGGCGAGCGCGGCAATCTCTAACGTGTTAAGGTTATTACCTCTTTTTTTGTGGCTTAAGCCACATTTCAAAGAAGCGGCTGGAGCCGCAAGAGTAAGACGTCCCCGGGCTGGAGCCTGGGAACGAGGTGTCAGATTCTTAAAGTTACTCGCAGGTTCGATCCCGGGCCCCCCGGTGAGGAGCTTACAAATTTAAAAATCAGTGTACTGCCGATGTTATGGGCATAAGCCCGAACCACACCAGCAAAGCCAGTAACCAGAGATAATATGAAAAAATCTTAAGCCTGGCTGCGTAAAGAAGTTTTAAAACCAGATGCAGGGCAAAAGTGCCAACTATTGCCGCGCTCACAAAACCAGTAAAATAGACCTCCCACCCCAGCATTGAAGGAAATTCATCCATGAAAACTTCAACCCCCTGCAGCAGGGTTGCAGCCATGATGGTCGGGATGGCTATAAAAAAGCTGTACTCTGCAGCCCAGCGTCTTTTCATGCCGCAAACAAGCGCAGTGACAATAGTTATTCCACTGCGGCTCAGACCCGGCATTAAAGCCAGCCCCTGAGCCCCGCCAATGGCCAGTGCGTGCCATATTTTCATCTGTTTAAGTCCCAGTTTTCGCCTGCTCAATACATCAGTCCACCATAAAAGAATCCCGGTCAGGCAAAGGGTAAAACCCACCGCAAAAGGAGAACCAAAAACAAGCTCAAACCCTGTTTTCATGGTCAGCCCCATAACGCCGGTCACAAATACCGAGAGCATGCCCAGCAGAAATAAACGTATTGACAGGGGCAAGGGACTCAAAGCCTTGCTTTGCATAACATTTTTACTGGAAACAAGCAGATCACCCAGGAAATGAAACAGGCTTTTATGAAAAACAATAACAATTGAAACCAGGGTTCCCACATGCAGTACAAGATCAAGCAGTATCATCTCCGCACTGTTTGGCGGGGGAAGATCGTAGCCCCTGGACAACAGAAAATGCTGGGTCAGAACAAGATGTGCAGTGGAACTGACCGGGATGAACATGAAAACCCCCTGCACAATGCCCAGAAGAAGCGCTACCACTAATGACATAACTACCTCACTGCAAAATTACCCTGATTGAAGGGCCTTGATTCTTTCAAAAAGTGTGGGATGAGAATAGTAAAAGCCACTGTATAATGGATGTGGCGTAAGGTTGGACAAATTCTTTTCACTCAGCTTCAAAAGAGCCTGACTCATTGGTTCACTGCCTGTATGTTCACGGGCAAACCGGTCTGACTCGTACTCATGTTTGCGGGACAGCATGCTGAAAAGAGGAGACAGCCAGAAAGTAAACAGGCCGGACAGAAGCCCAAACAACAGCAAAGCTGGACCAGGCCCGGCATGGTCTGGGTCAAAGCCGAAAGCCTGGATAAAAAAGGGCGCGTTCAGGAGCAGATTAAGCACCCATAAACCGGCCAGACTCATGCCGGCGGAAAGCGCCAGCATTTTGGGCACATGCCCTTTCTTATAGTGCCCGATTTCATGAGCCAGCACTGCTTCAAGTTCATCATGAGTCATCTGCTCAATGAGTGTATCAAAAAGCACAATTCTCCTGAACCGGCCAATACCTGTAAAAAAGGCATTGGAGTGTCCTGATCGCTTGCTGCCGTCCATGACCTGGATACTCCTGGCCTTGAATCCGGTCCTTTGAGCCAGATCCATGAGTCTTGTTTTGAGTTCATTGTCTTCAAGAGGTGTGAGTTTGTTAAACCAGGGTAAAATGATCATGGGATAAAGAATCATCATAACAACCTGAAAGGCAAAAAGAGCCATAAAGGCCCATATCCACCAGTATTCACCCAGCCTGGAAATGAACAGGATAATCAGGCTGATGATGAGAATGCCCAGAATAAGACCGATAACCAGTCCTTTAAGTTTGTCTGTTATCCATAACTTAATCGTACTTTTGTTGAAGCCAAAGCGTTCCTCTAAATTGAACCGGGCGTAGTAATCTAATGGAATGCCGAAAACTGACATAATGATAATCGCTGTTATAATATACGCGCTTTCATAAAGGACGTAAAAATCTGCTCCAGGTATGCTGAAAAAGGCATAAAACCAGGGCAAGGCTCCAGAAAAAAGGACAAGCAAAAGGATGGCAGTATCATAAAATCCACTGACAAGGCCCAGTTTTTCTTTGGCAATAGTATATTGTGTGGATTTCTGGTATGTATCCCTGTCCATAACTTCAAGAATCTGTTGCGATGGAGAAGCGCTGCGCTTGCGCACTTCTGCCATGTTCAGCAGTGTCAGAAAAGTTTCCCAGGCCAGTTTGGCCAGAATCAAAAACAATATCAATATGATTATAAACGTTTCCATGCTTTTATCTTTTCTCCAGGTTAACCAGGTTTACTTCTTTCGTTTCAGAGCAAGCTTTTGTTCCTGTTTGCCTTTTATGCCTTTTTCCGACCACACCTTTTTTCCGGTAAAAGGATCAACTCCGCAGTGATACATAATGGTGGATCTCGTAGATGGAGCAGGAGTAAAAATCTGCACCTGCTCCGGGCTGAACTTGAGGTTGGTCTGAGCAAGCCCGGCAAATTCCTTCATATCTCTAATTGTGCATCCCGGATGGGCAGCTATTACATAACATGAAAGGTGGACATTGCGTTTGAGCTTAGATGCCAGCCTGCGGTACAATCTTGCAAACTCCCATACATGGGCAGACCTGGGCTTGTTCATTAGCTTGAGAACATGGTCAACAGAATGCTCAGGAGCTATCTTCATCTGCCCTGACACGTGATGTTTTATCACCTGTTCCAAATATGATGATCCATGCTTTTTATCGCTCAAAACGAGATCAAAACGAATTCCAGAGGCTATAGTTATCTGCTTTGCATTGGTCAATGCCCGAAGACGGTTCAATAGTCGTTTCTGCTTGTGGTGTCCATGCACAAGTCTGCTGCAGACTCCGTCATACCCTGTGCAGCGTCTGTCCTGACAGGGCTTTCCACTGGCCATTAAAGAGCATCCTGAACCATACATATTGGCTGTTGGCCCGCCAACATCGTTTATTACGCCCTTTTCCTTGTCATGCCCAAGCATGTATTGAGCTTCCCTGACTATACTGTCCATACTTCTGCTTATTACGCTTCTGCCCTGATGAATGGCAATGGAACAAAAGGAGCATTCTCCGTAACAGCCGCGATGGGTGGTGATGGAATTGCGAATAGTATCCATGGCCCTGACATGACCCTGACTCTTATGCATTGGATGGACCTGGTTAGTGTAGGGCAGTTCATAAATGCGGTCCAGCTCCTGACGGGAAGGCAAGGGTGCCGGCGGATTCTGAACAAGGAAGCGTGATCCGTATTTCTGAGCCAGCGGACTGCCCCCTGGTCCTGTACTGTTCTGGTAAAACAGCCTGAACATGTCGGCCATGGTTTGTTTATCTTTTGGAATCGCATCATAGTCCGGCAAAGCAACACTGTTCTCTTCCGGTGCATTTTGCATAACACATGTACCGCGAATGCCCTCAAGGCCCTGCCCTGCACTCAGTCTCCCGGCAATTTCCAGCACAGGCGCTTCACCCATGCCATATACGAGTATGTCAGCCTTGGCATCTAAGAGAATACTTCTGCGAATTTTGTTTGTGCGCGGATCATAATGGGCAGTTCTACGCAAACTGGCTTCAATGCCTCCCAGAACTATAGGAACTGTATTTTTAAAATGTCTGCGAATAAGATTGGAGTATACTATACATGCCCGGTCAGGCCTGCGGTTGTTCTTGCCGCCTGGTGTGAAGTCACATGATCTGCGGGGCTTGCCGAGAGACGTGTAGTTGGCGATTTCTGAATCCACACAGCCAGAGCTGACTCCCCAGAAAAGACGGGGTTCACCAAGGGCTGTAATATCTTTGCCTGTTGAGATGTCTGGCTGGGAAATTATACCTACACTATAGCCCTCAGCCTCAAGTACCCTGCCGATGATTGCTGTACCGCAAAAAGATGAATCTATATAGGCATCGCCTGTTATCAAAACCACGTCGGGTCGGGATATTCCTCTGTGGTGCAGTTCCATCAGATTAGTGGCAAGAAACTTGTGATTGTTCATGATTTGATGCGATTTGATAATAATCCTTGTTTGTGCTAAACTGAGATGTTGCAATACTGTAGCTTTACAAATAGCTCTCTGTCTTTGGATATAAGCTTCTCACCCGGGAGGACCGGGACCCAACCTGTGAGTAACTGTCTTTAAAGTGGAGCCTGCATCCTGCAGGCTATTTAATTCCAGGCGGTTGGAAGCCGCCTCCACCTTGAAAAACAGTCCCATATTTGGAAATTGGGACAGTCCCCGCGAGGTACTATAAAAAAGATTGATGCTGCATTGGTTCCTGGAAGAAATTTGCTTTGATGAAAAAATCTACACAGCGAGGGACAGTCCCCCTCCGGGCTGTAAGCCTCCGGGCAGGAAGCTGTACCAAGCGTAAAGCTCTCATCTTTGACGGAACTTTTCTGGCAAATGTGCATCAATCATAAGCAAAAATCGAAAAATATGAAAATTGTAAACGTTTGATTTTATTAGCAAAACGATTGTAGTTACTTGTAAGCTCTTCACCCGGGCGGACCTGGACCGAACCTGTGAGTAACTTACACCACTCGTTCCCAGGCTCCAGCCGCTTCTTTGCAATGTGGCTTAAGCCACAAAAAAAGAGGTAATAGCCTCAACACGTTAGAGATTGCCGCGCTCGAAGACTCGCTCGCAATGACACCTGAGGTGTCAGGGATGTGGTTTCTGAAAACCTGTCACCCACAAGTGAGCCTAAGCGACCGAAGCAATCTGTATGGTAAAACCATAATGCTGTGAATTTATTACTAATATGGTTTTAATTACTTGTAAGCTCCTCACCCGGGCGGCCCGGGACCGAACCTGTGAGTAACTTTAAGAGCCTGTCACTTTTCTGGAAATTGGGACAGTCCCCGCAAGGTACTATAATAAAGCATGATACTGCATTGGTTCCTGGAAAAAATTTGCTTAAATGAAAAAATTTACACAGCGAGGGACAGTCCCTGTGCCAGGCGCAAAGCTCTCATCTTTGACGGAACTTTTCTGGTAATTGAGAATCAATCATATGTAAAAATCTTAAAATTGTGAAAACTATAACCGTCTGATTTTGTTGATAATTTGGTTTTAGTTACTTAGAAGCGATTAACAGGTACGGCTCAACTATCTAAAATAACTTATAATACCCTGAGACCCTGCGCCTTAGCAAGGCAGGGAATGTTCATTAACCTTTAACGGAGGATATTATTTTGAATGAAAAGAAAACTGTAAGTGTTGCAGGTTCCTGGTATAGAATCAATCCACCTGTCTTTTTTGGTTCTGCCGGAATCACACTGATTTTTCTCATCTTTACCCTGCTCAATCCCGAGAGGGCAGCAGATCTTTTTGGCAGCATACAGGGCTGGATTACCACCACTGTTGGCTGGTTCTACATACTTTCAGTTGCCACTTTCCTGCTTTTTGTTATCTATCTCGGTCTGTCCAAATTCGGCACCATCAAACTCGGCCCGGACCACAGCGAACCCGATTATACATATATTTCATGGTTTGCCATGCTTTTTTCAGCAGGCATGGGAATTGGTCTTATGTTTTTCGGTGTTGCTGAACCGGTTATGCACTACATGAGTCCACCTGTAGGAGACCCTGGCACTGTTGAAGCCGCAAGAGAATCCATGAAGATCACCTTTTTTCACTGGGGCGTGCATGCATGGGCCATATATGCTGTTGTGGCCATTTCTCTGGCCTATTTTGCTTACAGACACAACCTGCCCTTGACCATACGCTCTGCCTTTTATCCTTTGATCGGAGATCGGATTTACGGCCCCTTAGGACACGCCATTGACATCTTCGCAGTTTTTGGAACCATGTTTGGCGTAGCTACATCTCTTGGTCTCGGAGTAATGCAGGTTAACGCAGGTCTGGAATACCTTTTTGGCGTACCCAGTAATGTTTATGTTCAGATGGTTCTTATCGCAATCATCACTGCCATGGCAACTGTATCAGTTGTACTCGGTCTGGATGGAGGCATCCGCAGACTCTCAGAGTTGAACATGATTCTGGCCATAACCATAATAGGCTTTGTGCTCATAGCCGGGCCTACAGTCTTTCTCATGCAGGCCTTTACCCAGAATGTAGGGGCTTACATTGCCGACCTGATACCAATGACCTTTAATCTTTATGCTTATGAACCCACCGGTTGGCTCGGAGGATGGACACTTTTCTACTGGGGCTGGTGGATTGCCTGGTCTCCCTTTGTGGGCATGTTCATAGCCAGAGTATCCAAAGGCAGAACTATCAGGGAATTCGTTGTCGGCGTTCTGATGGTGCCTGTAGGCTTTACTTTCATGTGGATGACCTTTTTCGGCAACACTGCTTTGCATATGATCCTGGTAAAAGGCATTACTCAACTTGGTGATGCTGTTTCAGCAGATACCACAGTTGCCCTTTTTCAGTTTTTTGAGCATTTGCCCTTTTCAACTCTGGCCTCAATTATTGCCACTATCCTGGTTGTCACCTTCTTTGTAACCTCCTCTGACTCTGGCTCACTGGTTATTGACATGCTAACTTCAGGCGGAGATGACGATGCACCGGTCTGGCAGAGAATATTCTGGGCCTGTTCCGAGGGTGCTGTTGCCGCAGTTCTGCTTCTTGCCGGGGGTTTGGGAGCATTGCAGACAGCCACCATAGCCAGCGCCTTACCCTTTACAGTTATCATGCTGCTCATGTGCTGGGGCCTTATCAGAGCATTGCGCATAGAAGTAGTCAAAAAGATTACCTTAGAAAAGGCAACCCTTATGCCCAGCACTTCTTTTCAGGGCCCAGACGCGTGGAAAAAGAGAATCAAAACTTTGATTCATCAACCCACCAAGACTGAAGTGGACAAGTTTATCCAGGAAGTATCCAGACCTGCCCTTACAGATGTTGCCCAGGAACTGAAAAATCGCAATATGGAAGCCAGAGTGAGGGATAGTGATGACGGCAGAATATGGTTAGAGGTTCTGCATGATGAAGAAATCGACTTCTTCTATTCAGTCCGGCCGCGTCCGCACACTCCGCCGGCTTTTGCTTTGCGAGACACCAGGAAGGACAGAACTGAAAAACTCAAGTTCTACCGTGCTGAAATCCACCTCAAGGAAGGCGGACAGGATTACGATGTAATGAACTGGACCAAGGAACAGATTATTACTGATGTTCTTGACCACTATGAGAAACACCTGCAATTTTTGAATGTTGTCAGGTAGCTCATAGCTGGTAGCTCATAGCTGGTAGCTCATAGCTGGTGGCTGATAGCTGTTGGCTCATGGCTCATGGCTGACAGCTGGTAAATGTGAGGGCGAAACTTGTGTTCGCCCTCATTACATAAAAGGCAGGCTTCATTAGAAAGTACTTTGGCAAGGATCAGCTGACATCTCCTGCAGCAGCATGCTCAAAAGTTTTCAATCTCTGATCATAAGGCGGAAAACCAAAAAATGCTGATCCTGACACTAAAACATCTGCACCGTTTTGCACCAGCTCATAAGTATTATCAGGAGTTACACCACCATCTACCTGGATCAGAACATCAGTTTTATGTTCACGGATCATGGATTTTAAGCGAGAGATTTTCTGCATGCTGAAAGGAATGAATTTCTGCCCGCCAAAACCCGGGTTGACGCTCATTATAAGCACCATATGTAATTGGGGAAGAATATATTCCAGAACTGAAAGCGGAGTATGAGGATTCAGAGAAACAGCCGGTTTTGCACCTAATTCTGCAATTCTGGAAACAGTCCTTTCCAGATGGACGCAGGCTTCTGCATGCACACATAAAAGATCAGCTCCTGCTTCCACAAAATCCTTGAGATACTTGTCAGGCTTTTCAATCATGAGGTGAACATCAAAAAACAGACCGCTGTTTTTCCTGCAGGCCTTGATAACAGGAGGTCCAAAAGTAATATTGGGCACAAAAGCACCATCCATGATATCCCAGTGCACCCAGGAAACACCGGCCTTTTCGAGTTTGTCCAGCTCTTCACCAAGTCTGGTGAAATCAGCAGACAATAAAGAAGGTGACATGATAACGGGTTTGCTGTTTTGCATAAATTTTACCTGTATTTTATGGCGCTGATGCGCATGAGTTTGTCAAATGAATGCAGGCCCTCTATTTTTCTGAAGGTTCCGGTCCTGCCGCGCATGACCATGGAATGGGTCAAGGCTCCTTCGCCGGTAAACTGTACGCCTTTTAAAAAAGTGCCACCTGAAATTCCGGTAGCAGCAAAAAAGACATCATCGCTTTGAATCAGCTCTTCCAGAGTCAGTACCCGGCTTAAATTATAACCTGCGTCAAGCAGGGCTTTTTTTTCTTCGTCAGACTGAGGGTCCAGCATCCCCTGCATTTCACCGCCCATAACCCGGATGGCTGCTGCTGCAAGAACGCCTTCCGGAGTTCCGCCTGTGCCCATCATGACATCAACATCTCCCCAGGGAGTAACTGCCATGAGCGCGCCAGCAACATCTCCGTCAGTATGGAGCTGAATCCTGGCCCCAGACTGGCGTATCTCAGATATTAGATCCTCATGTCTTGGCTTGTCCAGCACAAACACTACCAGATCATCCACTGCCTTGCCGATGGCTTTGGCAACTTTACGCAGGTTTTCAGCCACAGGCATTTTTATATCCACATGATACTTGGCCTGGGCCGGAACAACGAGTTTCTTCATATAATATGCAGGGCCTGGATTATACATAGTGCCTCTCGGAGCAAGGGCTACTACTGCAATGGCATTGGGACGGCCAAAAGCCAGAAGCCTTGTTCCTTCCACAGGATCAACAGCAACATCCATTTCCGGCCCCCTGCCGGTACCGAGGGATTCTCCATTATAAAGCATGGGAGCCTCATCCTTTTCTCCTTCGCCGATAACAACAGTGCCCTTAATATCCAGTGCGCTGAAACTCAATCTCATGGCATCTACTGCAGCCTTATCACCTTCATTTTTATCACCACGCCCCAGCCAGCGTGATGAAGCCAGTGCCGCAGACTCAGTCACCCGGACCAGATCCAGAGCCAGATTTCGTTCTGGTGCTTCACGTATCATTACTACCTCCTTGGTTGGGTAAAAATTTTCGTGTTCTGCTACGCCCATATCAGGGGTGTTGAAGAAAGCTATTAGTTAACTGATTACTCAACTGTCAAGGCAGGTTCTATTTTTCATCAACAACGCCAACCATGTACCCTGAAGTCTCAAATTTGCTGGTAAATGCCGAGTTAGTAACTTACCATTTCAATCCTGCAGAAACTAATAAGACAGTTTTTTAACCTTGAAGGAGCAATAATGCTCAGGAAACGTATCTTCACCTTTCAACCTTCAACCTTCAGCCTGAAAAGTAACGATCCTTGTTTAAATTGGGTTGCGGGTACAGCCCAAGTTAGACAACTGGCTCTTGATTTTCTTTCATAAATTATGCACAGTATGACACATGAGTATATTTAGACACACTTTTTTTTACCGGATAAGTGCTTTTTTCTCCAGAATAAGTTTAAGAGCTGCACTGGTTATGTATGTAATTATACCTTTGGCTCTTGCCATGCTCCTTACAGGCCACCTTGCCCTGCGAGCCCTGGAAAAGAACATTGAAAAAAATATGCAAAGAGACCTTGAGCTGATTGCCAAGGCCCTTCAACTGCCCCTGAGTTACGCTTTGGAACGTGAAGAGTCCCGAGCCATATACAGTGCCTTGGATTCCGCATTTTCCATTGGAGAAATATACAGTGCCTCGCTGTATGATCATGACGGAAGCGAAGTCGCACTCGCTGGAACTCTTGAGTCAGACCCTGAAAGCGATAAACTCATTGAACTTATCGATGAAGGTGAAGAACATGGCGGGTATGGAGACGTAGCAGGCAGTGAGGTTTATTCCTACTTTATTCCATTGTCTGATTCGGGAGGAAAAGTTAGCGGCATGCTTCAGCTGACGAGAAAAGAAAGTGACTTTGTGGACTATATCAGGATCGTCAGGCAACAGGGCCAGGTAGTTCTGGCTCTGGGCCTGCTGGTTATGACCGGACTGGTCCTTTATGGTCAGAACCGGGCTCTGGGAAGACACTTTAACAATCTCATCAACAGCATGTCCAGAGTGGCAGGCGGGGATCACCAGCACCGCTTCAAAATGGGCGGACCAAGGGAGATTCAGGCCATTGGCAACCAGTTTAATCATATGCTTGACAGTATGTATGAAGCCCAGAAAGAGCTTAAGGCAAGGCGCAAAAAACAGGAAGAACTGCAGGAACAGCTCAGAAGGTCAGAAAAGCTTGCAGCCATTGGCCAGCTCTCTGCTGGGATAGCTCATGAACTTGGCACCCCGTTAAGCATTGTCACTGCCAAGGCCCAGAAGGCATTGCGCAAACACAATCTTTCTGATGACTTAAGTGCTACCTTTGAAAGCATCAGGGGCGAAGTCACCAGAATGGAATACATTATCAGGCAGCTGCTGGATTTCAGTCGCAGTTCCAGCATGCAGAAGAGAACTGTTCGCCTGGCCCTGCCTGCACAGTCGTCTCTTTCTGCTGTATCTGAAGAAGCTTCCAGAATGAACGTTACCCTGCTGGAAGACGGACCAAGACGTGATATCGAAGTTTCTCTTGATCCCATCAGGATAGAGCAGGCCATTGTCAACCTGCTGCGCAACGCACTACAGTCTGCCGAGGGCGGACGAGTAAAACTTTCGTGGGGCAAAGATGACAAATATGTCTGGTATCAGGTTGATGACAGCGGATCAGGCATACCCCAAGGTATTCGACCCAGAATTTTTGAACCGTTTTTTACCACGAAAAACGTGGGGACTGGCACAGGTCTGGGGCTTTCTGTTGCTCACGGCATTGTGGAAGAACATAAAGGAAAGCTGCTGGTACAAGACAGCCCTCTGGGCGGAGCACAATTCAAAATCATTCTGCCTGATACGGACTGTGCCCACAACTCACATTAAACAAGAATCGTTAAGTTGTGGATAGCTGAAAGCTGAAAGCTCAAGGCTGAAGGCTCAAGGCTGAAGGCTCAAGGCTGAAGGCT
>NZ_JYNP01000084.1:0-1239 GCF_000934755.1 Desulfonatronovibrio magnus
GAATCATTCAGGGTTTTTATTCCTAAGTTCAGGCATTTACTGCATGACATAACCCATATGGCAGACGAGGCTTTCAAAACCTCTATCCTTATGGAGATATTTCACCTGCTGTTTAAGTATATTCACTTCCCTGAGCTGGACATAAAGCTGCAGGAAATATTTGACTTGTTTGAGCAGCTGCCTGATGAGGACAAAAGAAAAGAATATTTGCTTAATATTTTGAAATACGTACTGGCATCTGGTCCTTTGAGTAGGGCACGAGTAACCCAGCTTGCCAGACGATTTCCAGGAGGTGAGGATATGGTAGGAGTAGCAGCACAAGAAATGTTAAAGGATCTGGAGCAATCAAGGAGACCTTATTGGGAGGGGGTTGCTAAAAAGGAATCGAAATGTGACTCAATCTTCAAACTGGTCAACTCCAAGTTTGGAATCCTGCAGCCCGAAATTGTAAACCGCATAAAAACAATACAATCTTTAGAAGTTCTGGACGCCCTCTTTGACTTCTCATTGAGAGCTGAGACCATGGATCAGTTCACTGACCAGGTCCGAAAGATCACCGACAACTAATCTCCTTCCCCGTTCCCATAAGTAGGCCACCCCGCATCGACAGGGTGGCCTCGTAATATCCCCAGCAGTTACGCAGCCTCACCCAGAGGTACCACATTCACAGCTTCAGCCAGAAAGAGGAAGTATGGGACAAAGGAAGTATGGGACAGGTTAATTATTGCACTCCCTTCAATGGCTGGAACTTCAGGAACAGCACATGCTTGTGGATGGCAAGCTCCCGCCCATTATTCCCATAGTCATTTATCAGGGCCAAGAGGATGACCGAAATATGTGCTCTTCCTTCCATGACCTGGTGGAAATGCCTTCTGAATTCTTTAAGGTCTATATCCCTGACTTTTCCTTTGCCTTTTTCAATGTTCATGGTATTGATGAGGCAAAAGTTCAGGAAAAGATACTGCTCAAGTTCTATGTTGAAATAATCAAGATGCAGAACGACCCGAATATCAAGGGTTTGCCGACTCGGCTGGTCCGAGGTCTTTTGGAATCTATGGAGCAGAGAACTGCCCTGGAATACATTGATATTTTCTTTAGATACCTGGTTAAAAGCTCCGGATATCTATACAAGGAAGACTACAAAAAAGCTCTGGATCTCATTCCAGAGGGAGGTGAAAAGATAATGGAAACTTTAGCTGATCAGTGGCTTAGGCAGGGTAAGCATGAAGGGCTTATTAT
>NZ_JYNP01000084.1:1249-16716 GCF_000934755.1 Desulfonatronovibrio magnus
CTGCTCAAGTTCTATGTTGAAATAATCAAGATGCAGAACGACTCGAATATCAAAGAGTTGCCACCTCGGCTGGTTCTTGGTCTGTTAAAAGCTCTGGGGCCAAGAACTGCCCTGGAATACATTGAGATTTTCTTTACATACCTGGTTAAGAGCTCCGGCTATCTAAACCAGGAAGACTACAAAAAAGCTCTGGATCTCATTCCAGAGGGAGGTGAGAAGATAATGGAAACTTTAGCTGACCAGTGGCTTAGGCAGGGTAAGCATGAAGGGCTTATTATTGGAGAACAGAAAGGCGAACTTAAAAACGCCCAAGACACCTTGGTAGCCCTTGCAACAGAGCTATATGGACCGCTTCCTATGATGCTCTCAGTCAAAATTAGATCCATCCAGTCCATCGATAACCTTCGAATTTTAACCATAAAGATCATCAGAACTGAGTCCTTAAGGGAGTTTACAGAGCTGGTAGACAGGGCTGCTGAGAATTGACTTCTTGATTGTGCCATAAATAACGTGGAGCTACATGCTGTCTAGACAATAACTGGCCAGCTACGTCGACTTTTTAAACCTCTAAACTGTTTCCGCATACCTGACATCAAAAACATCCCAGGAGGCCAAAAATAGGCTTCCTGGGGGCTTCTTAATTCAAAGGGACATCCATGAAGCCAACAGTGAAGCCGACAGGGACAGACGAAATATGCTTTACTTTTTATTCCATCTCGGGTAAGTATCCTTCCATCAACACCAACCCCTCATCTTAAGGAGGTAAGCCATGCCCAGAAATGCCAGATTCACTCTGCCGGACAGACCGGCCATTTACCACATCATATCCCGAACAGCTTTGCCCGGCTTTCCCCTTGGTGACATTGAAAAAGACAAGCTGCTGGATATAATCAGATATTTCAGTAACATCTATTTTGTGGATATCCTTGGTTTCTCAATCATGGGGAATCACTGGCACCTGGCCGTGAAAGTCTACCCTCATGAATATGCTGACAGAGATGAGGTTAAAGAAAGATTTGCCAGGCGATACGGAGAGGATGTCCATTTTGGGGATCAGGATATGGAAAAGTTCAGCAAAAAATGGACTGATCTTTCTGAGTTCGTCCGAGAGATTAAGCAGACCTTTTCCCGGTATTACAATAAGAGGCATAACAGGCGCGGTTTTTTCTGGGGTGAGCGGTTTAAGAGCATGATCGTCCAGGAAGGCCATACCTTAGTGAACATGCTGGCCTATATCGATCTGAATCCCATAAGGGCAGGGATAGTAAAGAAACCCGAAGATTACCGCTGGTGTTCCCTAGGCTACCATACCCAGACCGGGAACAGGGATAATTTGCTGTCCATAGACTTTGGGATGAAGGAATGGAATGAGTTTGATCCCAAGGAGATTATCCGCAAATACAGACAGTTTGTATATGAAACAGGGGCTGTGGATGCGGGCAAAGGCAAGGTCATGGACAAAAAGATCGTGGAAAAGGCCAGGAAAAAGGGTTACAAAATATCCCGTGCTGAGAGGTTCAGGTACAGATGCCGGTATTTTACTGATTCCGGGGTGATCGGCGGGAAAGACTTTGTCCAGGAAGTATTTGATCAGGTCAAGCATCTGCTTCGGTCCAAGGACGAGCGCAAATTTACACCCGTAGGCGGGGTGGAGGGTTTATATTCTATGAAGCGATTGGGTAGTTCGTAGCCAGGGCATTCATTTTTCCCTTGCCTGCTCCTTAAAACCTCACTATATCTGTACCTCATGCACGCATACAATCCTCTTACAATATTTTAAGACCACTATGTCATTTGAAATTCCATCTCCACACGATGTAGGCTTCAAGACTTTTTTCCAGGATGAAGAGCTGGTCCGGGATTTCATTAACCTTTACATACCAGATGAAATCAAGTCATAAGAGAGATGATTTTTGAATACGCTTGTTAAAATGCAAGAAGCTTTGGAAAAGAAAAATATTATATGGCGCAGACATGTTTTATCTCGAATGCTGGAGCGTAATATTTCCAGGGATGATGTGTTTAACACTATACAGTATGGAAAAATTATCGAGTCCTATCCGGAGGACAAGCCATATCCAAGTTACCTTATATCTGGATTTTCAGGAGATAAGCGGATACATGTGGTTGCTTCATGGGACGATGGAGCACAAGCAGTATATATCATAACAGCATATATCCCTGATGAGGATCATTTTCAAGACAACGGTATAACAAGGAAAGCGAGGTAGTAAATGTTTTTTACCAAAGGATGCCCCTTGTGTGGCGGGAAGCAAAATCCAGGTACGACTACCTTCACAGTAGACAAAGGCAGCGTACTGGTAGTGGTGAGAAATGTACCGGCCATGGTGTGCGACCAGTGCGGAGAAGCGTGGATCATGGATTCAGTTGCCGAAGATCTGGAAAGAATTGTCTCAGAAGCCAGGTCTAAACGCAGCCAAGTGGAAGTGATTGACATGGCTGCCTAAACCTGTGTGGCACACATAAAAGTACGATAAAAAACAATCGTTACGCTTTTAACATGCAAAATAAAACTGGTTCTTTCCAGATACCTTAGGGAGCACACATGCCAACACAAAGCATATTCCTTTTACACTTTGCCAGAAGGAATTCGAATATCGAAATCCGAAACAATATCCAATGTTAAAAATTCAAATGTTAAAAACGGAAAATGAACAACAAGACAAAATAAAAGTTAGAAATTCGAAGCACTAAATTCGAAACAATTTCGAACGAATGATAAAAAATGAAAATGAATAAAACAAGATTGCGGGCAATTTAATGGGACAATGTTCATTTTTCAGTTTTTCTTACTATTGCACCAAATATATTCATTAGTTCAGTTGACTCTTGAAATAGCTTGTCACGTTCCTTTGCTATAACATGATTTTCGCCTACATCGAGGAGTTTAAGCCAATATCGAGATTCCTTGGCTTCCTTGCGACATATTTTGATTCGCATCAGGAAGTCTTTTTTGCTCAAAGAATCGTTGGCCTCTATATAATTCGCACCTACAGAACCAGATGATCGGACAAGTTGCTTGATGTCTTCCGTATTCGAAATTGAACGAGGCAGCAATTTGACAAACAACCTGACATTTTTTGCAAACAACGCAGTCCTTTCCTCAAGATCATAAGTTTTTGTCATTGCATCATTAAGTCATTTGAATTTGTTTCGGATTTCGAATTTCGTGCTTCGAATTTCCCACATGTGGATCACTTTGTATCAGCGCATTTTTTCCCATTGCCTGCACGCGTTATCCAGTGAATGGGGATAATTGCATTTACCAGATCGTTGACATTTCTCAAAAAGCGCTTTCCCAAACTCAGTTGGCTTTGCATTTCTATGCTTATTTTTGTAGTTTTTTTCTTCATTACTATTCCCTTTTTGTATCCACTCAAACCAGGATTCAAGATTGCGGCAAGGAATAAACAGCGCGCACTTTTCATCATCCCCGGGCATTTCCATTAATCTGTCGGCCAGTTCCTGAAAAAGCTGGGTTTTACGATCTTTCGGAGAAAGGCCATCACCATCGGTTATCACAACCAGCCAGTGATTTTCATTTTTGGGGCGCTTTCTTCTGGCAGCCAGTTCATCGGGGAAAAGATTCCTTACCTGCTGCTCACCTGATCCCCTCCCAGGTACTGTCTGGGATCTGTAGAATTCTGTTTTGTCTTTACCTATGGCCTTTTCAATGAAAGACTTGGCAAAATAATAGTCACGGGCTCCCTCGCATAAAATTGTGTACCGGATACGATCAGCTCTACGCGACATCGATCCAGCCCCTTTCAATGAGCTGATCAATGGAGATGGGTGCTTTTGAGTCAGCTGAGATGCGATACGTTCTGGTTGGTCCTGTACCATTGGCCCGCTCAAACCAGATACCTTTTTCAGCGGCAAGAAAATTGACAACCCTGGGGTGATGAGAAATGAGCAGGCACTGCTTGCCGTTCTCTTCGCATGCCTGAAAAACAAGATCCAGCCAGGGCTGAATTTCAGGCAAACTCAAGAAATTTTCCGGTTCATCCACACAGAGAGTGGCATCTTTTTGAGAAAACAGGCCAAAATAGGTTGTGTATAATCCGATAAGGGATTTCTGTCCTTCAGAGAGTTGCTTAAAAGGCAAGTGTACCGAACCACCAGACTCATTATCAAAACCAGCGTACAGCACTTTCCCGTCACCTGCATCTTTCAACCTTAAAGCCCTGAACCCGGGTATCCTGTCCCGCAAAGTCTCGGTTAATTCATAGATAACTTCAGGCTGGTCCTGCACGAGATAGCGATACCAGTCCGCCAGATCAGACAGATTCGCCAAAGGAGAAGTTTCTTCCTTTCGGCTTTCCTCATTCATCAAATCAGGGACGATCCGGAGAAGCCAAACCCTGGAAAGACGGTTTTTGAACCAGGTCATTTTTCTGTTGTCTTTCCCGGGCGCCAGGAAACCAACTCCTGACTGGGTCCAGTCAATGGGAAATGACGGACCTGTACTGCCGTCGTCCCTGTAAAGCTGGGCTTCTCCGAGACGCGCCTCAAACAAAGGTGTCTGGTTATATTTTAATATTTCTGAAAAAACCCGCTGCTGGCTGTTTGATCTGTCATATTCAACCTCAAGACTGTAGAAAAAAATATTTTCTTCTTCATCCTGGATTTCAATCTCCAGCTTTAAAGGGTTGTCCTCTCCAGAAACGCCCAAAGCGGTGTGGCTGATTGGAAAAGAATCTGATACCCGCTCTTTTTCACACACGAATGCTTTTATTTTTCCAAGCACTTCAAAAAAAACAGACTTGCCACCACCATTGGGACCGGCGATGAGTTGGAAATCATCCAGCTGCACTTCAAAGTTAATAAAGCATTTATAGTTATGAATGTACATTCTTCTGATCATGGTGATTCCTGGTTTCATGTTTTATTTATCTAAGCAATGATTGCTAATCCTGACAGGAGTTTACAGCAAAAAGAAAAATTCTGCAAATTTTGTTTTGTGCTATGCTGGAATTAAAAAACAAGAAATAAATTGCCCCACATTACTCAATATCTTCCAGGGTTATTAATTCACCTGGTTTAAAGGATCTTAATGTCCTTCTTCCCAGCAATTGATCTTCACATCAGGGCTGCAGGCCAGTACCAGGGCGAACCCAGGTCAGGTGCTGCTTTGACAAAACAGTCCCTTCAGGCAAATTCACGGAAGCGGCTATGGAACGTCTGATGTTGATCGCCGTACTCTCCTCGAATTGGCAAGGTATTTTCTGGCCTGATCTAAGCATCTGACTAACATTTTTAATGCCTGCCACCATGTTTTTGAACTCATCTGGATCCGCGGAAAGCTGATGATCCCGAAAACCGGAATAATTTTTATCCAGGGTGAAGTGTTTTTCCACAATGCGCGCCCCGGCTGCAACTGAATAAATGGCAGCATCAATGCCCAGGGTATGATCAGAGTACCCGATTACAGCTTCTGGAAATTCAGTTTTCAGGGTATGGATTGCTCCAAGGTTTGCCTGCTCCAATGAAGTAGGGTAGCTGGCTACGCAATGCAGGAGAGCCAGACCAGGATCTGAATTTGTATTTTGCCACACGTCTCTAACACGGGTGTAAATGTTTTGGATATGTTCCATGTCACACAGGCCAGTGGAAATGATTATGGGCTTATTAAAACCGGCCACTGTATCGATTAGTGGAAAAAATGCATTGTCACCGGAAGCGATCTTGAAAACCGGCTGAATTTGGTTGAGAAATCTTGCACTTTCAAGGTCAAAGGGCGTGGAGAGAAAGACAACTCCAGCTTGCCTGACCTGTCTTACCAGTTCTTCGAACTGCGCATAAGAAAGCTGGAATTTTTTCAACTGGGCTATTCTATTCTGGTCAGCGCAACTTGCCAGCCTTTCCGGGACTATGGTCTGAAACTTGACTGCATCGGCTCCTGCCTCTGCCGCCAGTTGGATCATTCTTTTGGCCAGCTCAAAATCGCCTTCATGGTTATTGCCGATTTCCGCAATAATAAAGACTTTTTCGCTGGTATCGAAATTGCCTATTTTCATTGTAATTCAACCTTATCAACTCAGATATTGGCCATGTTTCAGGGATGAATTGGGGGTTTCCTCAATTAAGTATTCTTTAAGCAGCAGCGCTCTGTCTTTACAGACAACATATGGACCTTGCCCCTGAATAAAACAGATCCGGCCCGAAGAGCCCCGTAAATCCATTTTAGGTATTTCAGCAGCAAGCAACCTAACTTTTTTTTGATCCAAAAAAGCCCACGCACCCGGATACGGACGGGTCAAAGCACGGATAAATCTATCTGCTTGTTTTGCTGTGAATCTGCTAAAATCAAGATATCCATCCCGGTCACTTCTCTGATGCCAGTACATGGCATTGTCTTCATCCTGAATACGTCCCGGGTTAGTTTCTGTTTCAATCCTTTCAATCGCATCAAGTACGAGACCAGGGAATAATTTGTTTGCCTGACCGTGCAGGTCAGCAATGGTATCTGAAGGTTCAATTTTGATGGCTTGCTCCGACAAAACCGGGCCCGTGTCTATCCCCTGGTCAATTTTTATTACCGAGATAACTGCCTCGGATTCTCCATTGATTATTTGCCAGTTAAGCGGTGAGCCACCCCGATACTCGGGCAAGCGACCTGCATGGAGGTTTATTACACCCATTCGAGGAATATTTATCAGCTCTTCTTTGAATATCGTGGAAAATCCAGCAATTATAAACAGCTCAGGCAATAGCGATTGCAGATGGGCAATCGCTTCAGTACTGTTTACGTTCTCCAGCCTCAAACAATCCAATCCGATCTTTTGAACTTCATCTTGGATCGGATCACATTTTTGTTTTGATGGTACAACCACTGCTGTAACAGCGTGCCTGGATTCCTGAACTGCTTTAACAACCGGGATACCCCGCGCACCGTTTAGGAAAATGATAATGTTTTTAATAAAACAGTTTTATTCTTGCTATTTTTTGGCAATTTGCAACCGCTCAAACAAATCCTTGTACCACTCAATGTAAAGGGGGTAGCCCTTTTCCAGAGGTCAGCTCGGGTTAAAGCCGATAAGGTCCCGGGCTTTATCCACATTTAAAGTTCCGCGCTGAGGCATTAGTTTATCCCTTTTAACATTACGCACATTAATACCGGGAAAATGCTGCTTGATAATCTCTGCCATATCTGCAACCGAGCAGGCACTGCCATAAGTGATATTGAAAATCTGGTTGTAGGCGTTTTTGTTGCCTATACATCTCGTTACGCCGTCTACAACATCGTTGATGTAGGTGAAATCCAGACGTTCAGTACCGTTGTCGGACATGACTATGTCTTCCCCGAACAGGGCATTCTCGATGAAAATCTGCCCCACACGACGGCTTATGCAGCGCTCACAGTAAAGGGCAGAGGGTCTTATAATAGTATAAGGCAAATCAAAAACCTGATTATTGCCCATTATTATCTTTTCAGAACCGAACTTGAGAGCGCCGTATATGCCCAGAGGCTCACAATAACTATCCTCCGCGACCTCCCCTCCCTTGAAATGTCCGTAAACCATGCTGGAGGAAAAAAAGATGAACTGCTCAACATTGGACGACCCGCCCCTTGCCCAGTCCAAAGTATTCTCAAGGGTGCGAAAGCTGTGGTCAAAGGTTGAGTAAGGGTCTTTATTTGATCTATTGGCATGGGAGACAGCGGCCAGCTGAATAATAACCTGGGGATCAATTTTGTTCAGTATCCTGGTCATAGCATGATAGTCTCTGGCATCCTGAACATGGATTCCTACTTGTGCTTCTTTAAGCAACCTGATTCTTTCCATGACAAGTGATGTGGAGAGCTTGTAACGTTGCAATAAAAATTCGAACAAAATCAAAAAAATGGGGTAACACTTTAAGCCTTGGCGGCGTTGTTTAACATCTCTTCAATTAACCTTGCTGCTTCTTCTTTTTGAGCTATATCAAGATCAGTTCTATCACTTATAGCTTCTACAAACTGGTTCCATAGAGGTTTTTTATAACTTCTGGAGTCTAAAAGTTCTTTGATATACTTTTGGCATTTGCGCAGATTAAAGCTTTTCAGAAAGTCCGATGTCAACTTCATAGCAACACACAACAGTTTCAAAGTCCCTTCAACGGAAGCCTTTTGATTGAGCTGTTCTTGCTTGCGTCTCTCGTTTTTCAGCATAAGCTCATAATTATAACGTCTGCGGCAATATTCCTGATACCTTTGTTCATCGAGTTCCTGTTGAATGTTTTTTAAGATGCCAAAAAAATAAGCAATGTTGCAACGCCCGGAATCGCGATTGACCGCTTTTAAGAATGCTTCCTCGGACTTGGCGATAGCTTCTCTGTCATAACGTTTGATACATTTCTCGGCTCTTTTTAGTTCCTCTGGTTCTAAGGTTATGTCGTGATTTTTGATAATCCAGTGCAACCTGTCCAGCTTTGGACTGCTTTCATCCCGATTTTTGTTTTTTTTGTACTCCTCGTGCTTTTTTTGTTGACGTACTTTTTCTTCATTACTGACTTTGGTCTGCATCACCCCTTGGGGTGATTTCTTGGAGTAGCGCAGATTCATCTGGTTGCGCATGGTCACGTATACGGTAATGATATTTTCCAAGATACTTTGACCTAAGTTCTGCATGGATGATGTATCAATGTGGATTGCACCTATGTTTTTTTTCAATTGGCTGAAAGCTCCCTCATCTGTACCGTTGCCTTTGGGGTTGCCAGGTCCTGCAGGCAAGAGCTGGATGTCAAACTCTTCAAGGTATTCACGGACGTTACCACTCAGGTTAGCACTGCCAGAATCCGAAATAACAGCCAGGGGAGGCCCCCATTGCCGAATATGTTGTTGCAGCACGCTTAAAACCGCCTCACTGGTTTCAGTGGAGCTTATTTCAAAGCCGGTATGACAGAAGCTGGTCACATCAACTCCCAGTTCAAGGTTATATTTGAAGACCTGGTTGCCCAGGGTGATTTCTAATTCGCTTCCGTCAAGGCTTAGTTGGCCGTTGGGTATCCTCCGGCAAAGACTTTGATAGAATCTGGGCCTTTTTTTTCTGGTTTCAGGTTTGTACAGGTCATTGGCAGTAAGTATATCCTGTATTGTTTTCCAGCCCAAGTTAAGATTAAACATCTGATTTAGCTCCCGGGCAAAACGATGGATACGGATCCTTTTACCACGCTCTTTGAGTTCTCTGCCCTTGTCTACGATCAGGCGCACAGTATCAATATCTACTTTGCTCGCTTTGCCCCGATTGTCGACTTTTTTATAGGGTTTAAGTTCGTCATCGAACTCCCTGTTCCAAGACTGCAGGCCACTAACAGAGATTCCCAAAACCCAGGCAATCAGATTTAGCGCTCTTTCCTGGGCTCGCAGAAAAGTTACTGCTTTTTCTTTGTCCTGCGTTTGGAAGTGTTTTTTTTGAGGCCAGCCACTCATCAACATGGTGGATTTCCCAGGCCAGTTTACGACCCTCGTTCTCGAAGTCGACCCGGTCATACTCTTTTTTGAGTTTTTCATATTCTGTCCGCAGTTTGGTCAGCTCCTGTTCGAGTTCCTTTTGCCCGGCTGTATCAGGAATATGTTTTTTAACCCATTGGTATCCGGTTTTACGGGATACTCCAGCTCTTTGACAGACGCTTGTCACGTCAAAATCCCTGTTGAGGTTCTTTTCCCTCTGAATCTGGCGGGCCTGAATCAAGATAGCCACTTCTTCCGGGGTCAGGGAATCAGCCATAAAGTCCTCCTTTAACCATTACAGGCTGCCCCAGAATGTATAAAGTAATAGTTCCATCCGGGGACAGCACCAGGTTGGCAATACTACGTTCCACATCATGTTCCTGGCTGGTGACATCGCAATTCTTTGCTATCTCGTCAAGAGCCTTGTCCGCCTGGCCATGGAAACGTTCTGCAGGGACTAAAAAACCGCCGATTCCTTGATGCGGACGTTTGGAGTTATAGTGATCAACCCATTGTGCAAGCGCACAAGATGCCTGCTCCAGAGTAGAAAAATGCTTCTGTCTGAAAAGCTCATTTTTGATACGTTTGTTTAAGGCCTCCACTTTACCCAGGGTTTGAGGGTGATGGGCACGGGCATGAGTATGATCGATACCCTCATGTTCCAAATACTTTTCAAAACGGTTGATGCCACGCCAAGAATAAAACACGAACCCTCGATCGGTAAGTAGTTCCTCTATTTTGCCATACCTGGTAATAGCATCTTGGACCAGAATGGTTACCTCGTCTGCAGAGGTATGCTCCACAAGCCTGTAGCCCAGGATGAAGCGCGAATAATCGTCTATGAGCAAAATCAGGTAGACTCTGGCCTTGTTTATGTGCAACTCCAGGATATCCATCTGGGCCAGCTCCAGAGGGCGGCCTGCTTCAAAACGTTGAGGCTCAGTGTGCTCCTTCTTTGTCTGTCTGGGTTCGTAACCATTGGCCAACATCACTTTCCTGATGCTGCGAATGGAAATGGTTTTGCCTTGTCTGCGCAAATGGCTGCGGACTTGTCCAGGGCCAAAGCCCGGATTGGTCTGCCAAGTGTTAAGAATGGCTTCTTCCTGGTCCGGCGTAATTTTTTTTACGCCACGCCCTGGTCGATTGGGTTGATGCTCGAGAAATGCCTCGCGCACCATGGTTTCAAGCTTGTTTTTCCAGTCATAGACTGTTGTGTAGTGGACACCTGCAATATCTGCAGCTTCTTTAAACCCGATTTCTTGAGCCTTCTCTACAATAGTCAGCTTTTGTTGCTGATCGAAAAATTTGCTTCCCATAACACTCTCTCCTTAAGGGATATGCCAAGAGAAAGTGTTACCCTGAGTTAAAACCTTTTGTACGGATTCTTTTTAACAGATACAATAAACTACAACAACCCGAATAGGAGGAAAACATGAAAGATCAAAATTGTGGAGGAAATCAAGTGACGATCCAGCTTATTGCGACTGTATTAGCGTGCCTGTGGGAAGCCTTCGGCCCTGATTCAACGAGGAAGTAATCATGTGGTGTGTAATTAAAATAGAAAGTTTTTAGGAACAGATGTGGCGGAGTCAGAGCATGTCTTTGAAAATGAAACTAAAGCACGTGAGTACGCTGCTCTGATAATCAGGCAGTCCGGTGTGTACTGAGTTATGATTGAGTTCTATGAACATAATTAGCTTAGGGAGGTAAGAATATGGACTTACAGGATGCTCATGGAGTTTCAAGGATAGGCTCTAAGCTCAGATATGAAATTCGCAGAAATAAACAGTCCTTCCACAAGCGTAAGCACATCTTCTGGAAAAGACAGGCTTACGCTCTGTGGTGCGCTGTAGTAATTCTGATTGGCTTTGTAATCCTCTGGTAAAACCTAGAGTAAAAAGAAGGGACGCACGAGTGCCCTTCTTTTAGCCTGGCATACCCTTAGAATCCAATTACTATGCACGTAGCTGCCTACTTTTGAACACGTATATATTTTGGTGACTTCAGGTATGGCCGAGCAAAATTACTTAGTTTAGAGGACTTTTTTATAATATCAAGTTAAAATAAATTCAAACGATAGAACTTAACGTTTACCTACCAAAGTGAAGGTAGCGGGGTAGCACATTAAAGTTAAAGCATTGAATTTACAGGGTTTTATGAAAAACCAGAATGTCAACTTTTGCCATAAAGTTGATATTTAATCTGCTTGCAATATTTCAAGCCTTAAGATATATACTCAATATGTCATTTGAAATTCCATCCCCACACGATGTAGGCTTCAAGACCTTTTTCCAGGATGAAGAGCTGGTCCGAGATTTCATCAAATATTACATACCGGATGAAATCAAGGCCTACCTGGATCTGTCAGTACTAGAAATTGATATCAGCGGGTTTGTAGCTGAAGAGTTCAAAGAGTTCCGCACTGACGTGGTTGTCAGAGTTCGGCTAAAAAACACCGACCAGATGGTAGATCTCTATTTTTTGTTTGAACATAAAAGTTATCTGGACAGGTACGCACTACTTCAAGCTCTTCACTATTCAGTCCAGAAATGGATGAATCTGTACAGACGTAACAAGCTGTCAGGCTACTTGCCTATAGTCATTCCTGTGATTATCTATCACGGTGTAAGCAAATGGACATTCAGCCACGAATTTGAAGACTATTTTGAAATACCCCATGAATCATTCAGGGTTTTTATTCCTAAATTCAGGCATTTGCTGCATGACATAACCCATATGGCAGACGAGGCTTTCAAAACCTCTATCCTTATGGAAATATTTCATCTGCTCTTTAAGTATATTCACTTCCCTGAACTGGACATAAAGTTGCAGGAAATATTTGACTTACTTGAACAGCTGCCTGATGAGGATAAAAGGAAAGAATTTCTGTTTAATATTTTGAAATACGTACTGGCATCTGGCCCTTTGAGTAGGGCACGAGTAACCCAGCTTACCAGACGATTTCCAGGAGGTGAGGATATGGTAGGAGTAGCAGCACAAGAAATTGAAGAAAGAGTTGAGCAAAAGTATCTACAAATAAAACCACAGTGGGTTGCCGAGGGCAAGCTTGAAAACGCCCAGGAAACCTTGATAGACCTTGCAACAGAGGTATACGGACCAATACCCGGCATGCTCCAGGTTAAAATCAAGTCCATTCAATCCATAGAGAACCTCAGGGCTCTAAACAGAAAAATAATCAGAACAGAGTCATTGGATGAATTCACAAAAATGGTAAACAAAGCAGCACTCAACTAACCCTACACTAAACAAAAGGCCACCCCGAACCAACAGGGTGGCCTCCGTAATATCCCCAACAGTTACGCAGCCTCGCCCAGAGGCACCACATTCACTGCATCAGCCAGGGTCTGCTCGGACAGATGGGCATAACGCATTGTGGTACTGATCTGGCTGTGTCCCAACAACTTTCCTACCTCGTATATGCTGCGTCCTCCGTTAATCAAAAAACTCGCGAAACTGTGCCTGAGCGTATGCATGCATATGTCCTCTAATCCAGCTCGTTTTCTGGCCATGTCCCATCCGTAGTACACGCAATTATAAGGCTTTTTTGTTCTGGGATTCGCAAACACGTATGGGCTGCCCTCTACTTTTTTTATTCCGTCCAGTACTTTCAGCGCTTTACCCGACAGCGGCACAGTCCTTGGCTTTCCTGTTTTTGTGATGGAAATCCGCCATGTTTTTCTTTCCAGATCGAAGTCTTCCCACTTGGCATCCATAACTTCCCTCTTCCTGGCTCCGGTAAGCACAAGCAGCAAAACAATGGGCTCAAGCACCTTGCTCTTGCTGACCTTCAATGCATTAGACAGGGCGCACAGTTCCGCAGGGGTCAAATATCTATCGCGCATATTGTTCTCCTCAAACTTTTTGGTATTCTGAGTTGGGTTATCTTTTAACCCGGGCGTCTGCCATTTTATAGCAAGGTTGAATATAAAATTCATCAGAATAAGCAGCCTGTTTACTGTAGCTGGAGCTAAATCAGTGGCCATCTTCTGGCTATGAAACTCTGTAACCATCTCAGCAGTAATCTCGTCCAGATACAAAGAACCAAATTCCGGCAGAATATGGTTTCTAAGCATTCCCTCATCAAGCTTCCAGGATTTCTTATAGCTCTTGATATACGGTAAAAATCTGTCACTTACAAACTCATCAAACCTGGGTACGACTTGAAGGCTCTTCTTCTCTTGACCGGGGTCCTTGCCCATAGTCACATTACCTAAAACCCTATGCCCAAGTTCTCGGGCCTGGCTTACTGAAATATCTCCTGCCCTGCCAAGCTTCATCTGTTTGTACCTGCCCCTTTGATCCTTGTACTTGATGAAAAACGTTTTAGTTCCAGTCGGCCGGATTTCAAGGATAAGTCCCCTGCATTTCGCATCGTGAAACCTTTCTTTGTCCTTCCCCTTCCCACAGCTCACCTTGTTTACAAAACCCTGAGTTAAATTTTCCACTGCCATTCAGACATTCCTCTTTATACAATTTTTAGAGTATAATGAAGAAATGGGAAAAATTTTAATTTTTTTTTTGATACTGAGGGCATATTGAAGTCGCATTTACAGCAACCTAATCCCTTAAAGCCGTTGATATACGGGGCTTCACGGATATTTTCCAAAGTAAAAAAAGTTTTTTTCTGTATTTTTCCGAGGGCATACGGAAGTCTTGGACACAAAAGTCGAGTACATGTCCACTGGAACATGCGAAAATGCTAGGTTTTGCATTTCTCAGCACTTTTACTACTGGTGATGATGTGGTTGGTCCGGACCAGGAAGAGCCCTTCCAGACCACTGATAATGATGACACAATTATCGCAGTTTCAGACAGCGTTCCTAATGGCACCCTGAATCCAAATGATATTATTGATGGTGGTGATGGACATGACACACTCCAAGTTGAGATGAAAGCAAATTTCAATGGTTTCAATGCTGATAAGGGACTGACAAGCGTTGAAGCAGTTGAACTTACTAACACTACATCATTTGATCGCACATTTAACGCTAAAAATATTGAAGATGTTCAAAACTGGACAATCGATGCTGGAGCAAGGTCATTCAACCTTACTAACCTGGCAGAAATTCCATCAGTTATCGAACTTACTCAGTCAGACAGAACATTCAAGGCGACCTTTGCTGAAGAAGTGCTTGATGGGGACAATGATGAGCTGAAAGTTGCTCTGAACGAAGTTGGTTCAGATGATAAGTCAGTTAAAATTGAAGTGACTCCAGATGGAACCGAAGCTCTTGAAGTAGTCAGCGTAGAAGCAATAGCTGACACAAGCAATAACATTAACTTAGCAGGCACAGCAGTTGAGACCATCAATTTGTCTGGTGCTGGCGACCTCAAGATTACTGCAGTAGATGCCGGGCTTGAAGTCTTTAACGGCTCAGGTATGACCGGAGATATTAACGCAGACCTTAGCGGTGCTACAGTTGAAGAAGTATCTGGTGGAGCAGGCGATGACACTATCAAGGTAAGCAAAGCTGACCAGGAAGCAGTATTCAGTGGTGGTGATGGTAATGATAATTTGATCCTGAATGTAGGTGGTAGCAAAATCAAGGGGAACCTTGATCCAACCATTAATGGCTTTCAGACCTTGACTCTTGACCTGTAAGCCCTCACAGGGTAATTTTTTTTCATCAAGGTGCAATTTTTTACTGACGACATCTTAAATTCTTTGATACGGTTCTTCCAGATTACGAGGGGGAAGGACCTTGCCAGACAAAAAATACTATATACGAGGCCGTCATATAGGCGATAATGACCTGGATATGATCCGGGCTGTCATTGCCGATCATTGGGACAAAGGCCGATCCGCCATCTCAAGAATCCTTTGTCAGAAATGGGATTGGCGGCAGGCTAACGGTCTTTTAAAGGAACGCGGCTGCCGGGTCCTGCTTCTCACGCTTGAAAAGAAAGAAGAAATCAAGCTGCCTCCCCGGATGTGGGAGAGCTTCAGGTTTCCCAAGCGGGCCGACCGCCGGGAATATGCACACGATACCACTCC
>NZ_JYNP01000085.1 GCF_000934755.1 Desulfonatronovibrio magnus
TGCCATGGAACTGAAGATTTTCTGGGTCGTCGACATGACGAATGGGGCTTGTCTAGACATTTACTGACTGGACTATGCCTAGATCCTGATGGGTGTTTGGTGCAGTCATATTAAGAGCTGCAACCAGTAAAAAGAAATAACAGGAATATGTCAAAGATCGGCTAAGCGGCTCGTCGGCCAAGTGCTAACGCGTCCTCAGCAAGAAAACCAAAATTTCTTGCAACAGGAGAGTATTGTCTCTTGACAGAGGGCCTTTTAATGGGAGTTGAATACACGAAGTGTAGGCGCAGCCATTCAACAGGGGCGAACGGGCGGTTAAAATATCTTTTTTTGGGTTGGGGTACAACCCGCGTTAGAGTCAGCTGTATTTCAATTATATATTGAACAAATCACTGTCAATTAATCACCCTTGAGATGAAAAATTTTCCGAAAAAAATCACCCTGAAGATAATCATAAAATCAGATGGCTAAATCCGGATAAGATCAATCCGCCTCTTTATGGAAAACTTCTTCATAATACGACTGACATGAGTCTTGACCGTGTTTATTGAAATATTCAGGGTCTTGGCAATGTCAGAGTTTGTGGCACCCTGCCTGAGCAAGTTGTAAACATCCTTTTCCCTTTCAGAAAGCTGACATTCCGCCTCTCGATAAGAACTGTCTGATGCGCTTGATTTGACATTAGTTCTAAGCCCATCAGGCAGGATAAGGTTTCCGTCCATTGCCTGGTGCATTGCATCCATAAGATTTTCAGGAGGTGTTGTTTTGAGTTGATAGCCATCAACACCACAGGCCAGAGCCTTCTGCAGAGTTGACAGTTTAAGGTCCGATGTCAGCACAATAACCTTTATTTCCGGGTTTATGGACCGCAAAGGTTCAATCAGGTCCAGCCCACTGCTGCTTTCCAGGTCAATATCAAGAAGGATGATATCTGGCATGTTGTGCTTGACTGCCTGCAATATCTCATCGGGACTGCCAGCCTCAGCAACCACTTCAACGCCAGCCAAAGTGAGCATTAAGCTCAGGCCATGACGCATTATCTGATGGTCATCGGCCAGGACAACACGCAACTTTGCATTTAACTGGTTTTGATTCTTTTTCATAATTATTGTATCCGTACACTATGCTTCAGTAGATGAAAATCATTTTGAATCATGGAAGTTCCATACATGGGATTTCAACTCTTCAATGTGACTGGAAATTTCCTGAGCAATCACAAGCATATTCTGCATATTACGATCTTTGGAAGCCTGTTCAAGCTGATGACATTCATGTCTTAATTTCGGCATCCTGAATATCGATGCCCCACCTTTCATTTTATGAGCAACAAAAGCAATTGAGTCGCAGTCGTCACTTTGAATCAAACTTTCAATTCTGTTCAAATTTTCCGACATATCAGATAAATGAGACAGGGCAAGCTCTTTCCATACATGAACATGGCCCTTGTAATCCTTAACAATTGCCTCGCGATCCAGAAATGTATCTGTTTGATGCAGATCATTTGAATCTTTCCCGTCCTTTTTGATATCAGCTTCCTGTCCACCTGAACCAGGCGATCCAAAATATTTTGTTAGCACTTGATGAAGAGCTTTTTGATTCAGTGGCTTATTCAAACACTCATCAAATTCACCGGGTAAAGAAAAATTTGTATCATTTGATTCTAAGCTGGTCATTCCAATTATGGGGACGTTGCTTCTAGTTGCAGACTTCAGATTTCTGATCTTTTCTGCAGCATCATCTCCTGACATTTTGGGCATTCTTATATCCATCAAAATAAGGTCAAAAGAGTGTTTCTTTGTAAGCTCTAAAGCTTCTAACCCATTGGAAGCTGACATTACATTTATATTCAGCTTCTCCAAAAAAAACGTCAGTAGCTGTCTGTTAAGTTCACAGTCATCTGCAATGAGAACTTTGTTTACGGTTAAACCAGACAGATACATGTTGCACTCTACATCCTGTTTCAGGTCGCTTGGCCCGACAGCAGATTAAAATTTATCCAGATCCCAAAAAATGCCAGTCACCCTTTGGTATGATGAAAACATAAAAAAAAATCATACCAAAAGTCAATTGAATTCATAAAAAACTTCAGGCAAAAAAATAAGTTCATTGAAGCGGTAATGAAAATATTGACGAATCTGTACATCTTGCTTGTACGGGTATTAACCTGGCAAAAGTCTCTTTAGTAACTTACTCTTGAAACCCTGTCATAAAAAAAAAGAAAATTTGAACCGCAAAGGGGCCCCGGTTGAATGCCCTTCGGGCTTGCTCTTCGAGCAATTCAACTGGGCAGGCAAAGGACTCAAAGTTAAAGACAATAAAGAAGATATTTTTTTGAAAACCGGTCATCGGTTTTCAAAAAGGCTGCTTTTTCATTTGCCGTTCCCCGGCAAATGAAAAAACTTCTTTCTTCCTTTGCGCCCTTTGCGTCTTAAGTGAGTCTTCGAACGGGCGGTTAAAATATCTTTTTTTGGGTTGCGGGTACAGCCCGCGTTAGACATATCAGGCATGTGACGGGTGACGGGCTCAGAAACATGTGCACACGCTGAAGCTGGCTTAAGACAGAGTATATTTGAGGTTTTATGTGAAAAATATTCAATCAGCTGTACACAGAGGAAGCAAAGGGGTCCTGATTGTGGAGGACAGCAGCTTCCTTTCATTTATTCTGCAGGTTGCTGTCAGGGAACATCTAAAAATCGAACCTGTAATGTGCACCGGGTTGCGAGAAGCTGAAGAAGTTTTAGAAACAAATGCTCATACTTTTTTTGCAGCTCTTCTTGATCTGCACCTGCCTGATGCTCCCAACGGAGAGGTTGTCGACCTTGTGGTGGGATATGAAATACCCTCGGTTGTTTTTACTGCAACATTGTCTGATAAACTCCGCGAACGTATGTGGTCCAAAAAAATCGTAGACTATGTGCTTAAGGAAAATCAGGAAAATGTTGTACAGGTTATGGAAACAATCAAACGCCTTCAAAAAAATATGGGCATGAAGGTTCTGGTGGCAGATGACTCCTTTACATGCCGCAAGATTGTTAAAAATTTACTTGAAGTCTGGAACTTCACCGTGCTTGAAGCTGTTGACGGTCAGGACGCATTAGCAATACTGAAGCAGGAACCTGACGTCTGTATGCT
Source organism: Desulfonatronovibrio magnus (assembly GCF_000934755.1). NCBI lineage: Bacteria > Pseudomonadati > Thermodesulfobacteriota > Desulfovibrionia > Desulfovibrionales > Desulfonatronovibrionaceae > Desulfonatronovibrio > Desulfonatronovibrio magnus. Next base: position 3,133 of record NZ_JYNP01000085.1, read on the forward strand.
CATTACTGACTACAATATGCCCAGGTTGAACGGGGTAGACCTGGTTAAACAAATACGCCGCAGCCACTCCAAAGCCAGGCTTCCCATAATAGGACTGTCAGGTGTCGACAATGCCACCACTTCAGCTTATTTTCTCAAGGCCGGGGCCAATGACTATCTACATAAGCCGTTTATTACTGAAGAATTATACTGCCGTGTCAGGCATAATATTGAAATTGCAGAGCATATTAAAACCATCAGAGATATGGCTGAAAGAGATTTTCTAACCGGGCTCTATAATCGCAGATACTTTTTTGCCATGGCTGACAAAATGCTTAAACAGACCAGGCGCGACAACAGGGGACTGGTTATCGCCATGATGGATATTGATTACTTCAAGAAGTGCAATGACCAGTTCGGACATGACGCAGGTGATGAAGTAATTCGCTTTGTTGGTCAGTCAATCCTGTCCTGTGTTCGTGAATCTGATCTGGTAGCCAGGTTTGGAGGCGAAGAATACTGTATAGCCTGTGCAGGAATGGACGGTGAAGGGGCAAGAAAAGTCTTTGAAAAAATTCGCTCATCCATTGAAGGGGCGGTTATTAACTTTGATAACCATAACATTAAAGTTACAGTGAGTATAGGTGTTTGCCCCTCCCTGACGGGCAGCCTTGAAGAAATGATTACTTGTGCTGACAAGATGCTTTATGATGCTAAAAAACAGGGAAGAAATCAAGTCCGGGTATTTGCTTAAATGTTTTGCAGTGCATGGCTGAAACCCTGATCACATACTGAACCTTTGTCAATCCTTTGAGGATTTCCCTGCAAAAAGCCAGGAAATCAGGTGACTCGGCAAAAAGTATCTTCATAACTCTTTGTTTTTACTGACTCCCCTCCGAGGCGTAGGCCCCTATGGGCCGGAGGCTGACCCCTGTCTCCTGACTCCTGCGACTGCAAAAAAGGGTTTTTGCAGTCGAATCTTTGAGGCCCAAACCCTGCTGAACAGCTTGAGCTGAAAGAAATATTATGCCCCCTGGAGGCACGATGCATTATTTTTCCAACACATTGCGCGAGAATAAGCGCATTTTAATCCTGATCCTGCTTGGTCTGAGCATCTGGGCATTCCTGAGCTTTTTCCTCAAGGCCAATTACAATGAAAAAAAGAACTCCTATATGTCTGCAGAACTGGACTCTTTCAAGTCCAAGGTTTTTACAACACTTGAAATGTATGAAACCTTTACAGAATATATTTTTTACAACGATATCAACACTGACAAGGTCCTGGACTTAATGGCTATTGCCACTCAGAGCAATGATGAACAGCTCCAGAGTTTACGCTGGGACCTGTATGACCTGCTTATAGAACAATATCAGCTTCTTCAGAAATATAATTTTCGACAGCTTCATTTTATCCTTCCAGGAGGTGACAGCTTCCTGCGCCTTCATGCTCCCCACCAGTATGGAGATAACCTTCTAACTGTCCGGGATACCATTAGAATAGCTGACCAGGAAAGGCGCTATATAACCGGATTTGAAGAAGGCCGGATTTTCAATGGATACCGCTCCGTATTTCCTCTGTTTAAGGATGACCACCATCTGGGTTCTGTGGAAATATCCATATCCATGGCCTCCATAATGAAAGTCATGGCAAGTCTGTATCCAAGCACAGCCCTGAAATTTGTCCTCTGTAAAGATATGGTTGAATCAGTTGTATTTGATGTGGAACAGATCAATTATACACCAGCACCTTTTTTCCCCTCCTACATGCTGGATAAGGAAGTCTTTCAAATCTATCAGGACAGCCTGAGTACTGAAAACTACACTACATATTCCCGGATAGTTGAAGATATAGTCCGGACAAATCAAAGCCAGATAAACGCTCTGAAAAGTTTTAATACCGTTGTCAGCTATAATGATGTTGATTATATGGTAGCATTTCTATCCATAGAAAATCTTTCCCACGAACATGTAGCCTACCTGATAGGGATTTATCAGGCCAAAACTGCCAGGATATTTGGTTTTCAGACATTTTTTCGGGAATGGCTCTTTGTGACTCTATTCTTCATGCTTTTTTTCATTTCAGTCTGGATCTATGACCGAAAACAAAAACAGCTTAACCACCTGGCCTGCACTGATAAGCTTACGCGAATCATGAACCGCCACAGGTTCCTTGAGATTGTCGAAAGAGAAGTGATCCAATATCAGCGCTATCAGAGGGACTTCAGTGTAATCCTGCTGGATATTGATCACTTCAAAAGGATCAATGACCAGTATGGGCACAATGCAGGCGATGATGTCCTGAAACAGACAGCTATCATTCTTAAAAGCTGTGCCAGAAAACAGGATGCTGTGGCCAGATGGGGCGGTGAAGAGTTTATCCTTCAGCTGCCTGAAACAGGCGCTGCACAGGCTGCCAGGGTAGCAGAACGAATCAGGCAGGCCATGGCTGATCATTTATTTGTCAAGGGAATCAGGCTTACAGCCAGCATGGGAGTTGCAGCCATGTCAGAAGTGGAGTCACAGGATATTGATGTTCTGGTAAACTGTGCGGATGAAAAGCTGTATCAGGCAAAAAAAGAAGGTAGAAACCGGGTTGTTATTTATTTGAGGCCTTGATTGAAATCAAAACAGGCACCATAACCGTTGGATACCTCCCGAATAAAGCAGCAAGAATTGTTAAAGAATGGTGTCTTGTACATCAGGCTGAACTGCTTGAAAACTGGGAAAGGGCACAGCGTTTTGAACCATTGGAACATATACAGGGAGCTGACTTTGATGATTAAAATTATTCAGGCCAGGTATATTGGCGACTACCAGGTTGAGCTGTCATTTTCTGATGGAATGACCGGAATTTTTGACGGAGAATCTCTTTTAAAAAGAAGCGGTCCTTTACTGAAACCATTAAATGATGAGCTCTTTTTTCAACGTTTCTTTGTAGACTTTGGAGCTCTAAGCTGGCCTCATGGCCTGGAATTGTCACCAGCCAAACTCTATCTAAGCTGCAAGCTGCACAAGGTCGCTTAATGCCATCCTCCCTTTATACAGAGCATGACCCCATGCCACATGCTAAACAAGCTAAACCATTAGAATTATTTCATTATTATTAAATAATACTACCAAAGGTACACATCAATCACTCCCCTTAAGTCACCCTTTAGGGTGACAAACTCCCTGCAAAAAATCATTCCCCAAGGTAATAGACAATCAAAAAAAAACGGGCATAGTAGTAGAAAAAATTTAGAGCATCACTGTTACAGTCCATGAACTGCAGACACATGTCTTGAGTATTATGCCCTGTAAACCCTCTGTGCCAATGAAAGTGAGACACTGACCATAATCATGCCGAAGGCATGTATAAAAAAAATTCAGCAAATAATTTCAAGAGTTTGGGAGAAGTACATGAATACAGTATTTAGAGCCATTCTGACAATATTGTTTGCCCTTATAGCCATGACAAGCTGGGCCGCGCCTGGGCCGGATGTCACGCTGAACGTGCCCAACACCACTCCGTTTATTGGCAGCCAGCTGTCATTTGATGTGGTTTTTGACAATACCGGAGGTGCCGTCGGCTACGGCCCATTTGTCGATATCATTCTGCCTTCCCGGGGAAAAGACGGTCAACCTGAGTTGGGTGACGATAACTCGGATTCATACAAAAGGGATGGTATATTTTTTTATAACGCTGACTACAGCGGCTTATCCATACCACCTAGCGACATCATCGAGCTGACTTTTCCCGTGCCTGACGACTGGCAGGAGGAAGATCTCACTCCCAGCACCGGGTGTGTTGATCATCCCCTGGCCAAGAATACTGACGGTGATCCAGTTGAGGTCTGCGGGCAAGCCGGAGACACCCTGGTTGTGATCCGGTTGCCTTTTGGGTCGTTTGTACCCAACCAGCCACCTGCCCGAATTACGGTTAATGCTGATGTAAGCGAACTGGCCGATGTGGGGGAGGCCTTGAACATCCAGGCCAGGGCCGGCTTCCAGTTCGGCAAAGACCCCTTGGACAATCCAACCACCGACCCGAGTATTCTCAGTCAGTCTGACACTGACAGCTCTGACTGGACAACCAGCCAGCCTGTCACTCCCCAAATCATCACCCTGGAGAAAACCGCCCAAGGCGGCCTGACCGGCGCCAACTACCCCCGCCAGTATAAGATTACCATAGAGATCGCCCCCGACCAGGTGATCAATGAGCTGGTGATCACCGATACGCTCCCCTCGGACGTGGTGTACATCAGCAGCACCGCCAGCCAGGGCACCGTGGTGACAGAACCGGTGACTGGTGAAGTGGTCGGGCTGACCAATAATCAGGTACGGGTTGAACTGCCCGACGGGGTGACCGGCGTAGTGACGCTGTCGATCAGCTATTTCGTACCGGAGGCCGACTTTGAGCTGGAGCCGACCATACCCAGAGACACCGCTGCCGGCCAGACCTCTCAACCCAATGAAGTCACGGTGGAGGGCGACTGGGCCAATCCGATTGATCCACGCGATGACGGCGTTGAGTTTACGCTGGCGCAAGACAATGTCACTCGTCAGGACATCGCCTTACAGCTCACAAAAACGGCTTCAATGGTAGGCGATGTCGCACCAAAGCCAGGCGAAATCGTCCGCTACACGCTGCGAATCCGGGTCTCGGACTATTTTGCCTTCGACCAACTGGTCATTGATGACATTCTGGGTGATGGTCACCGCTGGTTTACTGATGGCACTCGCGTTCCGACGCTGGCGCTCTCCGGCCACCAGGGCACCTTGGCCGCAGAGGAGTTTGACGCTGACAACTATGTCATCAACGACCAATTCAGTGCCTTTGGTAATGACGACTCCGGTGACGCTTCTCAGGCTGGCACCACTGAGATCGTTTTTGATGTTTCTCAAGAACTGATCCGTCGCGATCCCGCCGGCTTCGGCCGAATCTTGGGCGGCTGTTTCCCGGCTGGCACCGGCGCCAATGATGTGGCCGACTGCAACCGTGAGGGTAATGCGCAGCTGGAGGACGCTTCAACCGCCAGTGTGATTACCGTGGTGTTCTACGCCGAAATTCAGGAGTTCTTCAGCGATAACTTCCCCTCGGGCAACCAGGCCGTAGTGCAGGGCGATACCGTCAGCAACACCGCCACTCTGGATGCGCGGGTGCTGGAAGACCTGCCACTGACGCCTACCGGCTCTAACCAAAGCAGTGCCGATGGCGATTCGGTGACCCTGCCGGTTGGAACTCTTACCAAAGATGTTTATCGGGTCAATGGCGCAGTGCCGAGCAGTCCTTTCACCGTTCGGCCGGGCGATACCGTGACCTATCGCCTGACCTATAACCTGCCTACGCACAATTTTGAGCAGTTTGCGCTGATCGACTATCTGCCGTTGCCGGTTTTCGCGGCCTCCGAGCTGGATACTTTTGTTGATGAGGTCTCGGCCGATGCGCCGCCGGCCGGCAGCGTCAAGTTTGGCCCGGATGATACTTTCCGCAATTTTCTTCAAGACAATGAACTCAACCTGCCACTGAATGGCGGGCGGGTGCCCGATCTCTCCACCAACACCAGTGGCAATTTCCTGCGTCTGGACTGGGGCGATTTTGAAACCGACTCGAGCGTTCCGGATGGGGCCAAGACGGTTGATATTCTGCTGACCGTCACCGTCAGTGATTCCCCCTTTGCCGATGGTCTGTTGCTGACCAACCAGGCCGAGGCTCGCGAGAGTAATACCAGCGAGGATGCGACCACCGCTGAGGGCATTGTCCAGATTACCCTGGAAGAACCCGAGCTTGAGATCACCAAGGGGGTTGCCAGCACCACGAATACTAGCAGCAGCCTCGATCCGGACTCCGTGGGTGATCCGGTCGACAGCAACCTGCTCGATGCCGATGCCGGCGACCGGGTGAGTTTTGTGATCACGCTGGACAATGTCGGCAGTGCGCCGGCGTTTGATATTGCGGTTTGGGACGACCAACCCGCCGGCCTGGTTAATTGTGGCAATGTCAATGTGAGTGGTGCCAGCGTCACGGGTGGCGACCTGTTCGATTCGGGCGATCCGTTGGTGCTGGAGTCCATTCACGAGAATGGCCGCGCCGTGATTAGTTATGACTGTGATATCGCCACCAGCGTCAACCCGCGGGCAGAGATCGTCAACACCGCCACCGCCAACTGGAAGGCCCTGGCGGGTGCGGCGGAATCCTTCGCCGATATCCAGGATGATGCCAGTATAAGTATTGCTGAGCCGGCGCTTAGCAAGACTTCTATCAGTATTGACCCAGGCCCGGCTGGCAGCAGCGTGGTGCCCGGGGATGTGGTCACATACCAACTGACCGTGACCCTGCCCGAGGGCACGACTCCGGGTCTGGTCATCGAGGATATCTTGCCCGCGGGGTTTGAGTACCAAGACAACTCGGTGATCGTTGACGACATCGGCTTTGTTGGCACCGTAAGCACAAGCCCGACAGTAGGTGTTGATGGACAAGAACTGACCATCACCTTCGCCGGTAACACGGTAGCAACCGGAACAGAAGGTAGTGAGGGCAACAGCTTCAAAATAACATATAATGCCAAAGTGCTTGACACTTTGGCCAACTCCGCTACCACATCTCTTCAGGCCAAGACCAACAACGTCAGCTTGGACTACACCGGCAGAACAGGACCGGACATCACAGACAGAGACGATATTAATTTTGGCGAGCCCGTACTTGACATTTCCAAGAGCTTCAACCCGTCTAGCGACCTGCAAGCCGGCGATCTCGTGACCATCACTCTTAGGCTGGAAAACACTGGCACAGCACCGGCGTTTGATATCGTGATCACGGATGTGCTTAACGATGGTGACGGCAACGATTTATTTGATCTAACTCCTCCAGACCCTATCACCGACACTACTGACGACCTGACTGGTTTCACATTCGCGTTTGACACCGCCAAAGACACGGTCACTTATGAGTCAGAAGCTGGATCTAGGCTTGAACCTGACCAAAGCAGAACATTCACCTTCACCGCCAAGGTCCGTGATGACGTGGTGACCGGCTCGACCTTCACCAATACAGCTAAAGTCGAGGGTTATAGCCAGGATGGCGATGTGGATGACAGGCGTAAGACTGAGAACACAGATACAGCTGAGCCCATAGTGAAAGCCTCCACCGTGGCCAAAAGCATCACCGCCAAATCCGAGGAGGCCTGGACTACTGGAAACAACGTCGCCATCGGCGAGGTCATCACCTACCAGATCACCTACACACTCCCCAGCGGACAGACCCGCAGCCCAGCGGACAGCGCCATTTTTACCGACACCCTGCCGGCCGGGCAGGAATTTTTAGCTGGGACGGCTAAAATTCGAGCGTCCGTAGCCGGTGTCACTGTTCAGAAAGGCAATCAGATTAACGGAGTTGCCGATGGCGGTACCTTGCCTACGGAAAATACTCTCATCACCCCCGAGTGGGCCAACCAAAAACTTCAATTCGATGTTGGCAACATCCAGAACAACCACACTGAAGAGGCCCAAATCATCATCACCTTGGACGCCCTGGTGATGAATACCTCTGCCAACAACCGCGGTGATTCCAAGACCAATACCGCCGCTCTCAATTATTTGAATAACGCTAATAACCCGCAGTCGCAGACGGCAACCCATGCCGTAACCATTGTCGAACCAAATCTGGAGATTACCAAGACCGCCAACCCCACAACGGCCAGCGGGGGCGACGAAATTACTTTTACCGTTGTTGTGAGCAATCCAAGCATCACCAATGTGACCCAGGCCTGGGAGGTAACGATTGCAGACACCTTGCCTGATCGCTTTGAAACACCAACTTTGACCAGCGCGACGCTGAGTCGTGGAGAAGGAACCAACATTACCACGTGCGGCAGCTTTGCAGGACAAGCCCTTGCCATGAACATGTCTTGCTTGGATGCCGACCAACGGTATCTCGCCCCGGGCGAAACCATCACGGTCGTCTACAAGGCCACGCTTGATCCGGAAGTTGAATTTGAGGAAGTGGTGACCAACACGGCTGAAGTTCAGGGCACCAGCCTGCCGGGGGACAAGGGCACTGACGATGCCGCACCTGGCGAACCAGGCAGCGAAACCGGTGAGCGGACAGGATCTGGCGAGGTCAACAATCTGACTGCAACCAAGAACGCTAAAGTAACCGCCGACCGGCCGACTGTAACCAAAGCAGTTGAGGACGATTCTCTGCAAATCGGCGAGATCACCACCGTCACCCTGACCATTCCCGTGCCAGTGGGTCAGACAGGCAATTTCAAAATTGAAGACAATCTGCCGACCGGCCTTTCGTACACCGGCCAAGAGATTGTTATCACCCTGCCGGGTTCCAATTTTACAGCCTCTGAAACACCGTCCACAACCCCCGGAGCCGGGACCGATCCACTTAAATTTGACTTCGGCACGGTCCAAAACAACGGAACGGCCAGCCAGAATATCGAAATCCAATACCAGGTCCAGGTGGAGAACATCCTGGCCAACCAGCGCAACACGCCCCTGACTAATACCGCCACCCTGACTTATGATGGTGCAAAAGAACCATACCCATCTGACACGGCAACCATCAACGTTCGTGAACCCAAACTTGAACTGGAAAAAACAATCACCGCGGGCACCCCGGCCACTGCCGGGAGCGAGGTCACATACCAGCTTGTTGTGCAAAACACTGATGCCCATGCCACTGCCTACCGGATGGAATTGAAGGACGTTTTGCCGGATGGGTTGCTGGGAGCAAATAATGGGGCCGGGCCTTTTTTTACCGCCATTGGAGTGACCAATCCGGACAACAGCGTAGTCAAGAGCGAAGGTGAAGGCGGTGCCTTGACAGCTGCTGACGCCATCCAGACAGAACCCAACAACACCCTGACTTGGCCCTTTTTCAACCTACCGCCCAACACCGCGCTGACCATCACCTACAATGCCACGGTCATCGACCAGGCTCCCACGGGCGCGACCCTGACCAATGAGGTTGATGCTGAGTACAACAGTTTGTCTGATGGGACAGGCCGAAATGGAACGGACGTGCTGGATGACGCCGATGAAACGAAGCTGAACAATTACGGCAAAACCACCAGCCGCGATCTTGTCCTGGATGCCACGCTCGCCATCCAAAAGACCGTGTCTGATGGGTTTTCCTCCAGCTTGGCCATTGGCGATGAAGTGCAGTTCGACCTCAAGGTCTCCCTGCTGCCCGGTGTGACGGATAATGTCGTCGTGATCGACACGCTGCCGGATGGATTGGCGTTTGTTGAAATGGGAACGATCATCGCCGACCAAAGCATCAGCTATACTGGAGATGGATCTGCCACTCAGAACCCGGATGGCATAATAACTATCGAAATGGGGAATGTAACTGTTCCACCAGATACAGATAGTGCAAATAGACATTTCACTATACCAATCAAGGCACGGATCAAAAACATTGAGGGCAATCAGAATCAAGATAAACTGCCCAATACAGCCAAGGTCACCAGCGACACTGCCCCTGATGGCGCAACACACACGCTGGAGGTCACGGTTGTCGAACCGGTCCTGCAGATAGTCAAGACGCCGGATACCACGTCTCCGGCCCTGGGCAACACCGTGACCTACGAGGTTGTGGTCAGTCATGCGGAGGGCAGTGCCGCTGATGCGTATAAAGTTGAATTGACTGATCTGATTCCCTCTGGATTGACGTATATTAGCGACTCAACAACAGGCGCGACTGTAAATGCAGATGACCCAGCCGCTCTGGTCTTTGACCTCGGGACCATCCAAAATGGCAGCAGCAAGACCTTCAGCTATAGAGTCACTGTTGATCTGGACGCAGTGGTGGGCGAGCCCCTGGAGAACACCATCACCGGTACCTTTGCCAGCAGACAGGATGCCACGGGGGCCGCGGACAGCGGACGTACCGGGCCTCTGAATGAAGAGGATACGCTCAATGATTACCGTGTCACCGCATCCGCTACCGTTACGCCCGGGACAACGGCCTTTATCTATCCGGTCAAGACGGTGTCCAGGGTGGGTGAGGGCGACGTTGTTTCCGGCGATACCCTGGAATACACCATCGTCCTGACCAACCAGAGTGGGCAAGAGGTTAGCAATGTGGTTCTGGAAGATTCGATTCCAGCCCATACTACCTATGTAGCGGACTCCGCCACGACCACATCCGGCACGATCTCGGTGGACGGCGACCCAGTGAAGGTTAGAGCTGAAGTGGGAACGCTGGGGGCAGAAGCAGCGACCATCACCTTCCGGGTTACGGTAAACGCAGATACGCCAGCCGGCACGGTCATCACCAACCAGGGTCTGGTGGATTCCGATCAGACCGTGCCCACGCCTACGGACGCGGACGGCATCCCGGACAATGGATTCCAGCCTACTGATGTACCTGTTGGCGGATACCCTGAACTTCAGGAGCCATTGTACGCTGAAAAAACCGTATCATGGCTTAGTGATGAGAATGGAAACAGCATCATCGACCAAGGTGACACTTTGCGCTACACCATTGTCCTGCATAACTGGGGAAATGAAATCCTGACTGGGCTGGAATTTAAGGATACAATACCAGGCGGTCTGACCTATATTGATGGCAGCGCAGTCCCATCCAGCAATGTTACTGTGAATGGACAAGATCTGGCCTGGAGCGATCTGAGCGATCTGGAACCAGGTCAATCTCTTAAAATACGTTTTGATGTGACCATCGCAACAGTCAGCGGTGAGAGCCAAACCTATGTAAACCAGGGAACTGCTTCATGGGATGATGGAAGTACGCTGACTGACGGAAACGGCAACCCTTATGACGGCAATCAGCCCACGTCCATTACAGCAGGAGGCGCGTCTCCTGATTTGAAGCTGCAGAAGCGGGTCTTTCTGGCTGTGGATCAAGGGGGTACTGGTGTTGCCAATCCAGGCGATACGCTGGAGTACCGGATGACCCTGGTCAATACGGGCTCAGGAGCAGCATCAAATGTACGTCTGAATGATGATATTCCAGCTTATACAACTATTGTCCCTGGCTCGGTATTTACCAGCCTGGGTGCTGTGGTCACTGAAGATCCTGTGTCAGTAAATATTGGCACTCTTAATCCCGGCCAGAGCGTGACCGTGAGTTTCCGGGTGACAATTAACAGTGATATTCCAGAGGGGACCGTCATCTCCAATACAGCAGTAGTCAGCAGTGAAGAGTTGGATGATGTCCCTTCTGATGACGATACACCCACCCTTATCCCTGTGCAGCCGGGAGATGATCCTTCACCGGTTAATCCTTCGGGCATGGCAAAAAGCATTGTTGCCAAATCTGAAGGGAGCGATAGCGACAAGCTGCTCATCGGAGAGGTGGTGACTTTTGAGTTTCAAGTAAAAATGCCAGCCGGGCTGACTAAGGAAGTCTTTATTGAAGACACCCTGCCCAAGGGCCTGACTTACGTACAGAATAGCGCAGAGCTCAAGCGCAGCAATACATTACTTAGTTCTGCATGGAATCCTGGCAGCATCAATTCATCTACGGAGGATGAATTAGTATCACTGACTGATGACACAGATGTGTTTCTGGATGATCCGGGAGATGACAGCAAACTATGGCTTTATCTTGGCAATGTCACCAACTCTGATGCCGATGGTGAAGCGCAGTACACATTCAGATATGATGCTGTTGTGGCCAATATTGCTGGGGTTCATGCCGGGACCGAATTGAGCAACAATGCCACTGTGGCCTTCCTGAATGCCCTGAACCGGCCTGTGGAGCTTACCCCGGTTGAGAAAACCGTTAAAGTGGCTGAAGCAGACATCAAAATTGAAAAATCAGCAGCACCCACAACACTGCCGCCTTCCGGAGGGACAACCACCTTTACTTTGACTGTAACCAATGAGGGCACAGCAACAGGATATGACCTGGAAATCAAAGATCAGTTGCCTGCCGGATACAGCAACTTGAGTAATGTCGGCTCCAGTTCTGAAAACGGTGTAACAGGGGTTGAGAATAACTCCAGCGGCAATACTGTGTTATTCAACATAGATGTGTTCCCGGTTGGAGGCCGTCTGGAAATAACCTTTACTGCTGATGCGGAGGCAGGAAATGCCGGTGAGAGCATTAATAATACAGCTCAAGCCACCTGGACCAGTCTTCCCGGCGCTAAAGGAACAAATGATGCTTCACCTGGAGATCCTGGGACAGAAACAGGTGAGCGCATCTATGACGAAGAATATCCCTCCGTAAACAATAATATAAATACTGGCTCTGCAACCGTATTTTACGGCACTGCCAGTCTGAACAAAACCGTACTTAACCCCCAAACCCGTTATGCCATTGGAGAAACAATTGAATATCAGGGTGAACTCACCATTCCTGGTGGCTTTGATACTTCTTCTGCCAAAGTGGTTGATGAACTGGATGCTGGACTGGAATATATAACCGGAAGTTTGGGTATTACTTATAACGAAATCTTGGTTGACACTCAGCCTGCAGAATTCAGCCAGGATGGGCAAACCCTGACAGCTGATTTTGGGAGACTGAGAAATGATAATACTGATGAGCGTACTCTGACTCTGAAATATGAGGCCCGAGTAGCCAATGTGCTCCCCAATCAGAATGGCACAACCTTAAAAAACAATATCAAGTTCCAGCATAAAACCCCAGGAACAGATGATGACGCAGACCCCATCAGTGATGAAACCAGTATTACAGTGGGCGAGCCACAAATAGACCTGACCAAGACCATCACCTCGGGAACTGCAGACAAGCAGGCCGGAGATATTGTTTCCTTTCGTGTGGACATTGACGGTAGATGTCAAGAAAGATGTCGCATCTAAGCCGCTTTTTTTTCTGTGTTAGATGTTCTTTTTTTATTCAAGGTAACTTCAGTCGGTGCGCTCCAATTTCTGGTACGACCTGACCATCTTTCAGGTTTTGCCATTTTTGCTCTTTGATAAACCACTTGGCGTTTTGCCAGGATTTCCTTGGCCCGGCCAGTATGCCGATCATTGGGAGTCACATATGCCAGGTTACTATGACGGTGCTCATGATTATACCAATTAACAAAGTCCTCAACCCATTTTCTGGCATCAGTCAAGCTTTCAAAAGGCTTCCTTGGATACCAAGGACGATACTTCAGAGT
>NZ_JYNP01000086.1 GCF_000934755.1 Desulfonatronovibrio magnus
TCGGGCTTCAGCCTGACCGATATCAAAAACCATCTTGGCCATGAAAATCTTCAATCCACCATGGTCTACCTCAAGCTGGACCTGACCAGAAAAAAGGAGTTGCAAAAAAAGTTCATTGAATACACCCAAAATCAGATTAAAGACGAAAAGCTTGATGAGCTGATCAACTGGGAAAACGAGCAGGAAACTCTAAACTGGCTGGATAGCCTGTAAGGCTTAAGTACAGGCTCTGCCAAGCTTAAGTAGAGTTCATGCTGGCGATAAAAATTATGTTGCCTCTTAAAAAAAATTATGCTGCCTGTTCTTGTATCCAGCTGTTATCATTGAGGATACAAGAACAAGCCAAAAATCAAGCTATTTACATGTCTGTCAAGGGATTATACAAACTCGCAACATAAGGGACAGTCCCGAAGCCAGGGACAGTCCCCCTCCGGGCTGTAAGCCTCCGGGCAGGAAGCCGTTCCAAGCCATGATAAACCGCTTTTAACCCCATAAAAGATGTGACAAACACATCAATTTTTTCAGTTGTCAGAAACGCGTAATGCTCCCCATGAGCACGGCTTCCTGCCCGGAGGCCTACAGCCCCACAAACATAAAAGCAAGTATTTTTAAAGACCAACATGATTGTTTGAAATATCCAATAAACGCCTAATTAATAACTTAAAGGCAAAATGATATCTTTTTGGTTTTTAATTCATGTGAAATAATCTATAACTATGGAGGTGTTTTTATGTTTACTGTTGCTGATCATTTTCCTGGCAGGAGTCACTCAGAACATGAGTGTACTTGTTGCATGAGACGGCTGTTTCTTGGGATAACTTTTATTCTTGCAATGTGCCTGATTCCGGCGGCCATTGCCTGGGCTGAGTTTGCCGGCGGAACAGGTGCTGAGGAAGATCCCTACCTGGTGGCCACGGCCGAGCATCTAAACAACGTCCGGGATCACCTGGACGCTCATTTCCTTCAGACCGCGGACATCGACCTTGGTGTTGCACCCTGGAGTTCTGGTACAGGATGGACGCCCATAGGGACTTATGAAGACGATCAATATTTTACCGGTAGTTATGACGGGGGTGGTTATACAATATCCAATCTCTTTATCAACCGGGCAGGGGATAACTCGTTTACTAGAAATCCTATCTTAAATTACCAGGGATTATTTGGCTATGTGAGAGGGGCTGTGGTAAAAAATGTCAATATAGAAAATGCGGATATCAAAGTATTTAGAGAAGGAGGATGGCCGACGCATTCTATCGGTATCCTGTCTGGCGCTGCCGGGGGAGTAATAATTGAAAATGTATCAGTCTCCGGCTCTGTTGCTGGGGACAGAGACGTTGGAGGACTGCTTGGTTTTTTTGCCGGCGGTAATCTTATGAATGTTTCTGTTGATGTTACTGTGGAAGGAACAAATTATACTGGAGGTCTGGTAGGTTCAATCGGTGGCGTTGTAGAATTGGGCGGAAAATCGGCCATTCGTTATGCCTCTGTAACAGGGGAGGTTCAGGGCTACCATCGCGTCGGTGGTCTTGTGGGCGGCACCAGCGAACTTTGGCCCCTGTTCACCGATTCCTACAGCAGAGCCTCTGTCAGCGGAGCAGATCATGTCGGCGGGATAATTGGAGTTAGCTATAGCGGAGAATTTCACCGCGTTTACAGCACTGGCCTGGTTAGTGGAACCGGAGATAATGTGGGTGGTTTTGTCGGGTCAACTGGTTGGGGAGCGAGAACCCACGATTGTTACTGGGATGTGGAGAGTTCCAATCAACAAGAAAGCGCCGGAACCGGTGTTACCGGGAAAACCACGGCTCAGATGCAGCAGCAGGACACCTACGAGCACTACAATTTCAGGCTTGTCTGGACAATTGATGAAGGTAGGGGGTATCCGGTTTTTCGGGACCTGAGCCAATATGCTTCACAACAGGCTGTTGATTTGGCCGATCTCGATGGATCAGGCACACCTGAAGACCCATACATCATTACCACCATCCATGAGCTGGCTGCCATGCACCATGATCTGACGGCAAGCTACCGTCTGGCCAACGACCTTGATCTGGAATCCACCGTGATCTGGAATCATGGCCGTGGGTGGAACCCGGTTGGCCGGTGGCAGTCGGGGTTCAGTACATTTACCGGCACCTTTGACGGTGGAGGCTACACTCTCCGCAACCTGGTGATCAATGGTCGGGCAGACCAGCGCGGCCTTTTCGGCAGTGCTGAAGGGGCCGCCATTGAGAATGTTCACCTGGCAGACGCCGATGTTCGCTGTGGATCTGACTGTGCGATCCTGGCCGGAAGGATGTGGTCCAATGCTATTGTTGATAATATCTCGGTAGCCGGACAGGTTATAAGCACTGGTTCCAGGATTGGAGGATTGATTGGTCGAACTGACGGTGGGTATTATACTCCTCGTGACTCTCTAACCCGGGTCTCCAGCGCATCTACCGTAAAAGGGGTAAACGAAGTTGGCGGACTGGTGGGAAGAATTCAGGATACCAATATTACCCTGGCCTTTGCCACTGGAAGCGTCCAGGGAGAGCAGCGGGTCGGTGGGTTAATCGGAGATTTGGGATCTACGGCCAGCACGCTTGCTGATACCTATAGCAGGGCCTCGGTCAGCGGTGTTGAACGGGTCGGCGGGTTGATTGGCAGCGCTACTCGGGGGACAATAAGTCGATCCTTCAGCACAGGCACCGTATCAGGAACCGGCGACAATGTCGGCGGTTTTATTGGAGATCCTGGACATTTTCCAACATTCGCCGACAACTATTGGGATACGCAGACCACAGGTCAGTCTGGCGCAGTGGGCAAGGATGGCGTGGAGGGGCGAACCACGGATCAGATGACCTATCCATACTCTTCAGACACATTTGTTGATTGGGACTTTGCTGCTGTCTGGGCTTCTGATGCAGATTACACCCAAAATGACGGTTACCCCTGGCTCTCCGTCAGAGCGTCTGCAGTCGAGCCCCCTTCATTCATCCAGGTTCCAACAAGTAGTGATACCGGCAATTACAACATTGACTGGGGCAGCTCCAGCACAAGTGGTGTGACATATGTCCTGGAAGAGGCAACCAATTCCAGTTTCACTTCCGATCTGCGTATCGCCTACAATGGCAGCAATTTGAGTGCCTCCATCACCAATAAGACAGACGGAACCTATTACTACCGGGTCAAGGCTACCAAGGAAGGATACGGGGACAGTGAATGGCGTGCAGGTGGCAATGGGTGCACGGTTGAACGTGGCCTTACAGACATGGAAAAAGCAGGGCTGATATTTGCTGAAGCGGAACGTCTTTACCCTGAATGGTTTTTTTCAGGCACTGGCATCAGAACATCTGACAGATATGAACATCTGATGATTTATCAGCATTATCCTGAAAGAAATATCTTCCTGCTTACCTATGACGGGGTGGTGTACTACCATTTCCTGAACCGCTATCATTACTGGTTTACGGTTGAGGAGTGGCTTAAGTATCTGGGATATTAACATTAATAGATGCATATGCAAAAAGTCGGGAAATGAATAATTCAGGAATAAATCAGCTCCATAAACTCTTTGATTTTACTGGCTCCTGACTCCTGACACCTGACTCCTGAGACTGTAAAAATGAGTTTTTGCAGTCGCATCTTAATATGCACTTCAGGGATGATGTAGAGGACGGCATGGGAAGGGCTGATCTACCAGCCAGGCAGTCTCCAGCCTGAAACAATATGTCAATCCTCTACATCCCCCTGGACAGTCTTTTAATGCATTATTGGCATCTGTCAGCCAGAATCCAATTTTGATAGCTTTTTTTTTGATTATCTCCGGAAGCTCAGTTGCAAAAAATGATTTTACGGCAGAACTAATGCCATCCACTGAGAGAGGTCCGGCCCGCCGCTTAACAAGCCAGAGCTTTATCTTTTTTTGTTGACAATCAGTAAAAATTAGTCTTTTAACCTTATCAGCATTTCACATGGAAGCATTACGCATTTTTTGAAAACTGGTTGGGGACAGTCCCGAAGGGGAGCATTACGCGTTTTTGACAACTGGAACTGAATTATAGTCTGTTGTAGCTACAGATGGATCAAACCCAGTAATGACGGATTAGCACGGGGACTGTCCCTGGCTTCGGGACTGTCCCCATCCTGGTTGTCAAAAACGCGTAATGCTCCCGTCCCGAAGCCGGGGACAGTCCCCATGCCATGCCCTTTTCATTATTACCTTTTCCACAGACCTATTCGAAAGGCAGAGAAACTTACTCGCTCAAAAGTGAGAATACTTAGAGAAAATAACTGATAACAGATAAGTAACAACCACCCAAGGACCGTCCCATGAAAAACGCCAATATCGCCGCCAAATCCCAGGCCATGTTCCTGTTCCTTTTCCTGTTCCATTTTCTTGCCGCCCTGACACTCTCCACCCACGCCCAGGCCAGCACATATTACCCCTTCCCGGACACGGGCCAGACTAAATGCTACGATAACGAACTAGAAATTACCTGCCCATCCCCCGGCCAGGACTTCTACGGCCAGGATGCTCAATATCAGCCACGCCTGCCCAGGTCTTACACCAAGCTGGGGCAAGGGGGCACAATACTGACAGATGATGCCCTGCACGTGGACGACGGGGGTCAATGGATCATGACCAGGGACAATGTCACAGGTCTGATCTGGGAAGTGAAGACCAATGCCAGCAAAAACGATACTTACAACTGGCAAAACGCTAAGGGAGTGTTCATCGCTGGGCTGAACAGCTCCAGCTTCGGCGGTTTTTCGGATTGGCGTCTGCCTGATATCAAAGAACTGTCCTCCCTGGCCAACGCGATAGGACCGCCTTTATTCAATGCTGCATGGTTTCCTAAGAATTTGTCGTCCGGTTATTGGTCGTCTACTGGCTACCCCTTTCCAAACGATCACCGCGCGTTGCGAGTCGACTTCAACAGCAGCGTCGTGAGATGCCTCTATAAATTGGGCAGCGGGCACGTTCGTGCAGTGCGTGCCGGGCCTCCCCCCCAGCAGAACTTGGTGGATCATGGCGATGGCACGGTGACGGATATGGCCACGGGCTTGATGTGGCAAAATTGCAGTTATGGCCAGACCTGGAATGATGGCCAGTGCACGGGTGACGCAGTTACCAGAACATGGCAACAAGCTTTGGAAGCAGCCGAAAATTTGAACTGGGCCGGTTATAGCGATTGGCGTCTGCCAAACAGGAACGAATTGCATTCGCTGGTGGATTATACACAGATCAATATGACCATTGATCCAGTGTTTGCAAGTGTATCGTCCAGTTATTGGTCGTCTACTACCAATGCTTACCACCCCCTTGATACACACCGTGCGTGGCTCGTCAACTTTCGCAACGGCCAAGTGGACCTCTACAGCAGTAAGTCAGCCAGCTTCTACGTCCGTGCTGTGCGTGCGGGAAAGTCGAAAACTGGATCATTAATGGAAAAAGCAGAGCTGATATTTGCTGAAGCGGAACGTCTTTATCCGGAATGGTTTTTTTCAGGCACTGGCATCAGAACCTCTGACAGATATGAACACCTGATGATTTATCAGGAGTATCCTGAAAGAAATATCTTCCTGCTTACCTATGACGGGGTGGTGTACTATCATTTCCAGGGCCGCTATCATTACTGGTTTACTGTTGAGGAGTGGCTTAAGTATCTGGGATATTAACATTAATAGATGCACATGCAAAAAGTCGGGAAATGAATAATTCAGGAATAAATCAGCTCCATAAACTCTTTGATTTTACTGGCTCCTGACTCCTGCCTGCCCCGTGAAACAGCCCGCAGGGCTCCCTGTCGAAGACAGGGGTTTCACTGGGGACACCTGACTCCTGCGACTGTAAAAATGAGTTTTTGCAGTCGCATCTTAATATGCACTTCAGGGATGATGTAGAGGACGGCATGGGAAGGGATGGTCTGCCAGGCAGACAGTCTCCAGACTGAAACAATATGTCAATCCTCTACATCCCAGATTAAATGAAAAGAGATTTAAGGGTAGGCACGATTGAAAGGATAAGCACTCATCGGCCGGAAGCCGCAGATTGCATTAGCCCGCCTTCCGGCTTGCCCAGCTGAATAGCTCGAAGAGCTAGCCCGAAGGGCATACAACCGGGGGCGGGATGAATATGCTTTTCTGTTAATCCATCTCTTAATCCTGCCTGCCCGGTTAAACAAATCCGAAGGATTTCCTGCGAAGCAGGGTTTAACTGGGCCTGCCCCGTCAAACCGGGGTCCCCCAGTTAACTGGAAGAAGGTTAACCGGGCAAGCCTTTGGGGTGTTTAAATTGGGTTAATCCTGTCAAACACTCTTCTCTTTATTGATGCAGGCAAAGCCAGCGTTAGAATACCGATAGCCCTTAGTGCTCACAAGAAGGTCTATGGGAGTTAACTTGAAGCTCATTGCATCACTATGGCGGTATATCAATATTTTTTCTAATCCCTTATGGAGAAAAAATGGCGCATAAAAAATCCGATGCAGCTGACATAACTGGACATGTCGATAAATCATACAGGAAATGGGGTTATCTTGCACTTGCAGTTTTTGTTTTCTTTTCCGTCATACTTTTTTCCTCGTATTTTCGAGATAACTCCAAGGTTGAAGCTCCCCAAATAGAAAATACTCAATTACCCGAATTTCCTGACTCTGAACAAGCAACTGGGGAGACAACTTTAAAAATACCTGAATTATATCCTGATAAACAGCCAAATATTGTTGAAATAATACCTGATGTTGGCTTCGATGAACAAACAGGCAGATTTGATTTCGTGTCAGTTCTTCATTCATCCCTTCATTCAGCGGAGAGACCTGAAAAGCGTCAGGAGGTACTGGACCTAACACTTGCTTGGCTGCATAGCCTGCCTCCTGATGAGGCCGTTGCCTTGATACAAGATCTTTTGGATTCGGGTATTGACTTTGAAATCAACATGCCCTTCAGGGTTGGGCAGGGAGGAGTTCTCCGTTCACATCCCTGGTTACGGGTTGCAGCCCTTGATTGGCTGGGCCAGCTATCACCCGAGGCTGCCATGGACTACGCTCGCATTATTTTTGAACAATCTGGCAGTGCAGATGAATGGGCTGTGGCACTTCGTAACTATGGCCGCCTGATAGATCCTGGAACAGACGAATATTTTTCTAAACAAGTCCAAAGACATATATCAAATGAAAAATGGCAGGCAGCGCCGACAGGGGGTTTTGCCGAGGGCTTTGATGCCCTGGTTTATAACCAGCAATATGAGCTGATTCCAGATCTCATTGATCTATCTCAAACCACAAGTATACATCACCTGCTTGCGAGTACAGTCCTGGACAACCTGGTTCAACATGACCGTGAAGCAACCATCCCGATAATCGCACAACACTCAGACTTGTTCGGTGAACAATCACCCCAGCGGGCACTGCTTATGGCTAGGGCTGACCCACGTTCGCCTGAACTGCGTAGAATAATTGAGGACTACTTTCTTGATTCGAAAATTACTATTGAAGAGAAAAAAGTATTTGCTGATCTCTTTCCTCATTTTAGTGGATTTCATGCACATAGGCTTTTATCGACGGATTACATATACCCATTAAAGGTTCAAGCTGAAATAGATTTTTTGACTTTAAATATGATTGGATTATGGAAAAATAACAAAACTTTTTTTGAATATTATGATCTATTGTCTACAATAAAAGAAAGATTAAGTTTTTTTGTTAATGCTGCATATGAGGGTAGCCTTATAAAAAGTTATTAGTTTTTTATACATTATATAAATTAATTATAAATATGAGGAAGAAAAATGCAAAAAACAATATTTAATATATCATATTCATTATTTTTATTATTATTTTGTTTTCCTTTTAAAGTAAATGCAGATATAATTTACTTACCCAAGCCAGTTGATAGCTCTTTTATAGGAGAAAAGCCATATATATATACAGGACGAATGTCGTCTGATAGTGGTTCTGTTATAGGTCATCCAAGAATAATAATAAGCGCTGCACACAGCATTCATAATCCTGGTTCTATCCATTGGGATACTCCAACTTGGAAAATAGACGGTGAACTTCAACAACTGATTCGTGATTATCGCGTTTATACTGACTATGCTTCATTAATCGAGCAGCACTGTGATGTTAATAGTTATCCTTTAGAGTGCGATTCTAATGTTCCATTAACAAGAGATTTCCTTGCTGGAAGGGTTTATAAAGATGCTAATAATGGTTTGTTTGGAGATTGGTACACTGATGGTAATAATGCATTAAAATCAAATGCAGAAAAATTAGCTCTTGGTTATCCTAATTATGGATCTTTGCATGAAATTGGTCCTTTTACAAGAAAATTTTATACACAACTTGACGACTATCTTAGAGTTTGGTTTGCGACTGCTGAACATGGAATGAGTGGTGGACCTGTTTGGGTGAAAAATGACCATGGAGAGTGGGTTTTTGCAGGCATTATCGTTGCAAAACATAAACATGATCTATGGTTTGGGGTGAAAGCAATAACTGAAGATGATTGGCTTTTGGTGAATCAGCTAATACCAGATAATATCAGTATCTCCCCTGAAAATAAGGACTTTCCGAATGCTGGCGGGACAGGGGAAATTCAAGTGACTTCAAATATATCCTGGAAAGCAACCTCACTGACTCCCAGTTTTGTAACCATAGATGAAGGTACAGAAGGAGAAGGAAACGGAACGATTCGTTACAGTGTTGAACCAGGCCAAGGTCTCCAGCGTACTGGCTTGATAAATGTCGAGTCGACCGTCAGCGGCTATTGGGAGTCTCACTTATTCGTTATCAACCAGAAAGCTACGCCGGGCATTTTCATCACACACCCTGAGGCAGGTTCTATTTTTGACGTAGGTGAAACAGTGCCCTTGCGCTGGGAAAACAGAGGTGATGTTGGTGATAAGGTCAATATTGACTTAAGTACCGATGGAGGCCTTAACTGGTCGAGCATAGAAAATAATTACAGCAATACTGGAACTTATAACTGGACTGGAGCCGAGCCCGCTTGCAATAACTGTATGTTGCGTGTTCAAGACACTACTTACCCATTCTATTCAGATCAAAGCAAACCTTTCACCATTAGCTCATATTGTGCTGAATATGATTTCCAGGTTGATTCTGTCAGAGCTGACAGGACATCCATGAGTTTTACTCAATCAAACAGAATCAGAGGCAATGTAGTTAATAAAGGTCCGGGCAGTGATCAAGCAGATGTTACATTTACAATTACAGGACCTGGCAGCTATATTTGCAAAAAATCAGATTCAACAGGTTACAATTCATCAAATTTTTCAGAACAGATGGAATTTTCATGGCCTCAAGGATGTCCATCTCTCTCTGTTGAAGGGACATACACAGCCACAATTCATGCAATGTCCGTAAATGGTTGCGATAATACACCACACAATAACAGTCAGTCAGTGAATATTTATGTTTCGCCTAGTGGTAGTCCACCAACTATTATCGGTTATGAATTTATCACTAACATTTTGGATTCTGACAACTATGAAGTCACTTCCTACGGAAAGACATTCAGGTTAGAGAGTATCAATACATCAACCGGAAGGGCAACTTTGAGAGTTGACGGAGTTTTGGGAAACTATGACAGCCACAAATCCTATCATTCAAATGACAACAAGCATATCTGGTGGTTTTCAGACTATGGGAATATTCCTAACCCATTTATTTATTTAAATGTTGGATATAGCGACGAGAGTTCACTCTTCGACAGTTTTGAAAAGACTGCTTACAAAGGAGATATTGTAGATTTTAATTCCGAAAAGAACTATAATAATAGAGAAGTATATCATGCCAGTATTGGTAACAGGGCAAGCTTTTCAACGAATATAGCTCCGCAAGGTTCTTTTTCAAAAAGTAATAATACGCTTTTAGTCGACACTTCTGAAATGACTTCTGGGTCTCATGAATTTGCAATAGTAACAGATTCATACGCATCTTCTACTGAATATCTAACCTTTGGAAGAATCAGAGTAATTGATCGATCTTATACACTTAATATAAATAAAGGCAATGAAGGAGAGGGGGGTGTTCTTGTCAATGGAGCAACCTGCATTCTCCCATGTACGCAAAATTTCTATAAAGGATCCACAGTTACCGTTGAGGCGCTGCCTGGTGAAGGATACGTATTTTTCAAATGGGGCGGTTTAACAGATGATATTTCTGTAACAAATCCGTTATCTATTGATATGAATGACAACTTGTCTTTTTCTGTATTCTTTACACCAATCAAATACTATGTAATGTATCATGGAAATGAACAGCATAGTGGAACTCCGCCAACTGACGCGAAAAGTTATAGAGCTGGAGATGTTATAAAAGTTCTTGATAACATTGGTAACCTTGCGAAACATGGTTACATTTTTGCTGGATGGAACACGAAACCCGGAGGTGATGGAATCACTAAACCAGTTGACAGCACATTTTCAATGCCTGAAAAGGATGTCCATCTGTATGCCAAGTGGGAGGCAACAATTTCACGCAACCTGGCAGTCAACTCCACCGGCGCATCCTCTGTTTCCATCACTGCGACTCCATCCAACTACGGAGGAACAACCAACTACAGCCATACAATCATCCCCAACAACACGGAAATCACCTTGACCGCACCGGATGCAAAGGATAATGCGATCTTCACGTCCTGGACCGGGTGTGATGAGACGGATCCTGAGACTAGGACGTGTACGGTAACGATGGATGAGGACAAGACGGTGACGGTAAACTATACCAGTGTAACTGAAACCGTAGCTACTCCGACTTTTGATCCTGACGGCGGGGCACACGAAGGTAATATCGTTCACGTTACAATCAGCTGCTCCACACCGGGAGCCACGATCCACTACACCACAGATGGCAGCGAACCCACGCAATCAAGCTGGGATATTACCTCAGGCAGTTTCATAAGTGTACCAGTTCCAGGAACTCTCAAGGCCAGAGCTTATAAGGAGGGAATGAATCCCAGTGAAATCAAGACCGCCCATTACCATGAGCTAAGCAACAATCTGATAAGCGGATTGGTATCGTACTGGACATTGGACAATCATCTTTTGGATTCCCATGGCACCAACCATTGTGAAGCTGCTTCAGGGGTCACGACTCTTTCGGATCAGGGCATAATAAATTATTGTCCATATTTTAACGGATCGAGCAGTGCTTATTTAACATGCGGAAATGATTCGAGTCTGAATATTACAGGAACAGCTATCACAATGTCAGCTTGGATATTCAGCAATAATCCAAACAGTCATAAAAATATTATATCAAAAGGGAGAGATTACACTTCAAACTATGGTTATCACTTAAGATGGGTCGGTGATGGTAGAGTTGACGCACTTTACAGACTTTCTAACGGTCAAAGCAATCGAGTCTTAACCCCTGTACTTGAAAATGACAGATGGTATCATATTGCTTCAACGTTTGATGGAGCAACAGCCAAAATATATGTAGATGGCGAACTTGTAGGATCGAATGTCTTGAGTGGGAGCATCGGCAATGCCAACACTGTATTTACTATTGGAGCTCATTCTGCCGGTCCGTCCGGCTGGGGCTATCAGTGGCGTGGTAAAATTGACGAGGTTGGAATTTGGGAGCGTGTGCTGAGTGATTTAGAAGTATCACTATTATACAATTCAGGTCAGGGAAATCAATATCCATTTTCAGCCACTTCCGGCCATACCCTCACAGTGTCTTCCATCGGCGCTACCAGCGTGTCCATCACGGCAAATCCTGAAGCTTACAGCGGCATTACCGAATATATATATACAGGTATAGATAGCGGAACTGAGATTGTCCTGACCGCACCGGCCACCAGCGGTGGCGCGGACTTCACGTCCTGGACCGGGTGTGATTTAACTGATGCTGCCAGAAGGTCATGCAGCATCACCATGACTTCTGACAAGAAGGCAACAGTACATTACGGGACAGTTTCACTGGAAAACAATTCGTTTATTATATCAGACAAGTCAGGCTCCTACAACATCTGGACAGCCGACTTTGATGGCGATTTTGTTACTCCCAAAAATCAACTGACTCATCTGGATGCACCATATCATGTCGACAACTTCAAGGTTCATGAGCAGACTCAACGCATTGTTTATTCATATTACGAAACAGGCAAAAGGATTAGAGGTCTTAGGGTAATTGATTTTGCCGGCAACATGGTTCAGGAAATTACAAATCTGCCTAGTGGGGGAGGCGCTTCTGACCACTTTGATATTTCACCAAACGGCAAGGAAATCATTTTTGCAAAAGGATTGGAAGACATAGGGCTAAATCGTCAGGAGGCATGGATAATCGGGATTGATAACAGCAACCTTCGCAAGATTATTGGCAGCCACGCCGTACGCAACCGGGCAACTCATAAATCATCTTTTATCTGGCTGGACAATGATATTGTCGTGTTTTCAAATACAGAGGTATGGTCAGCCTACGCAGCTCGACATGAGATACATTTGTATAACCTTGTGACTGAAGAATTTGCAGCCTGGCCCGGAAACAGTCCAAGCACAAGCATTGGCGATCGGAATCCTGTTCTCAATCCTGACCGAAACAAGGTTGCCTTAGAAGTTTGCACACAAACCCAAAGCGGAATCAATATTGTTGATTGGCCGAACGGATTGAATTCCCAAGAATTGATATCACTAAGAACGCCAAGGCCGATCCCGCTTAGCTGGACAGATAATGAGCACATAGTATTTACAGATCGTGAAAACATTTTTTTAATTAATATTGACGGGAACAATAAAATAAACCTGACTCGCAATCTGTCTGAAAATGTCAGCCGTTTCTATCTGCTGCGGTCGCAAAATATTCAGCCGCCCGAACTCCGAAGGGCTGAGCGGATATTTGACACAATTGAGAGTCTTTATCCTCAATGGTTTTACCCTTCAGGCCTGCCTGTTGAGGTATTCGACGAATACGAACATACCATGTACTACCGGTACTATGCATCAAACAACATAACCCTGCTGACCTATAATGGAGTGGTTTATTATGAATACATGGGGCGTTATCATAACTGGGGCACTGTAGATGATTGGTTGACTTATTTAGATTATTGCGGGTTGACAGTCAGTCCTGCATCCTCTGGTACAACCAGCTTCGGTGATATTATTCATGCCGCCGGAAATATATCCTGGCTCAGGCTTTGGACCGGGTCGGAGGCTTTAGGAAGTTACGTCAATACAAGCGCATTCAATGCTTATGGCCACGGCTGGATATCAGTGGATGACCTTGACAGTCTGAAGATGGATTTTGCTCAGCATGAGAATACTACACTTTATGTTCTACCCTGGTCTGGCAATAATGCATGCGGATGGAAAAAGCATGATGTTGACTTCCAGTCATCTGACCTGGTCATAGATTCAGTAAACCTGGATATTGATCGGGATACTTACGCATCCGAAGTGTTCAAGGTCGAGAATGTACAAAACGGCAATCACTGGCTCCAGCTCTGGATTGGAGGTTATCTTGATACTAGCTCGTTCAATATCTATGGAAACGGCTGGATTGAAGCCAGTGACCTTTCAAGGCTTGTGATTCCAGGCGATGCTTTCAGCGGTGGAGACAGCCTGTGGATCAGGCAGTACAGCCAATCTCCAGGCTCCAGCAGCTGGGTGGATTATGATTGGCTGGAATTAAAGGAATAGACTCAAGTAAATACAGGTATTCTGATAAAAAATTACGGTTTTAAAGACTTTGCACCGGGAGCATTGCCAGTTTTAAATTAAAAAGCTAGATCGAAGCATGAAGCTTTATACTTGGCACGGCTTCCTGCCCGGAGGCTTTCAGCCCGGAGGGGGACTGGCTCTCCGGGGGGAGCATTACGCGTTTCTGACAACTGAAAAAATTGATGTGTTTGTCACATCTTTTATGGGGTTAAAAGCGGTTTATCATGGCTTGGAACGGGGACTGTCCCTGCCTTCGGGACTGTCCCCTATCTGGTTGTCAGAAACGCGTAATGCTCCCTCTCCGGGCACCCACTTGGCAATAATTCAGACATACGATTTCAAAATACAGCTCAAGTGGGTGCCGGGGTGCCTGTCCCCAGTATCAGAATGGTTCTGTTTACAGACGGGTAATGCTCCCCTTTGCACCAAGGATTTTGCAGCTGAAAACTTTTCCCGGATTATGGAGATAAGGAAATGTCTTCTGCAAAAGATATATCAGTGAAAAAAGCACTCTTGTTTCTTGACTTGCTTCGCGAGGCAGAAATTGATGTTGCAGAGGCCTACCTGTTCGGTTCGGCTGTAAGCGGGGTGCCCCATAGCGACAGTGATATCGACCTGGCCGTGGTATCAAAGAGATTTCAGGGGATCAGATATCATGACATGAAAATGATCAGCGGACACAGAAGAAAGATTGACCTGCGTCTTGAAATACACCCTTTATACACCCTTTTTCCAAAGATGAGGTGTAGCAGGATACTTTGCAGTTTTTTTTTGAAAATCAAACAGGATGGCTTGAGAATTCATCCGTAGGAGTCAATTGGCCCTGTCGTTGCCAGGGATGAGGCAAGAAAGGCTTGGCCTTCGGCCTGAAGAAGCAAATCTTCCCCAACCATCAACATAACAGAAGAACCATGCCATTCTCATAGCCAACACGATATACAGTGCCGTGTTCAAGTACCTGATGGATGATTTGCCTGTGGCCCGGGTGATCATCTCCACCATTATCGGACAGGAGGTCGAAGAACTGGAGTTCAAGCATCGGGAACGTTCCGCTCAGGTGGCCTCCCTTGGGGTAACCATCTTTCGCCTGGACTTTTCGGCTGTGATCAAGACCGCAGAAGTGGAGCGAAAGAACGTACTCATCGAAATTCAAAAGGCAGGCAAGGGTGAGGATATCAGTCGTTTTCGCCGCTACCTGGCCGAGAAATATTACCTGTCTGGCCCGTGCCGCCCTGAACAGGGCCATCCGCCAAGAGATGGACGTGGAGGATGAATACCTGGATCTGCTCAAACGCAAGGAACGTTCCCATGCCGAGGCCCTGGAGGCTACCAGAAAGGAGTTGGAAAAAGCCAGGGCAAGAGAGGAAGAGGAACGACGGCAGAAGGAAGAGGCATTTGCAGAACTAGCCGGCCTGAGACGCAGGCTGGAGCAAATGAAGAAATGATGTTCAGCCCGGAAGTGAAAGCAGGTGACATTTATCTGCGAGCACTATGGAATTGTCCCTCGCTTGGACTGATTTTTCTGAGTTCACTGCAATTTTTTCCTTTTAGAGTGAGTGCCGGACTGTCCCCACAAACATGTAAGCAATGATTTTTTAACAACCCAACATGTTGATTTGAAATTTCCAATAAGCGCCTAAATATGAAATTCTTTCTTAAGTGCCCGCCTTTCCGCCTCTCACAGGCTTTGGTCTGGGAGAGGCGCTTAGCTGTTTCTTTTCAGAGACTCCTTATTCACAGAAATATGGAGAGGTTTTAATTTTATCTCCACACGTTGCCTTCTGATAGCCGTCCATATTCAAAACTAGTCATGATGCGGCAATTCAGCCTTTTCAAGGTCTGGATTCATACAGGCACGCTTTTTTGCTGATGCTGGAAATTACTCTCGGAAACTGTCCCCATTCAAATCATCTCTAAAAATGATAATGTTTTGCTGATTCAATCTGGCGAGGGGAGAGGATGTCCCTGTGACAGCCGCAAAGCGTTATGCCCTAAGAACGATTTTTCATTACACTGGAGGGTGAAAAAATGATGACTAAAATTGTTCATATATTCTGGATTATTCTTGGTTTTTTTATTCTGTCAGTCTTGCCGCCAGCCATTGCGACCGCTTATTCCGGCACGTATTATATCAGGACCGACGGCGGCGATGCTTTACAGTGCACAGGCCTGGCTGACGCCCCTTATCCTGGTGCGGGCACGGCCCAGGCCTGCGCCTGGTCTCATCCATTCTGGGCTTTGGATACATCCGGGAACTGGAAAATTATGGGGTCTATTCTTATGGGGTCGGACCTAATCAAGATATTGATTTAATTGTATAAATATCCTCTATAGAGTCTATAATTGGCCTTAGAACGCCCATTTCGATACTCAAAAACCAGTTGTAAGCAAATATGCCCAGAGCCAACAGATTTTTTTGCCTGATCATGTATGGCATACCCCGGTGAAATAG